>JAQTPA010000043.1 GCA_028713155.1 Candidatus Omnitrophota bacterium | reverse complement strand
CTCCTCCAGCAACAACTCAGCTGTTCGCAGGAATTGCGCTTGGCCCCAAAGCAATCCAGGTTGCCTTCGACGCGTTGTATTGTTTTGACTAATTCCTTCTTGGAAAGCCTCCAGGTATCCCGGATACCTAAGCTTTTTGCCCTTTTTTCGATTTCGGAAAGCCTCACTCCTACCTCCTCTTTTAGACTTTATAAACTAAATCGTGCTGCCTTACTCTGGATTTAACCAATAAGCCTATTTCTTCCCCGGTTTTAGCCGAATTTACCGGAACGCGGTTGATCTGCAGGGAAGCTATTGTCTGGGTAAATTCTGTTGTATGGCCTTTGACCTTGATGGTATCCCCTACGGATAAGGGGGCCTTTAATTTAATCACCGCAGCCTGCACGTGCGGAAAATAATGCGTAATATTGCCGATCAGGTTTTCTTTGGATTTTTTCGCCCTGGCCGCTGCCGGTTTCTTTTTAGAGGCAGCCTTCTTAAGAGTTTTCCTGGCGGGTTTCTTTTTCAGAGTTTTTTTAACGACCCTTTTCTTTAAAGGCCGCTTTTTAACCACCCTCTTCTTTGCCTTTCTTTTCTTTAAGGCCATTTTCCACCTCCCTTGCCCAAAAGGGCACACCGGTGCAGTCCTGATTAGCGCCGGGTGTTATTATTACTGCCGATTTCAATTAGGGAATCAACCGAACCATAGGGGTTAATTTCTTTTAAGGGGTTGCCGGAATCCTCTACCCATTTACCGTCAATCACAAAACGGTAACGGTACCTGCCGCAGGACAAGTTTAATTTTTTGCTCCAGGTGCCGTTATCCTGGGCCATGCGCCCGGTATCATCCAGCCGCCAGTTGTTAAATTCGCCGGCTAGGTAGACGTCTTTAGCCTGGGGCGCGGCAACTTTAAAGATAACTTCGTTAAGCTTAGGCAATTCTGTTCTGAGTATCTCCTGCATTTTCTTTTCTAAAGGCCTGACCGGAGCAGGGATTTTTTTATCTATGATTTCCTGGGTAATGATCTCCCGGGAGAGGCTGTAGTAGTCTTTGGCGCCGCGGCAGTATTTATCAAAATCCAGGATATGGCTGCCCTGGTTCTGCGCTTCTTTTAGTTTTACGTTTACATGGATGATATTGCTGAAGAGCTTATCTTTAAAATCACTTCTAATTTTTTCGAGCATCTTAAAGGAATGGGCCAGGCGCGAATCAAAGTTAGCCACCAGTATCCGGAAAGCGACTTCATGGTTAAGCCGGTCCTTGACTAGTTCGACGATGCTGATTAATTGTCCCAGGCCCTCCAGAGAAAACCTGCTGGCCTCAACCGGGATGATCACTTCACTGGCTGCCCGGATGGCGTTGATGGTCAGGATTCCCAGGTTAGGCGGGCAATCAATCAGGATATAGTCATAATTTTCTTTGAAATTATTTAAAACTTCCCGGAGCCGGGATTCCCTTCCGATTTCACCGGCCAGTTCCTGTTCCAGGGTGCTTAAAATAATGCCGGATGGCGCGATATCAAAATCCGGGCTGATATTCTGGATAATTCCGTCTAATTTTGCCTTTTGGTGGGTTGTCTTGGAGAGGACATTGTAGATGCTTAAAGGAGATTTAATATTCAGGCCCAGGGTAGCGTGCGCTTGAGGGTCAAGGTCTATCAACAATACTTTCCTGGCGTTAGTGGCCAGGGAAGCGGCCAGGTTAACTGCTGTCGTTGTTTTACCGCAACCGCCCTTTTGATTGGTAATCGCGATTATACGCATAGCCTTATTCTAACTCTCCTTCCCTATTTCGTAAGACGGATATTGTCTATATAAACTACGCCTTTTTTTCTGGCGGCGTTCCAGGCTTCCACGGTAAAAGTCAGGCTGTTCATTTCCGACCAGTCGTTTATATTCTCAAACTGCGCCAGGTTTATCCGCACATCCCGCCATTTACCGGGGATGTCTTTTATATATACTTCAGACCTTTCTTTAAAGGCATTAGTGAACTCCACCCTTAAGGCAATGGTATCTTTGGGGTTCATATTCCTGAGCGCAAAAGCCAGTTGTTTAAAGCGCCCGACATTCAGGCGGTTTAAATTGATGGTATAGGTTTCCCGGCTGGCCGGGTCAAAATTGAAATTTATTTTAGAGGGCCCGTTTTGCAGGAAGAGCGCGGTCTCGGCAGGCAGATGATGCCTCTTGGCGGAAGAAGAAAATAAAGCTGTGCTTAAGGCCGCCAGCATAAATATGCTTAAGATAAAAAGATTCTTAAAAAGCTTGTGGTGGCTCTTATTTCTTTTTTTCTTCTTGGAAGAAGCATCCAGGTAAATCTTGGCTAAATGTTCGTAGATATCCTTTTTATCCATATGGGCTTGTTATTTTATAACACAAAAGGCGTTGAATGTCAACACTTTCGTATGCCATTCGTAGTGTAGACGCTGCCGCCGGATGTATCAAGGGCTTAGCGGATTTTTTAAATAATCCGGAGGGTTCTTAGCGATGAGCGTATAAAAATTGCTCAAATGCCGGCGAAAGAGCCGGTCAAATGCGCCATCCGGGTCTTCGCCATACCACCAGAACCAATCGCTGCCTTCTAAAATATAAATTTGTTTCCAGGCTAATGCCAGTTTTTCGTTAGCTAACCCTAAATCCGGATTATCCAGTTCTTTGCGCGCGGCGAGCAGCCAGTCCCAGGCGCAAGCCTTGCAAGGGTTGTTCATCCATTTATTAAAATTACCGTAGATCCAGGAGCCCGCGCTTAAATGCTTGATTTCGGATTTTATCCTATGCGTTTCCAGGTATTCGGAGACGGTAGTTGTTTTAATGAAGTCCGCTGCGCTCAGGCGCGCATAAAGCAGGCTTAAAAAATCATGGCCGTCATTAGTATAATATTCCCAGGCATTCTCTCCGTCCATGGCAATAACAACTAAGGAGTCTTCATTTTGGAAAGTTTTGTTGATATTTTCCAGGTGAGAGATAAAATCCGCTACGGCGTTCTCGGCTTTCCAGCTGTGGTAAGTAAACCCGATTAAATCCGAGAGATTGCGGTCACGAAATACGATTTTTAACTCCCCTTCTCTTCTTTTCAATAAATGCGGCTGGTAAAGTAACCTAGTATCCCTCTTTTTGGATTTCAGGGACTTAAAGAGCAGGGTTTCGTCCGTAACTATCCATTTTATTCCGGAAGCGATTATAGCCGGAAGGATCTGTTCGCTGACTGATTCTTCGGATGGCCACATCCCTAGCGGAGCGGCCTTGAATTTCTCCTGATAAAATGCAACGCCGGAGTCAATTTGCGCCTGGGCGTCCTGAGGGTAACGAAATTCCTGGTTCGGTAAGAGGCTTTGGCGGTTAGCTTCTTTAGCGCTGTTCGTGCTGCATAATAGCGGCAGTATGGGATGGTAATAAGGCGTTACGCTTAATTCGATCTGGCCGCTTGCGCGAAATTTATTGTAGTTAGGGATTATATCTTTTAAAATAATTAATTGTTTATCCAGGACAACGCGTTTCTCTTCTTCCGTAAAAAACCTCCCTTTAGCTACCAGAGCTTTTAATTCCGGGAATTTCAGGCGGAAAGACGGGTCAATCCAGGCCAGATTAAACCAGGTTTGCAGGTCCAGGTAATCCTGGGTATTAAATTCCTGATGCCGCTGTTTTTTAAAATACAATTCGTAATAGCGCGGGAAAAGCGAAATTACCCTATCTTTGTTAATGGAAAAAAAGTTATTTAAAATAAAAGTTTTATCCGCAGGGCCCAGATCCCGGGCGGCTTGATAGGAAAGCTCAAGGTATTTATCTTTGACCCTTGCGCTGGCGTAATCTTCTACCTGTTCCAGTAAAGAAGGCACTACATTAAAAGTCTTGTGGATCCTGGGGTATTCCTCCAATATCTGGACCATATCCAGGTAATCCTTGGCCCCGTGTAAACGCACCCAGGGTAAAGGCGCCTCCTGGGTCAGGAGGTCTTTATAATAGGGCTGGTGCATATGGAAGATAAAGGCGAGGTTTAGCATAGGGATTTAAAAAAAATCCTCGGGGGATGTTCTCCCCCGAGGATTAGTGTTTCTACATAAGTTGCCTTAGAATACTACTTTTAAGGAACCAATCA
>JAQTPA010000026.1:3518-17781 GCA_028713155.1 Candidatus Omnitrophota bacterium | reverse complement strand
CCTCGGCATTTTTAACCAAAATACCTGACTGCGCAGCCTTACCAACTCCAACCATTACTGACATTGGCGTTGCCAAGCCCAAAGCGCAGGGGCAAGCAATAATTAAAACCGATATGGCACTGACTAAAGCGTAGGCTAAAGCCGGCTCCGGCCCGAACAAGGCCCAAGCCATAAAAGCAATTGCCGCGCACCCGAATACGGCAGGAATAAAATAAGCGCTGACCTTATCCGCGAGATCTTGAATGGGGGCCCGGCTGCGTTCGGCATCAATCACCATCTTTACAATCTGGCCGAAGATAGTTTCAGGACCGACTCTTTCCACCCGCACAATAAAAGTACCTGCCTGATTAACGGTTGCCCCGATAACCCAATCCCCTTCTCTTTTGGTTACAGGGATTGGTTCTCCGGAAATCATTGATTCATTAATAGTGCTCTTACCCTCAACGATAATACCGTCCAACGGTACTTTTTCTCCCGGACGCACACGCAATAAATCTCCTTTTTTAATATCCTTAATGGCAATATCTTCTTGGCGGCCGTCCTGGATACGGTGTGCATCTTTAGCGGACAGGCCAATCAACCCCTTGATTGCCTGGCCTGTCCTGCTGCGGGCCTTAGCCTCAAGAAGCTGCCCGAGGAGAACGAGGACCGTAATAACCGCGGCTGCTTCAAAATACAGGCCCAATTCGCCGTTTTTTTTCAATGAATCCGGAAAGATACCCGGAAAAACAATGGCTATCGCGCTAAAGCCATAGGCTGCAGCCACGCCGATAGCAATCAGAGTAAACATATTGAGGCTTTTATTTAGGATCGACTTCCACGCTTTTATAAAAAAGATATTCCCTGCCCATAAAACTACGGGCGTGGCCAAAAGGAATTGTAACCAGCGCAAAACCGGAGCTATTTCAGCAAAGGTCAATAGAAAAACAGGAATTGTTAAAACCAGCCCGATCCAGAATTTACGCGCTAAAAAGCGTATTTCCTTATTTTCATCTTCCGGGCCTGCCGGAAGGCCGGCCCCGGGCTCAAGGCGCATTCCGCACTTTGGACAATCACCCGGTTTATCCTGTTCAATTTCTGGATGCATCGGGCAAATATAGGTATATCCTGGTTTATTCAAGAATTTCTCCGAAATAAAAAACCCCGCACTTTAACTAAAAAAGTGCGGGGTTTGTTTATCTACCGCTAAAAACATCTACCTATTTCTTCTTTAACTTATTCACAAAATCATCCATAAATTTACCCGCGATATCCTTGCAGCCTAAGCCAAAAGCTAAAGCCAAACCTAAACCTAAACTGGCCAGGCCTATCCCCAAGGTTAACTCGGTGATACGGATACCGATATTAAGCTGCTCTAGACCCACGAATATAGCAAAAAGAATAATAATCACTTCCACAATTTTAGCCAAAATCTTCCCCTGGCTAAGCCCGGCATTATTAGCTGCCGTAATGACTATATTCTTTAATATGGTAGCGGCAAACATACCTAAGACCAGGATAAATACAGCAGCAATGACGCTAGGTATATAGAGCACTACTTTATTCAATAGATCTGCGGCTATAGTCAGGCCTATGGCATTGATCGCAACCATAAAAGTAACTAAAAGCGCCAACCAATAGCAGATTATCCCGACTAACTCCGAAAGGGAATAACTTATACCGCCCTTTTCCAACAAAGCTTCCAATCCCACACGGTCAGAAAGCTCATCGACCTTAACTATCCTTAAAGCCTTGGTTACCACCGCCCGGATCAACTTAGAGATGATCCAACCGACGATAAGGATAATAAGCACCAACAGAATGTTCGTTACAAACTGCCCTATTTGAGCAAGGACGCTCCTGGCTGGTTCTAGCAAAACTACTTGCCAACTACTCATCCTGCACCTCCTTTGGTTAGTGTTGCCTAATTTTGTTAACTCTATCATAAGCATAAGTTTATGTCAAGAAAAAGTTTCATTAATGAAACTTTTTCCTGCTCCTGTGCTAATGTAGCGCAGGACCTGACATAAACCTCGACTTTCGGTAACAATAATTTTATAAATTCAGGCACATCCCGTCGTAAGCTGCTTCTACTTTAACGCCTAGACGCTTAGTGAGGGATTCTGCCTGGATATGCGGCCTGGCCTTAAGCATGGTCATACCGAAATGTGTCAGGATTGTTCTCTTGGGCTTACAGCTGCGGATAATCTCCTCTGCATCATTCAGGCAAAGGTGGTCAACGCCCGGACGCGGCTCAAAGAAAACTACGGAGATGATTAATATATCGGTTTGGTAAAAATCTTCCAGTCCTTTAAAAAATCTTGTATCCGTGAGTAAACCCACGGCCGTATCCCCTAAATTGAACTTCAGGCCGAAAGTCTCCACCGGATGGATATGGCGCATGGAGGTCTTAAATTCAAAATTTCCTACTTTATAAACCTTACCCGCTTCCAATATTTCTATCCTCTCGGGAAAATTAACGGCGTGCTTGAGAATAATAGAATCCTCGTTAAACGCGTCAGCCGGGCAAAAAACAACGCCCCTCTTTTTAAAACCTCCTTCAGTCATCGCCTCAATCATCACATTGATATCGTTAGTATGGTCCAGGTGGCGATGGGTAAGGACTATGCCGTCTAGCTTAGCGGGGTTTAACTTTGGCCTGCTCGATGCGCAACGCACGATGCTCCCCGGGCCGGGATCAATTAATACATTGGTATCTTGGTGACAAACCCAGATACCGCCGGATGACCGGAGCTGTTCAATCATCACAAAACGCGCTCCGGCTGTACCTAAGAATTTCAGGAAAGCCATAGCTTCTTTAGCTCCTCGTTGATTTTGTGCATCTGAGTATAACTGAGCTCTGTCTCGGGGGCCGGGGTTTTTCCTGACGTCCTCCTCCTCTCTTGCGCCCCGAGAAAATCTTCCACGCTCATTGATTTTGCTCCGCAGGAACGCACAAAGAATCTAATCTCCTTATCGTCCGAGACAACAATAATATTTTTCGGGATAGTTGCTAATTCCACCAGCCTTTTAATGCGTTCGTCGGCGCTCAAGCGCCGGGAAAAAGCTACCTCAATGTTCCCGGCCTCCAGATTATCCAGGCAAGGGTCCGCATAGCCATCAAAAACAACCAGACATTTATTATTGGGGCTGGCGCCCAACCCGCTCATTTTGATAAATTGAATAAGCGCAACGCGCAAATCAGAAAATCTCTTAGGGATTAACTTTATGAATTCGGGATGGTTGGTTATGTTGTGCCCGTCGATGATGTACTGTAAGGACATAGATTATGCCTCCTACTGCTCCGTAAATTACGACAAAAGAGAACGATAATAATGACATAGCCACTGCTAATTGCTTGATTACTCCGGCCTTAGCGAAATAAACTACAAACAGGTTTTCTCTCAGGCCCAGCCCGCCTATAGCTATAGGGAGCATCGTGATCGCCCCGATTATTGGCAGGAATACAAGGAAATAAAGAAAGCTGATTTTTACCCCTAGAGAGAGAGCGATAAAGTAAGCGCTTAACGGCGCGATAAGCTGGATAAAAGAAGATAAAATCAGGTTACAAGCAATCAATTTTTTGTGATGGCGAAAAATATGAATCTCGCTGTGTAAATCACTAAGCGCCTCTTTGATCTTTCCCGCTCCCGGCGCAGTGAGGAACTTGGTAATTCTGGAATAGATAAATCTATTGAATAAAACCAGGAGAATACCGATTAATAGGATAACGATGACGGCGACCGATGAGGCGACAACTTTATCCCGCACCATCTCCCTGCCTAATAAGAGGGCAGGTAAAATTACCAGGACCAGGCCGACATAACCGCTTAGCCTGTCCAGTAAGACCGTAGCGATAACCTCTTTAGTTTTACGGGTATGCCCCGCCAGGTCCGCAGTTTTAACAATATCTCCTCCGATTGTAGAAGGCAGAAAAATGCTGAAAAAAACGCCTCCGGAAAATGAAACCATCAGCCTCTTTAAAGGGGCATGGATACCCGCTCCCCTAAGCAGCATATGCCAACGCCAAAATCCGAGAAAATAGACTAAAAAGAAAATCATAAAACCCGCGCCCAAAAGCGCCTTATCCGCTCCTTTTATATCATTTATCAAATTACTGACATCGATTTTGTTGAACTTGAACAAAAGGATCAATAAAACAATGCTTACAACGATCCTTAACAATACGGATAATATTTTTTTAAAAGCCGTCATTTTCTTTAAGCTCTCTTCCCGTTAACTTACGGTAGGCCTCCAGATACTTCTGGGAGGTTTTTAAAATAATCTCTTCCGGCAACCTAGGCGCCGGAGGAATCTTACTCCAGTTTAATGCCTCAAGATAGTCGCGCACAAACTGTTTATCAAAGCTAGACTGGGCCTGGCCGGCAACGTAGGTATCCAACGGCCAAAAACGTGACGAATCCGGAGTAAGTACTTCGTCAATGAGAATGATCTTGTTATCCTGCAAGCCGAACTCAAATTTTGTATCGGCAATGATTATCCCCTGTTTATAAGCATAATCGCTTGCCTGCTTATAAATATCGATGCTTAACCGGACAATTTCGCGAGCAGCTTCCTTACCGATTAATTTGTCCACATATTCCCGGCTAATGTTCTGATCATGGCCTGCCTCTGCTTTTGTGGAAGGCGTAAAAATAATTTCGGGTAGCTTGGCGGATTCCTCAAGGCCGGCAGGAAGCTTTATTCCGCAGATAGACTGATGTTTTTGGTATTCTTTCCATCCTGAGCCCGACAGATAACCTCTGACAATAAACTCTGCCGCAAAAGGCTTACTCTTGGTTACCAGCATGGAACGTCCGGATAACGCGTTTTTATATTTTTTTAACTCCGGCGGGTATTTATCCACATCCGCGCTGATATAATGGTTAGGGATTATACTTTTTAGAAAATCAAACCAGAAACAGGATAGCGCGGTTAAAACTTTTCCCTTATAAGGTATGCCGCAAGGCAAGACTACATCAAAACAGGATATCCGGTCAGTTGAAACGATCAAAAGCTTATCGCCCAAATCGTAAACATCCCTTACTTTACCCTTGCGGAATAACTGCAATTCTTTAAAATCCGTATTTAATAATACCTCTTCATTCATGGGATTTAAGGCGTTCCCGGAGGGTTTTATATTCCTGCCACAATTCGCAAGGTAAATCTTTTTTAAACTGGCTAAAAAACTTCTTAATACCTTTTAATTCTTCAAGCCAGTTATCTTTACGCACCTCAAGTAATTTTTCCAATACGCCAGGCGCTAAATCCAGACCGGTCATATCAATATCCGCCTGGTACGGCACATAACCTATTGCGGTCTTAGATGCTCCCACCCTGGCGTTACAGCGGTCCAAAATCCATTCTAAAACTCTTAAATTTTCCCTGAACCCCGGCCATAAAAATTCTCCCTTCTCATCGGTCCTGAACCAGTTAACATGGAATATCTTCGGAGGTTTGGCCATGCGCTTACCCATATTCAACCAATGCCGGAAATAATCCGCCATATTATATCCGCAAAAAGGCAGCATAGCCATAGGATCCCTGCGCACCTGGCCTAACTCGCCGACCTGGGCTGCTGTGCGTTCAGACGCCATGGTCGCGCCGGCAAATACCCCATGCTGCCAGTTAAATGTTTCATAAACCAGGGGTGCCAGGTATTGCCTGCGCCCGCCAAAGACAATCGCCGATATTGGGACTCCGTGATGCTGCTCTAACCTGAATGAGACTGAAGGGCAATTCGCAACCGGCGCGGTGAAGCGGCTGTTCGGATGCGCGCCTAAAACCGGTCTTCCATTAGCTTCTTTTAATCCCGGCTTCCAAGGCCGGCCCTGCCAGTCAATACCGCCGGAAGGAATTTCCCCGTCGGCGCCTTCCCACCAGACTGTTTTATCATCCTTAAGCAGGACATTGGTAAAAATTGTATTCTTTCTGATTGTTTCAACCATATTGGGATTGGTCTCGGAATTAGTCCCGGGAGCAACCCCAAAAAATCCTGTTTCAGGGTTAATCGCCCAAAGTGCTCCGTCCGAATCTACGCGCATCCAGGAGATATCGTCGCCGACTGTCCAGATACGGTAACCCTTTACCTTAAGCCCTTCCGGAGGGACTAGCATGGCCAGATTAGTTTTACCGCAGGCACTGGGAAAAGCCGCGGCAATATATTCAATGTGGCCGTTGGGTTCTTCAATGCCCATAATCAACATATGTTCGGCCAGCCAGTGCTCCCGTAACCCCAGGTAACTGGCGATACGTAAAGATAAACATTTTTTTCCTAAAAGAACGTTTCCACCGTACCCTGAACCCACGCTCCAGATAGTATTGTCTTCAGGAAAATGCAGGATCAACCTTTTATTAATATCCAGCTGGGCCTTAGAATGCAGGCACCTGGTAAAATTATCTTCTTTTTCCAGTTGCCTTAAGACCGCTTCGCCGGCGCGGGTCATCACCAGCATGTTTAAAGCCACATAACGCGAATCCGTCAGCTCAACTCCAATCTTGCTGAACCTTGAGCCTACCGGGCCCATGGAAAAAGGAATAACGTACATAGTACGGCCACGCATCGCGCCTCTAAATATAGCTTTAGCTTTTTTATAGGCGGCCTGGGGCGCCATCCAGTTATTCGTCGGGCCGGCAGTATGTTTTTTCTTGGTACAGATAAAAGTGAGGTGTTCGGTACGAGCGACATCATCAACGGCAGTACGGTGCAAAAAACAACCCGGCAGCCCTTCCGGGTTTAATTGAATTAACTCGCTCTGCGTAAGGGCCTCTTTTTCTAAAGCTGCTCTCTGTGTATCTGAGCCGTTAATCCAGACAATATCCTCCGGTTGGCAGAGTTTGGCCATCCTGGCTACCCATTCTTTTAATTTTTTGTTATGCGTGGGAAATTTCGTCATAATTTTAAGAGGTATTTATGGGCGGAATCAACAGCAACCGCTCCCTCGCCGCAGGCATTTACTACCTGATATAAACTCTTGCTTACACAATCTCCGCAGGCGAATATCCCCTCTTTGGAAGCGTGCATTGCCTGGTCAGTAATTATAAACCCAAACTCGTCTGTTTCCAATATATTTTTTATAAAGGCAGTATTCGGGATTATGCCTACAAATATAAAAACCCCCTGGCATTTTATCTCTGAACTTTGCAGCGTCTTGACGTTCTTAACCCTGACTGCCTCTACTTTATTCTCTCCGTTAATCCCTTCTACTACGCTGCCCAATACAAATCTTATCTTCGGGTTTTCTTGCGCCTTAGTTACTAAAATCTGCGCGGCGCGAAATTCATTTCTACGGTGGATGAGGTATACTGACTTTGCATAGCCCGTCAGGAATAGGGCATCTTCGATCGCGCGGTCGCCGCCTCCGACGACTACGATATCTTTATCCTTAAACAAAGGGCCGTCGCAAGTACCGCAATAAGAAACGCCTCGGCCGGTTAACTTATCCTCGCCTTCTACCCCCAGCTTTTTAGGCTGGGCGCCGCTGGCAATAACCAGTGCCTTTGTCTTAAAAACGCCTTCTTGCGTTTTGACCTGATAAAACTTTCCGTCAGGTACCACTCCCAGTACCTCTTGATCTTTTATATTCAACCCTGAATCTTCAACCTGTTGCTTAAATTTATCCATCAAATCAAAAGTAGAAACTCCTTCGGGAAATCCCGGATAATTCTCAATTGTTGGCGAAAGCAGTATCTGGCCTCCGGCGGACATCTTCTCAAAAATCAAAGTATCCAGTTTGAACCTTCCGGCATAGAGCGCAGCAGTAAGGCCTGCCGGACCTGCCCCGATAATAATTAAATCATGCATAACTTAAAACCTCCTGTTTACCTGCCTGTCTGGCAGGTAAACTTAATTCTTCGGCATCATAGGAACTTCTTGCTTTTGGCCCGGAGAGGACCCTCTTAAATCCTAAACCCAGCCCAAGCGCAGAGTATTCCCGGAATTGTTCCGGTAAAATAAATTCTTTTACCGGATAATGCCGGGAAGAAGGCGCCAGGTATTGGCCTAAGGTCACTATATCGCAGCCGCTAGAACGTAAATCTCTCAAGGCAACCATTACTTCTTCTTTTGTCTCGCCAAACCCAAGCATAATTGAAGATTTAGTAATTAATCTTCCCCCTAATTCTTTCGCCTTCGCTAATAGCCTAAGTGAACGCCGATAATGTGCTTGCGGCCTGATTACACTGTAAAGCCGCTCGATTGTCTCAAGGTTATGCGCTAAAACAAAAGGCCCGCAATTAACAACTTTTCTTAAGGCTTCGATATTACCTTGAAAATCCGGGATTAAAACTTCCACCTTAACAGTTTTATCCGCGCTCCGGATTGACTCTATTACCCTTATAAACTGAAGAGCGCCCCCATCTTCCAAATCATCGCGCGTTACCGAGGTAATTACCGCATATTTCAACTCCAATAACCTAACTGCCCGGGCAATCCGCTCAGGTTCATCCGGGGACGGTTCCTGAAACAATCTTGAAGCATCCCCTGAAATATTACAAAACCTGCAATGCCTCGTACAATATTTTCCCAGGATCATAAAGGCAGCCTGCTTCCTCCCAAAGCAAGCGTTTATGTTCGGGCATAAGGCCTGCTGACAAACAGTATTCACTCCCAGGCGGGAAATATTTCCGGCTGTTTCCCAAACCAAGACATCCGGGATATCCTGCTTTAACCAGCTCGGAAGGCGGTTCATTTCTTTATCCTTAGGAAATTATTTACCGAGCGGTCGTAGGTCTTTTCTAATTCCGGAGGAAAGAAACAAGCAGGCAGTTCCTGGCTACTACGGTGATAGGCAATACACTCACAGCATATACCCTTCCTGGCACAAGGTACATAACTACAATTGCAATTTGCAAGATTTTTTTGTTGATTCTGACAGATTCTCATGCTCAGCTTTCTTCTTTATTTCTTTCAGGACCCTGGCGATTTTAATCTTCTCCAGAAAAGACGCGTAATCTACGATAAGCCTGCCCTTGAGATGATCTATCTCATGCTGGAATACGCAAGCCAGAAGGCCTTCAACTTCTATATTTAATGGCTCGCTGTTTTCATCAAGCCCGGTTACTTTAATTTTATTTGCGCGTTTAACCTTAATACATACACCGGGAACGCTCAAACACCCCTCCAGGTTAACCTGCGTACCCAGGGCTTTTACAACCTTAGGATTCACGATTTTATAAAGACCCTTGCCTATATCCACCACAATCATAGCCTGATCCAGGCCTACCTGCGAAGCGGCCAGGCCGATCCCTTCACCGTCATACATAAGCCGGGCCATACCGTTTAAAATATCCCGGTGGCCGGGAGTAATTTTTTTAACTAAGCCTGCTTTCTTTCTTAAGGCAAGGTCTCCGAATTTTCTAATTCTTAATGCGGTTTTTTCCATCTACCCTGACTGTTTTTGGGCTTATTGCCCGAGCTTCTTTATCTTCAGTACTGACGTAAGAAAGGATTACCACCGGATCCCCTACGCAGGCCCCGCGCGCAGCCGGGCCGTTCAGGCAGATTATCCCGCTCCCCGGTTCTCCACGAATAGCGTAAGTCTCCAGGCGCTGTCCGTTATTTAAATTCAGGACTTCCACTTTCTCATATTCTAAAATATCGGCTGCCTGCATTAATTTTTCATCAATAGTGATACTACCTTCATAATAAAGGTTCGCCTCAGTGACCGTAGCCCGATGAATTTTGGATTTTAAAATCGTCCTTAACATTTCTTCTCCTATCCTTTCAACGCCCGCGCAATCTCTTCGCCGAAATCTCTGGCGCTAGAGGGACCATCAGCAGTTATAATTTCTCCGTCTCTTTCTACATGGTTAGCTGTATAATTTGCTCCGTTAGCGATAAGTTCCTGGGAATCTCCCGGAAAAACCGTGGCCCGTTTACCCTTTAAGATCCCTGCCCTAGCTAAAGTTGCGGCGGCGCTGCATATACCTGCGCTGACTTTACCGGCAAGGGCCGCCTCTTTAAGCAGCTTATGCGCCAATGGGTCATCCCAATATTGCACTCCACCCGGGCCGCCTACAAATATTAACGCGTCAAAATCCTTCATCTTGATATCCTGGAATAATATATCCGGGATTACCCTGGCGCCAAGCTTGCCTTTAGCCTCACCTAATTCTGTTGAAGCGATTTTAACCTCAACACCGTTTTTCTCCAAGGCCTCTTTAGTCTCCAATAATTCTTCATCACGAAAACCCTCATGAGCAATAACCAATACTGCTTTTTTCATCGCTCCAGCCTCCTTATTCTTTTAGCCCATTGATCAGCTGGTAGGTCTGCCTGGCGATCATCAACTCTTCATTAGTAGGGATTACCAGTATTTTGGGTTTTTTTCTAAGATGTTTAAAAATATTTTTTGCGATCCGCTGGCGGATCCCTTTTTGGTTTTCTCCTATGCCGCCGGTAAAAACGAGCGCGTCACAACCGGACATTACCGCAGTATAAGCGCCGATATACTTGCGGGTACGGTAAACAAATATATCCCGCGCCAGGCGGGCGCGTTTATTTCCTGCCCGAGATTTTTCTTCCAGGGTACGCATATCATTACTTATCCCGGATATCCCTTTAAGGCCGCTTTCCTTGTTTAATAAACTATCCATCCGGGCAATATCCAGTTTCTTCTTCTTCATGATATGGGTAATTAAGGCCGGGTCAACATCTCCACAACGCGTGCCCATAACTAAACCCTCTAAAGGCGTAAAACCCATACTCGTATCCACGGATTTTCCTTTATCTACGGCAGTAATGCTACAGCCATTGCCTAAGTGGCAGGTAATGATTTTTAATTTATCCAGGTGCGTTTTTAAAATGCGCGCTGCTTCGTGCGCGACATATTCATGACTTGTGCCATGGAACCCGTACTTGCGGATACGCAGCCGGGTATAAAGTTCGTAAGGTAATCCGTAAATATAGGCATAATCGGGAATAGTTTGATGAAAGGCAGTATCAAAGACAGCTACCTGTTTTACCCCTTTTAATAACCTGTTGCAGGCAAGGATACCTGCCAAATTAGCCGGATTATGCAGCGGAGCAATACTGCAGCATTGCTTGATCTTCCTGATCACTGAAGCATCAACCACCACGGGCTTCTTGAATCTCTCTGCGCCGTGCACTACCCTGTGCCCCACAGCATCTACAGAAGTAATCTTGGACAAAATCAGCTTCAAGCCGGCGTAATGGTCGCAGACAGCCGAGCCCTCCTCGCCGATATGTTCAATCTTGCCTTCGGCAAGGATTTTCCTATGCGACATCCTGAAAAGTTTATATTTTATTGAGGAGCTGCCGCTGTTTATAACCAGTATATTCATATTATTGCGCCCTTATCGCTGTTACTGCTACGCAATCCACCACATCTTCCACTAAACAACCGCGCGATAAATCGCTAGCCGGCTTATTCAATCCTAAAAGCAAAGGCCCTAATGCCCGGGCATTGGCTAAACGCTGAGTAAGTTTATAACCGATGTTCCCAGCTTCCAGATTCGGGAATATAAGGACATTGGCCTTACCGCCAATCGGGCTGGCCGGATACTTGATCTTGGCAACTTCCGGGACAATCGCCGCGTCCACCTGCATTTCTCCGTCTGCCAGTAAATTCGGGGACATTTCTTTAAGCAGGGTTAATGCTTCGGCGATCTTCTCCGCAGATTTTGCCCGGGCAGAACCTTTTGTAGAATAACTTAAAAAAGCGATGCGCGGCTCTAAGTCTAGGACTTTTTGAGCTAACTCCGCCGCTGAAAAGGCAATACAGGAGAGCTGGCGGGAATTTGGATCCGGTATCACCCCGCAATCCGCATAAACAAAGACTCCGTTACTTCCGTAAGGAGAATCCGGCACGGCCATAATAAAACAACTTGAAATGAGCATGATCCGTTCGTCCATACCGATACAACGCATACTGGCCCTGACCGTATCCGCGGTAGTATGCGCTGCTCCGGCAACCAGGCCGTCAAATTTTCCTTCCCTGGTCATCATTGCCGTGTAATAAAGCACATCTTCAAAAAGTTTTTCTATGGTTTTAATATCTATATCTTTAGATTTATACATATCACAGTATTCCTGGATATAGCGCTCCTTCTCTTTTTTATCAACCATATCCCGGGTAAATAGGGTTACTCTGGCCAGTCCTTCGCTTTCTATAATACGTGCTGCTTCTGCCACCCGGTTATCGTAATATTCGGGAAGGACTACTGATTTTATCTTCTTCCTCGCCCGTTCATGAATTTTTGCGATCGCATCCATCTCTACATCCCCTTCAAAATTTTTTTCAGGTCTACGTTATCTTTAATAAGTTTAACTATTGCGTCGATCTTCTCTTTATCACGCGGCCGAATCTTAACAGTCAGATCATGAATAGAAGTAGCCACGTCATAAGTATCGGATTTAGCCAGTAGGACCGGAACCTGGGCCTTATACAACAGGTTCATTATCGGCTGCTCCGGGGTAATCCCGCCGGATAAGACTATGCCGCAGACTTTGAGTCTTTTATCGTTTTTTTCGCGAAAGCAACTCAAGGCAGTCATGATCATATCCTCCCTGTCGCCGGGAGTGATCATCAGGCTATCCTCTGCGATATACCTTACCGCATCGTGGGGCTCCATTGCCCCGACAAAAACCTGCGCCACCGAAGATTCCAGGTATTCCAAGCCGCATAAAAGTTCAAAATCTGTTTCTTCTAAAATCTGCTCGATAGTCGGCCGGCTCAACATGGGATCATAAGGAAGCACCCCCAGGACATCCACCCCTTTTCTCTTTAAACCCCGCCTGACTAAATTACTTATTTTATCAAATTTTCCCGGAAGAACCTTATTGATAATCACGCCCAGGAGTTTGACGCCTTCACGTTCAAATAAAGCCTTGTTCAGAATGATCTCATCTATCGGCCGGCCCACTCCACCGGAAGAGATCAATATCGCTTTTGAACCAAGGAGCCTGGCTACGGTAGCGTTAGAGTGGTCAAAAACCGAACCTACGCCGGCATGTCCCGTGCCCTCAACAATAACTAAATTCTGCCCTTTAGAGACCCTGCGGAACGAATCTTTGATCTGCCGGGTAATGGATTCTTTGTCCGGCTTGGCAATATATTTTTCCGTAAAGCCTTTTTCCACGGCAATCGGGCTCATATCTTTAAGGCCGCATTTTATGCCGCAGACCTCCTCAATCAGGATGGAATCTTCGTCTATCTTTAAACCCTCTTCTTCCAGGTAGCGCTGGCCGATGGGTTTGATAAAACCTACTTTTTTAAATACACGCTGAAAATTACGGATTAACCCTAACGAAACAGTAGTCTTGCCGTCATTCTGCTTGGTAGCAGCAATGAACACTTTTTTCATTACAGGTTTTCTTCTATTTTTTGCTTAAGGGCGCTTTTACTCAAGGCACCGTTTACCTGGCCCATTACCTTGCCGTCTTTAAAGAACATCAGCGTCGGTATGGACATCACCCCGTAAGCAGCCGCGCTCCTGGGGTTAGTGTCAACATCCAGCTTGCCTATCTTAACCTTTCCGCTGTATTCCTTAGCTAGTTCCTCTACTATCGGACCAATCATCTTGCACGGCCCGCACCAGTTAGCCCAGAAATCCACGACCACCGGCAGCTTAGATTCCAATACTTCCTTCTTGAAATCTGAATCGCTAAAATGCAGTATGCTCATAGTTTTCCATCCTTTTCATAAATGATTGATTAACGGTGAGGTTTTTATAAATTATCACAACTGGTGGGTAATTGCAAGAAGTTTTAGGTCATCTTACCAATAACCTTACGCGGGGCCCTGCCTGCCGGCAGGCTGCCTTGGATTGTTTCCCGCAGGGACACAATCCAAGCCATCCGCTAAAAGAAATTGGTAAATTGGACTAAAAAGCTATTATTGTCTGCACAGAGAAGAACTGTCGGACCAATCAAGCTCTGCCCCGCTGTTGATCCTTACCCCATAGCAATCGGGCTGCCACCCACTACCAGCTGGATCAGCGACGATTAAGTCAGCGTATCCACCATCCAGAAAATAAGCGTACTGCCAGTATTTGTTGCTAGGGTTTGAAAAGTTGTATATCGTATCCCCATCAATAGTTACTCTAATGTTTGTAAAGGGCCAGCCGCCTGGCAATGGATAAACGCCATTGACCGCGTAATAAGCCAATAACACGTTTCTTATATCATGCAGTGTTTTATACGCTGATACTCTTTTGGTTTTGACTACACTGGCATGATATCGTGGTATAGCGATAAGGGCGAGGATAGCGATGATGACTACAACAATAATCAGCTCAATTAAGGTGAAGGCTTTCTTTCTTT
>JAQTPA010000026.1:0-3418 GCA_028713155.1 Candidatus Omnitrophota bacterium | reverse complement strand
CTTTCTTTCTTTGGCTCATTTTATTTTTATATTAACACAGGTTAGAGAAATTGCAACGTAGAATTACCCTCAGCGGATGGCTTGCCTTGGCTTTGAGCAGGGCATGTGAATTCCAGTAAGCAAGTGCTCTAGCGAGAAGCAAGGCAAGGCAAACGCTGAAATTAAGCGTGATTACGTTGAATTCGGCTGGAGAAATAGCCGCCGGTAAGAGCATCTAATGCGGCAGTCAACTCCCTGAGACGCAGCTCTTTTTCAAAACGCTTCTTACGGTCTTCAATCTGCAAGCAATCCATCTCCATTTTGACGCGCATACGCTCAAAATATAATTTATTTACCTCGTCCAGTATGTCATCCCTGAGCTGCACCATCAGGCGCGAGCGTGTATCAATGGAAGTCTGGTCATTATTCCAGATCAGCTCGCTTAAATCCCAGGTTAATGTGACATCCCAGTCCAGGGCGTCCCTGCCCTTTATTAAAACATCATCGTATAACTTGGTAGTAGAGCCTCCTTCCCAATGCCATAAATCACCGGTATCCCTGCCTATCCCCGCGCTCAACTTTGGTAAGATCGCCTTTACCGCCGCCTGTTTTCTCCAGAAGTTGATTTTTTCCGGAGAGACTTCGGCGTATTTAATCGCCTGCCTCTGCACTTCCTGAATTTCCGGTTCACCCTTAGAATATTGCGCGATTATATCCTGGCTGCCCGGCGCCTCAACCTGGCCCGAACCCATCCTATATAAACCTTTTTCCGTACAGGCGTATAAATGCGCACCCTTATCCAACGCCAAAAAATTGATCTGGCGGCTGCTAAGGTTAAACGATAGCTCTCTCCACCTCTCATTTTTATAGTTAAACACTCCGGATTTACTCACCGCATAAAGTTCGGCTTTGTCCGAAAATAGTAAAAACTGCGTAGCGCGGCTCAACAATCCGTATTCGGATAATAATTCCCAGGTTCCGCCCCGGTCTTTACTTTTATAAACTCCGCGGTCAGTCGCCAGGTATATCCCATCAGGGTTGTGTGGGTCTATGGCTATATGCCTTATCGCGGAATGCCGCTCTTGCTCGTCACGGTCTTCGTTCTCTTCCTCAAGCTCAGCGCTATTCTCTACCGGATGCGCACTAAAAATTCTCTCCCAATCCTTACCGCTATTAACGGACTTAAATACTCCGTCTGCGCAGGCAAGATAAAGGCAATCCGGCTCTTTAGGCAAATAGGCAAAGTTAAATATGCGGCTATTCCCCAGCTTGCCCGGCTCTTTATGCCAGGAGCGGCCATTATCTTTACTGACGAATAAACCGCATTGCGTCCCCAGATAAATCCTGTCCGGCATCAATAATACAGCCGAACAATCAGTTTCAAATGAATTCTTCCCTTTGAATACCCTGTTCCATCTCTGGCCTTCATTAGTGCTGAAAAATAAGCCTCCTCCTGTTGCCGCATATACAGTTTTCTTGTCAAGTACGCCAGGCGCCAGGTAATTTATGTTATGCTTATCCCCTCGTATTGAAAGAGCTTTTCTCCAGGAATCCCCTCCGTCTTCTGTCTTAAATATCCCTTTATCTGTGCCGATATAGATAACTTTGGGATTATCCGGTTGAAATAAAGCTGTTTTTACATTAATCATCCCCCGGCTTATCTCCTGCCACGCCGGCTCAGACGCCCAACAATTTCCAAACACAAACCCAACCCCTGCCAGAATCGCTATGGCTCTTTTCATTTTGCCACCTCCTGCTCCAATAGACGCGGAGGCAGCAAAAATCTAACCTAAAAAAATCCCGTATCTTAAGGAAAGATACGGGAAATAAAAGAGGCAAGGGGAAATTTATTTTTGTTTGTTTTTTACCGGGCATTGCCTGCCCGCTGGTAGTTTGCCCCTTGCCCTAATTTTAGTATAACACAATAATTTAAATTTTCAAGCCTATCTTAGGCCGGCATACCTAAATACAGCCGGATAGCCTGGATAAAACTGACTGGCTTTCGGTGATGCCTCTTAGTTCTGCGTATAAGCTTCCTAGGCATACGTTTCATCTTATCCTCCTTTTTCTCCTCCAGGGAAACCCCTCTATAAATATATAATAAAGCCCGTGGCTGGTAAAAACAAAAACCCCGGCCTGCCTACCGGCAGGCAGGCAAACTAGGGTTGGGCTTTGACCAAACTTAAACCCTTTGGCAACCCCGCTATCCACCCTTAGGCGGACCGGAAGCTTTGCCACGCAGAATTACGCTTCTTTTCCGCGTGATCCCGAGGCACGCGCATTTAACTCAACGTGCCGAGGGACGCCCCAGCATTACTGCTAGTTTGCCTTTATCACTAGGTCAAATACTAAATTGTCAAAATATCACTTACAAAGGAAGTATAACATATTTTTTAAGGCCTTGTCAAGCCAGGCTCAGCCCGGATTATCCAATCCTAAAATCTCATCTTTTACTTCTTGATAGGCTAAAGGGTCAATTAAGGCGTAAATTTCCTGCGCCAGGCGTAAATATTCCTTGGTCTTATTCTTCTTCCCTATCTTTTTGTACAATAAACCCAGATTATGGTAGGCTGAAGCCAGTTCCGGTTGCGACCGGATATCCCGGGCAAGCTCAATTGCCTGCGTAAATGCCTGTTCGGCTTCGGGGAGCCTGTTCATCTCCAGATAAAGTTCGCCGATCATATTGTAATCAGAGGGTAAATTCAAACGATTACCCTGGGCCTGGTCTATCCTGAGACCGCGCAAATAATAATCTAATGCTTTATGGTACTGTTTCTCAAATAGATACAACTCCCCCAGGTTAAAATAATAGTCGCTTAGCTCATGTTTAAGTTTCAGCTTCTGAAAAATTGCCTGGCTTTTACGGTAAAATTCCTCGGCGGCCTTAAAATCATTCTTATTGGCAAAAACCAGGCCGATATCAAAATAATCACAGGCAAGGTTATAACGGTAAGCATGAAGATGCTGCCCCTGCCGGTTAATCTCCGCGCTCTTAGTCAAAAGCTCAAGGGCCAAATCATATTCTTCTTTGTCAATATGCCAGACAGCCAGCTTACGCAGCGCCACGGCTTCATTTAACTTATCGTTATGCTTACGGCTTAAGCCCAGCGCCTTATTATAAAAGTCCAGCGCCTTGGGGGAGTCCCCTTCCGATTGATAGAACCAGCCGATTTCAATATATCCGCTGCACAAACGCTTAAAGTCATTTTTCTTTTCCGCTAAAAGCGCGTAGTCAAAATAATTTTTCAGGGCCAGGTCTTTACTGCCTAACCTAAGATAAGTATCCGCAAGCAACCTGTAGCTATCCGCAAAATCCGGGTCTTGCTTAATAATGCGGTTAGTCAACCGGATAACCTCGGGGTTGGCGCCTTGATTAAACAGCCTTTGCGATTTCAAGTATAAATAATAGGAGCCCGGATTAAGCGTCGGCAAGCATATA
>JAQTPA010000042.1 GCA_028713155.1 Candidatus Omnitrophota bacterium | reverse complement strand
ATACTCATCTTAAGCAAATCATCCTGCCGGGTTATCTCTAAAATAAAGGTTTTCTCTTCCTGCATTTTTAGATTTAAACCTTTACATCCAAAACCACTGAAGCGAGCCTGTTTTCCAGGCTGGTTATCTCCAACCTGTATTTACCCAATAAGACATGTTCAAAGCTGATCGCGCCCGTTTCGCTTAGGTATGACTCCAGCTCCAGATCATCTTTAATGAGCGTCACCCTTAAATCTTTCAGCACATGCGGGGTGAACTTGTGCCTGGCCTGCAGCAACACATTAAAATATCTTCCACCCTTATTTTCTATCTTTACCTCTACCCGGATATCCTGAAAATCTTTTAAGATAATGACTTCATCTTTAAAATCCTTAATATCGCGGCTGCGCAGAAGCGTAGCAGGCACTAGTTCCTGACCCAAAAGAATATCTCCGTTAACCTTAATTATTTCCAGTATATTTTCTTTTACCCGTAAGAATATTTCCAGGACCGACAGCCTATTTTTCAGGCTTAAGATACCCTTGGCCTTATCCAGCAGATCTCCGGGTACTTCTTTTAATTCCGCTGTCTCCGCACCTAAATTTAAGGCACAGGCCTGGCTGCAATCATTACAAACAGCCAGATGCGCTTTCAAGCGTTCGTTTTCTTGCTCGCTTAAACAGCCATCCAGAAAACAGGCAAGAGTTTCTTCATCTGGATGAGCATCTGTTTCTTTAAGCCGGTTTTTCTTCCATCTATTATAAACCGTCCTGATTAATCTCTCTATTTTCTCGCTCATACCCAGTCCTCTCCTAAAATAATAGACGTAAAACCCTCAAGGATCTAACTTAAAACCTTTTTTCTTAAAACACTCTTTTAATTTCTCTACAATCCTTGCCTTTTGCATATCTATCGCCCCGCGCGAAAGCTTAAAAAATTTCCTTAGCGTTTCCAGTTTAACACCTTGGTTAATATTAAGTTCGATAAAAAGCCTGTGCTGGCTATTTAAACCTTCAATGCACTCCTCTAACCCTCTTAATTTTTCTTCCTGGGCTATTAAATCCGGCACGGAGAATGTTGGGCCGGTTAAGCTATCCTTAAGGCTTAAGCCCTCATTATTCTCCGCGTCAAGCGAGATCGCTGGCTTAAGCTTGCGCAAGTAGTCAATAGTGAAATTTATGGTCACCTGCCTTAGCCAGCTGGCCAGGCTGCAGCCGTTCTTAGCTTGAAAACTTTTTAATTTCTTATAATCGTCTTGTATTAACGCAGAAAATAACCCTTGGAATATCTCTTCGGCATGCTCTTGAATGGAGGTAAGGCCTTTTGTATTTAATACGCTGTGGATATACTTGTATATGAGGCGGGAATAACGCGTTAAGAATTCATCCCAGGATGGGTTGTCCCCTTTGACGCATTGCTGAACGAACTCCAAATCGTTCACATTATCTATTATATCACTCGAGGAACCAAAGACAATAGAAAAGGGGTGGGCTTACTTATCCTCTACGACCTTGCCTTCTACGTCTATTACGTTTTTGGGGTTATTCCGCTGGGAGGATTTAATGCGCCGGGTTACCATATAGGAATGCAGCAGGAACAACAATACCAATACCCCTTCGATAGCCAGCCACTGGCCTGTTTTAAAAAAGAACTGGCCGAAAAATAAATTTAGCACTATTAACAAGGGCAGTAGACAACCGCTATAACTTATAAGCATATTTCTTAGAATTTCTCCCAGTGTATTAATCTTCTAAGGCTTCTTTTAAAGCCAAGTTTAAAATCAGATTGATCCGTCGGATACCCCAGCGCGACCAGGCTGACCAGCCTAAGTTCCTGCGGCACGCTTAATAATGCCGCAACTTCACTGCAATACGGCTTTTTATCTCCGGCTACCCAACAGGAGCCGATACCTAATGCCGCGGCAGCATGCAGGATATTTACTGTAGCTGCACAGCCATCTTCAAGATAATATTTAGTATTAGAACAAAATACGGCAATACAGGCTTTGGCATAGGCCATAAACCTGGCGTTTTCCGCTAAAGCGCCTATCTTATGCAAAAGACGGCTATCAGTAATTACAATAAATTCCCAGGGCTGCACATTCCTGGCTGTGGGCGAAAACCGCGCGACATCAATTATCTCTTTCAGGGCGTCTTTAGGTATCGCCTTATCCTGATAAGCCCGAATACTCCTTCTGGTCTTAAGCGTATCCAATGTATCCATTCTACCTCCCTGCTTACTTATAATTATTTATTTTTAAGAAATTTGCTTGCGGAGTTCTTCCGGGATGGCCTTAGGTTTTAAATTATTGTCCACGCAGACAAGGATAGTCTTAGCTTCGGTAATAAGTTTATTATTCTGGTTATAAATCTTGTGTTCAAAAATTATCTTTACTGCGGAGATTTCGCCGATTTTTGTCTGAATATCCAGAACATCGCCATAAACAGCCGAAGCCTTATAGTCAATCTCCTGACGGGCAACTACGAATAATGTGCCTTGACCGGCCAGCTCCCTTATGGAACATCCTTTTCCCGCGAAAAACTCCGTGCGCGCCTCTTCCAGGAATTTCAGGTAATTGGAATAATAGACTACTCCGCCGCAATCCGTATCATGGTAATAAATCTTTTTTTGCATTATTTATCCTTTTACCTATAGCTTACGTATTATTATATAAGCCAACGCTGATATAATTGCTGAACAGGGAATAGTGAGTATCCAGGCCCAGATGATGTTCCCGGCTACTCCCCAGCGGACAGCGCTCAGGCGCTTAAGCGAACCTACGCCCATAATCGAGCCGGTGATCGTATGCGTAGTGCTTACCGGAACGCCTAACGCGGAAGAGACAAAGAGCATAACCGCCGCGCCTGACTCCGCGCAAAAACCGTCAATGGGCTTGAGCTTGGCTACTTTCTGGCCCATGGTCTTAACAATGCGCCAACCGCCGAAAATCGTGCCCAAAGCAATAGCAGCATGGCAGCTGATGACAATCCATAAAGGAATATGGAATGTTTTTCCCAAGAGCCCCGCGCTAAAAAGTAAACTCGCGATAATACCCATAGTCTTTTGGGCATCATTTCCGCCGTGGCCCATGCTATAGAGCGCAGCAGAAAAAAGCTGGCCCTTCCTGAAGATATGGTCCACTTTTAAAGGAATGCTCCTGCGAAAACTCCGGTATACGATAACACCAAACATCAAGCCCAGGATAAAGCCAAGTATAGGAGAAATAAAAATAAAAGCTACTGTTTTGGCTATACCTTGCCAGACCAGAGACCCTGCCCCGGACTTGACCAGGGCTGAACCAACCATACCGCCGATAAGCGCATGCGATGAACTTGTAGGCAGGCCAAAATACCAGGTAATAATGTTCCAGCCGCAGGCGCCGATAAGCGTGGCAAAAATTACCCCGTTATCAATAATCGCTATATCAATAATCCCCTTGCCGATGGTATTGGCGACATGCAGCCCGAAAAAAAGAAAAGCAACAAAATTAAAAAAAGCCGCCCAGGCAACTGCCTGGCGCGGGGAGAGCACGCGGGTAGAGACAACTGTGGCAATAGAGTTAGCCGAATCGTGGAAACCGTTCAAGAAATCAAAAACTAAAGCCAGCAGTATCAGAAGGAGTATTCCTAAAGTCATAATTTATTAAGCCTGTTTTACGATTATAGAATCTACTACGTGGGCGACATCTTCACAGATATCCAGGACAGTCTCGGCATCCTGATAAATCTCTTTCCATTTAATTACCTTAATCGGGTCTTTTTCCGTTTCAAAAAGTTCGGCGAGTACCTTATCGCGCATCGCGTCGCCGACATTCTCCAGGCGATTAACCTCTACGCAGGCCTCCGAAATAGATTTGTAGTTTTTCATATTGCGCATCCCTTTTACCGCACAATCTACAGCCCGCACCGAATCTTCAATTACTGAGGCAAATTCAATAAGGTTTTTATCAATACGGGTTATCTTATAAACCTCCAAGCGGCTGACAATGGTATTAATCATATCAATGATATCATCCAGCTCTTTGGCCAGGTCATGGATATCTTCGCGGTCAAAAGGCGTAATGAAGGTTTTATTCAACTGGTTAAATATGTCGTGCGTAGCTTCATCGCCCTGGTGCTCAATACTGCTTATCTTCTCAATCTCTTTCTGCTCTATGACGCCGTCTGAGACTAATTTCTTAAAATAGACTGCCGCATCCACCGCATAACCGGCCTGTTTTTCAAACAGCTCAAAAAAATCTGTCCCTCTGGGAAAAAATTTAGAAAGCATAAGTTACTCCTTTATTTTATTAATAGGTAGGTCTATCTTTTATTATTATACCAATATTTTTAAAATTTTAAAGCGAAATTATAAAAATGCTCCTGCTATAAAGAATTTGATTTAA
>JAQTPA010000025.1 GCA_028713155.1 Candidatus Omnitrophota bacterium | reverse complement strand
GCAGCGACCATTAAAACCGGAAGCTCATCGATCAAAGAAGGGACCTCTTTGCTCCCTATCTTTATCCCCCGCAGGCAGCTGCTCTTAACCAGGATATCTCCCGCCGGCTCATTGCCTTGGGTTTTTAGATTTGACCCCTGTATCTTGATAGCGGCGCCCATCCTCTTTAAAGCTTTAAGGATACCTATGCGTCCGGGATTAAGCCCAGCATTTTTGATGCGAATTTTTGAACCCGGGATAATGCTCGCGGCCACCATAAAAAATGCCGCTGAAGATATATCTCCCGGTATATAGAAAGTTCCTGGAGAAGTTAATCTTTTCGCGCTATTTATAGTAATAGTATTACCTTGCGCTTTTACGCCCGCCTTAAATAATTCAAGCATGCGCTCGGTATGGTCTCTGGTCCTAAACGGCTCAATTATCTTAGTTTTGCCTTTAGCGAATAGGCCGGCTAAGAGGATAGCGCTTTTTACCTGCGCCGAGGCGACCGGCAATTTATAAGTTATGCCGGTTAAATCACCGCCCTGAATAATTACCGGCGGATATTCCTCTTTTCCTGTTTTCCTGGCTTTGATTGCCGCAGCCATTAAGCGTAACGGCCGGATGGCCCTGAGCATCGGCCGGCGGGAGAGCGAAGCGCCTGCGCAAAGTTTTACCTTAAAACCCTGGCCGGCTAATACCCCGAGCAATAACCTGAAAGTCGTCCCTGATTCTTTTATAAATATGGAGGATTTAGGGGCCTTCAAACCGGTAAGCCCCCGGCCAAAAATAACCGCTTGTTTAGAAGCCCGGTTTAATTTTATTTTTATTCCCAGCTTCCTAAAAGAATTAATTGTCGCCAGGCAGTCCGTGTTTAAAGGAATATTTTTAAGAGTAGTTTTGTTTTGTGCCAGAGCGCTTAAGATTATTGCACGGTGGGCTATGGATTTGTCGCCGGGTAAGGATACTTCACCCTTCATTTAGACTTCTTTACAACCCTATCGCCTTCTTTGACCTTATTTTTTACATCCCCTGATACAAAACCTGCGGCGGACATGATATCCTGCACTTTTTCTATCTTAACATCTCCGAGATAAGTATCGCCGCGGTACACCGAAAATAACTCCCCGGAGGCTAATCCGTCTTTAGAGCCTAAATCTATTACTACAAAGTTATATTCTTTATTTAGAACTAAGACTTTGCCTTCTAAGGTTTGCGCTGTGCCGGGGACTCCCGCAGATTGCGGTTGGGCAGTCTTAGCTGCTTTCTCATCCTGAGGGCTGGCCTGGCCTGATTCCGGGCTGACTACGATCTTACCCAATTCTACATCGGAATTTGATCCAAGATCTTTAAGCTTTGACTCTAACTTTACTCTTTCGGAATCAATTTTCTTCAGTTCACCTTTTATGCTCCTCATATCATTTTGAGCAATATTCAGTTTTTTCTCTAGGTCCAGCCTTAATTTCTTTTGCTGCTCAAGGTCATCCTGCATCTGGTTTATCCTGGCCAGGGCCTCTTCCTTGGCTGTCTTTTCTTCCTGCAACTGGCTGGTTAAAACAGTAACCTGGGCAGCAGCATCTTTAAATTTTGTTTCAAAATTAGCCAGCGTCCTCTGGGCCTCGTTTAGCTTGGCCTCAGCCATCTTCTGCTTAGTGCTGAGATCCCCTACTTTATTGGTGAGCTCGATATTTTTGATATGTTCTTTCTGGAAAAGAGAAAAACCTACGGCGGCGAGAGCCAAAGAAACCACTAACATTATAATTAAAACCAGACCCTTGGCTTTAAACTCCATCATTCCTCCTTTTAATCGTAAAAGATGACCCCACATTGATTTTAATATAGCAATAACATTTTTAAAAATCAAGTCTTATTTTTATTCATTACATCCAGAAACTCCTGCGGTAAAGAAGAGTGGAATTCTACAAGTTTTCCCGTAGCCGGATGAATAAAACCTAACGATTGCGCGTGGAGCGCCAAACGGCTGAACGCGTCATTTTTACCATATTTCTTATCCCCTAGAATAGGGTGCCCGATAAAGGCTAAATGCACTCTTAACTGGTGCGTCCTGCCGGTAAAGGGCTCTAATTGTAATAAACTCAACTCCCCAACCCGCTTCAGCGTGCGGTAATAGGTTTTGGCGTAGCGGGCAGCAGCGGAATAATTTACCGCCATACTCTCTCTTCTGATAGCATGCCTGGCAATAGGCGCCTCAATGACATTTTCATCAAATTCCATCCTGCCTTTAACGATAGCTGTATATTTGCGCTGGATAGAGTGCGCGGCGAATTGATGGCTGAGCTTTAAGTGGCTGGAATTATTTTTCGCGATAACCATGACCCCGGAAGTATCCTTATCCAGGCGGTGCACGATGCCCGGCCTTTGCGGATTTATGTCCGAAAGTTCCTTAAAACGGCCCAACAAGGCGTTAACCAGTGTGTGTTCGTAATTACCAGGCGCAGGATGCACGACCAGGCCGATCGGCTTATTGATAATCGCCAGGTCCTTATCTTCATAAATAATATCTAAGGGGATCTTTTCAGGCTTCAGGCCGGACTTAACCTTATCCTCGACAATAACCTTGATTTTATCTTGCGGCCTGACTTTATAATGCGCCTTTACCCCGGCCAAGCCCTTAACGGTTATTTCATTCTTCAAGATCAAATCCTGGATAGCCGTGCGGGATAACCCCAGGTTATTCTCCATAGAGAAAGCGCTGACCAATAAATCCAGGCGCATCCCCTCTTGCTCTTTGGATACCTTGAGCGCGTATTCCTGCATATAGGCCTAACCTTTTTTTATTTTAATGAAGAATAACCCTGCTGCTCCGGCCAGGAAAACAGCCAGGCTGATAAACTGGAATAAAGTTAATCCGAACAGTATAGTTGGGCTATCCCCGCGCCAGAACTCAATAAAAAATCTTTTCACGGAATATAGCAAGAGATAGGCAAACAATATCTGGCCCTCTTTGTGCGGCCGTTTTTGCAGAAACCTCAAAATAATAAATATAAAAACCAAAAGCAAGGCAGAATAAAGTTGTGTCGGTATTAATACCGCTCCCTGGGCAGGTGAATATATCCCGTGGCTGGACTCTTTGCCAAAACAACAGCCGTTAAGAAAACACCCCAACCTCCCGATTGCCTGGCCTAAAGCGATAAAAGGCATCAATAGGTCCGCGATCTTCAATACGGGGAGTTTCTTAAACCTTAAGTAAAGGATCGCCGAGGCCATCCCGCAAGCCAGCCCTCCGAACCAGGCCAATCCCCCTTTTTGCAGCATAATCATTTCCAGGGGATTGCGCAAATAATAACTCAAATTACAAGATATATAAAGAATACGGGCGCCGATAATCCCGCAAATAAGAATAACGAAATTCAGGTTAAAAATAATATCCGGGTGGATTCCCCTTCTTCTTGCCTCAGCGCTGGCTAACCAGGTGGTAACCATAAAAGCGATAACCAGCATAAGGCCGTAGGAATAAATTGTTAGCGGCCCGATTTTACAGATTACCGGATGCATATTTTTACTTTTTCCTCAATATGGCCCAGCCTAATAATACCGCGCCGATAGTTATGGAGCTGTCCGCGACATTAAAAACCGGCCAGATATAGAAATTTAAGAAATCAATCACATAGCCCAGGCGCAGACGGTCAATGAGATTTCCTATCGCGCCCGCCAGAATAAGACTTAAAGAAACAACGTAATATTTGTTATGCCGGTTATCCTTTAATCCGAAATAAATTAAGACGATTGCCGTAATAGAGGTGATGATAAATAAATAAACCTGATTCCTGAATAACCCGAAAGCCGCTCCCCGGTTATGAACAAGGGTAAGGCCGAAAACCCCTTTGATTAAAGGGATTGTCTGATTAAGTTGCAGGATTCCGGAAATGAAAGCTTTACTCAGCTGGTCTAATAGGAGGATAACAAATACGATGATAACGGAGGCCATAAACCCGGGAGCTCTTTTACCTCTTCTCCCTTTTCTCCTTGCATTTAACGCATAGCCGCGCCTGTGGCACTGCCCTGAGCCTGATCTTGGTAATGAGTTGTTTACAATCCTCGCATATCCCGAATGTCCCGTCTTCTATTCTCTTTAAGGCATCGTCCAGCTCATATAATGACTGCCGGTCATTGGAAGCCAGGCCTAAAGAAAATTCGCGGTCATAGTTATCGGTCGCCACATCCGCCATATGGTAGGTATAACCCGATATATCTCCCGAGGCGTCTTTCTGGGATTTCTTCAGCGTGTCGTCGGATATATGTTTTATCTCATCGCTAATTTCTTCTTTTCTCTTTGCGATCAGTTTCTTGAATTCAGTCAGGTCTTTTTTAGTAAACTTCTTTTTCAATTTGCCTCCTGCTCTCCTATGGCTTTTTCGCACTTGGCGCAAAGCAAAGGATGTTTTACGGATTTACCCGTAGTTAAAGTATAATTCCAGCAGCGCACGCATTTAACCCCGGCCGCCTTGTTTACTTCTATTCTGAATTCAGGATAATTATCCTGAATTTCTACTTCTACCTGAGAAACTTTAAAAATCTCCGGTAACTCATCTTTTAAACTTTCTAAGAAAGTATAACGATTTTGGTCTTTTGTCAATAGTTTTATTTTCGCGTCGAACGAACTGCCTATTTCGCCGAGGCTGCGTTTTTCTTCCAGCATCTTGGCTACCTCGGGGATCATGCCGATAACCTGCTCTAATTCCGCATCTCCTGTTTCCATTCGGCTGGGCCAATCCGAAAGATGCACGCTTTTGACAGCGGAATCTTTTTTTTGTTTAGGCATTTGGCGCCAGATATCTTCGGCGGTAAAGACTAATAACGGAGCCATTATCCTGGACAGGCAATCAAGTATATCATACATAGCTGTCTGGGCCGACCTTCTCTCGGTTGCATTAGCGGCATAAGTATAGAGCCGGCCTTTGGCCATATCCAGATAATACATAGACAAGTCTTCGTTACAAAAATCATAAATTTCTTTATAGGCCTTATGGAATTGAAAATCTTCGTAGGCCCGGGTTACTTCTTCAAGCGTAAGCGCAAGCCTCCGCAAAATCCATTTATCAATTTTCGTCAGTTCTTGAGCTTTAACTTTATTTTTATCGGGATCAAAATCGTATAAATTACTTAAGATAAACCTGGCTGTATTCCTGATCTTGCGGTAAGCCTCAGAGAGGCGCGTCAATATCTCTTTGGAGATCCGGATATCTTCATTATAATCGCTGGAAGCTACCCAGAGCCGTAAAATATCTGCTCCGTAATCTTTGATAATATCAAAAGGGGAAATAACATTACCCAGCGACTTGGACATTTTTTTGCCTTCGCCGTCAACTACAAAACCGTGGGTAAGCACATTTTCAAAGGGCGGCCGGTTATCTACGCAGACTGAAGGGATCAATGAAGACTGGAACCACCCTCGGTGCTGGTCTGAACCCTCCAGGTATAAAGCGGCGGGGAATTTAAGCTCTTTTCTTTTCTTTAATACCGCTTGAGCACTTATTCCCGAATCAAACCAAACATCCAGGATATCTGTCCCTTTGGCTAAATTAGTACTCTTACAATGCGGGCAGCTAAGCCCTTTGGGCATAAAATCTTTTAAATCGCGGATAAACCAGGAATCCGAGCCTTCTTTGGCCACGAATTTTACAAAATTATCAATCAACTCCGGATGTAAAAATTCCGCATGGCAATCATTACAAACTACTGCCGGTATAGGCACTCCCCAATAACGCTGGCGGGATAAACACCAGTCCGGCCTGAGCTCAACCATCCCCAGGATCCTCTCCATTCCGCTTGGCGGGATCCAGCGCACATCTTTCTGGATTATCTCAATAAGCTTGCTTCTTAAATCCTTATGTTCAAGATTCAAGAACCACTGCCTGGTCGCCCGGAAGATTATCGGCTGTTTACAGCGCCAGCAATGCGGATAGGAATGCCGGATTTCGGAATTAAAAAGCAGAGCGCCAAGTTGATTCAACTTTTCCAGAATTGATTTATTCGCTTCCAGGCAATTTAAGCCCGCAAATTCTCCTGAAGAAGAATCAAAATTACCTTTATTGTCCACCGGCATGATAATATCCAATTTATATTTTATACCGGTAAGATAATCTTCGTTGCCATGGCCCGGGGCAGTATGCACCAGGCCTGTCCCTTCCTCTCCGGAGACATAATCCGCCAGGACAATTTTACCTCTCCTCTTAATAAAAGGATGCTCATAATTTAGGCCCTCTATTTCTTTGCCTTTAAATTCCCGGATTACTTTAAAATCAGGAATAGCCATCTGGCTAAGAGCATGTTCTAATAAAGACTTGGCGATAACTAAATTACCTTTAGGGGTCGCCACATAGCAGTAAGCAAAATCCGGGTGTACTGCCACGGCTACGTTAGCCAATAACGTCCAGGGCGTCGTGGTCCAGATAACCAGGAAAGCTTCGGATAAATCCTGGCTGCCGGTAATTTTAAATTTAACGTAGATTGACGGCGAGGTATGCTCTTCGTATTCTACTTCTGCCTCAGCCAAAGCGGTTTCGCACCGGAAACACCAGTTAACCGGCTTTAAGCCCCGATAGACATAACCGAATTTAACCAAAGTATTAAAAGCGCGCAAGGCGCTTTCTTCATAATCCGAAGTTAAGGTTAAATACGGATTTTCCCAGTCACCGAAAACTCCCAACCGCTTAAACTGTTCCTTTTGTTTATCCACAAACTTTAAGGCGTAGGCATAAGCTTTTTTCCTAAATTCAGCTTGCGCGATCTGGTTTTTATTTATCTTTAATTCTTTGAAAAGCTGGTGTTCTATGGGCAGACCGTGGCAATCCCAGCCCGGCACATAAGCGGAATCAAAACCAGCCATAGTTTTATATTTAACCACGATATCTTTTAAGGTTTTATTCAGGGCATGGCCCAGATGGATGTCACCGTTAGCATAGGGCGGGCCGTCGTGCAGGACGTATTTGGCTGAGCCTTTTGCTTTTTCGCGGATAAGGCGGTAAATATCTTCGGATTGCCAGGTTTCCAAAAATAACGGCTCCCTCCTGGGAAGGTCCGCTTTCATGGCAAATTTTGTCTGTGGTAAATTTAAGGTGTATTTGTAATCCATATTATTTTTTCAGGTATTTTCCGATGATAATCCCGAGGTCTTTTTTGGTTTTAGCCGGGATAAACCTCTTATCCGTGATGATCGCGTATTTAAGCGACCCCGGGCATCCGCAGGAACAACCGCCGGGGATATTCTTAATCACGGAACTTAAAATTTTCTTGGAGTTTTCGATATTCTTATTCAAATTACCGATGATCATTTCTATGGTAACGGACTGGTGAGCGGGGTGCCAGCAGTCGTAATCCGTAACCGCTGCCAGCGTGGCATAACACATCTCTGCTTCCCGCGCAAGTTTTGCTTCGGCAAAATTAGTCATACCGATAATATCCATACCCCAGCTGCGGTAAAGATTGGATTCGGCTAAAGTGGAAAATGCCGGGCCCTCCATGTTGATATAAGTTCCCTTGGGATGGATATTCATATTCAGCGACTTTCCCGTATCGTAGATCAGCTTACTTAAACAGGAACAGACAGGATGCGAAAATTCAATATGGGCCACTATTCCCTTGGTAAAAAAAGACATCTCCCTGGCGTAATTTGTCCGGTCCACAAACTGGTCCACTACCACGAAATCTAACGGCTTAAATTCTTCTTTTAAGGAACCGCAGGCGCTCACCGAGATAATTTTTTCTACGCCTAATTTTTTCATCCCGAAGATATTCGCCCGGTAGTTTATATGGCCCGGCGGTATGCGATGGCCGATATCGTGGCGCGGAACAAAAACTACTTCTTTACCTTCCAATTCACCGAGAATAAACCTTCCGGAAGGCCGGCCAAAAGGCGTATTAACCAAAACCTCTTTTACCTTTTTAATCCCTTCTATCTTATATAATCCGCTTCCGCCGATAACCCCTATCTTAGGCATATTTATAATCTCCTGGCTAAGTCCTGCGCCCTTTTTAATGCTGCCTGTGCTGCTTCCTCCCAGGAGCCGCCTCTGGTTAAAATCTCTAAAGCCGCTTCGGTAGTGCCGCCTTTGGAAGTAACCTGTTTTCTTAATTCCTGAGCCGGTAATTTTGTCTTATGCAATAAGCTAATCGCGGCATTCGTCGTGTTAGCCGCCAGGAATGCCGCATCTTCCGTAGAAAAACCCAGGCCCTGCGCTGCTTTCTCCAGCCTGCGCATCATATCATGCCTGGCATGTTCGGGAATATTTTCGGGATCCAGCGTGCTATTTTCTATAAAATAAAATACGTAGGCCGGGCCGCTCCCGGAGATCGCCGTTGCCGCGTTCATCATCGGTTCATCTATGATCCTGACTGCGCCAAGATAATAAAATAATTCCTGGGCCAACTCTAAGTCGTCATCCGTAGCCAAGGCGCCTTTACACAAACAGGTAACGGACTCAGCTACCTTTGCCCCGATATTCGGCATTACGCGAATAACCCTCGCCTGGCCGAGTAGCTTTTCGATGCGGCCCGTACTTATGCCTGCAGCGATAGAAATAATCAATCGATTTCCGGTTGAACCTTTAATATCTTTTAAGATATGGTTAAAGTCCTGCGGCTTGATTGCCAGGATGATGATTTCCACCTGAGCCGCCAGGTCCCGGGCATCTTTAGCTGCCTTTATTCCGGCGAGGTTGGCCAGCTTGCTTTTTTCTTTGTCAAAAACAAAAACCTCATATTCGTCTTTCTGCGCGGAGAGCCTTTGGGCAATCACCGAACCCATATTCCCAAAACCAATAATACCGATTTTTTTAAGTAAATTAATTTTCAAAGATAGCCCTCCCGATTCTGACCATATCGCTCCCCTCTTTTATTGCCGCTTCAAAATCATCCGTCATACCCATAGATAAAATCAACCTACTGTCGATCTGATCCCTTAAGCTCTTCAATATCCTAAAATACGTCCGGGCTTCTTCCGGATTTTTTACAATCGGAGCAATAGCCATTAAGCCCTTTATCTTGATATTCTTAAAAGCAGAGACCTCTCTTATGACTCCCGGGGTTTCTTGGGGCCTTAACCCGAATTTCGCCTCTTCAGGAGAAATCTTTACTTCCAAGAGTATATCCTGAATTTTATTAATTTTTAATGCTTCCTTATCAATCTCCCGCGCCAGGCGCAGGCTATCCACAGATTGAATTAAATCAAAAATCTTAACTGCCTCCCCTGCTTTATTCGTTTGCAGATGGCCGACCATATGCCAGCGTGCCGCCACAGCGCTATATTTTAAAAGAGCTTCCTGAACCCTGTTTTCACCGAATTCAGTTATCCCGCTTTCAACTGCTTCTTTTATTTCTTCAATGCTTCTATTTTTACTGACCGCAATTACTTTTAGCGTATCCGCCTTACGCCCGGCCTTTAGGCAAGCGGAGGCAATGCGTTTCCGGACCTCAAAGATATTCTCCTTAATCATACGAATAAAATATTATACACCAGAAAAAATGGAGGTCAATTGATTTTGCCGAATAAGGTAATTTAGTTGATTTAGGGATATTTTACTGTAAAATAATAAATATGAATGCTACCGGACTGGATTTTACTTATGCGCATAAATATAGCTAAATCCGCGGGTTTTTGTTTTGGGGTCAAAAGGGCTCTGGATATTGCTTCTAAGCTCACCAAAGCTGCCGGAAGCGTCTATATGCTCGGTGATATCGTGCATAATGAAGACGTATCCAAAAGAATAGAAAAATCCGGGATTAAAAAAATCAACAGGCTAAAAAAGGTAAACTCCGGTATCCTCTTAATCCGGGCGCATGGCGCTTCGCAAGGCGCGCTTAGGAAAGCTTCCAGGCTCGGTTACCAGATTATTGATGCCACCTGCCCTATGGTCAAAGAAATACATAAGATAGTTAAGGATATGCATAAAAAAGGCTACAAGATTATAGTGATAGGCGACAAGGACCACGATGAGGTCCAGGGTATAGTCGGACAGCTAAAAGAAAAAACCCTGGTTATAGATAATATTAGCCATATCCCTTTAGCTAAAGTCAAAAAGATCAAGCTGGCCTGTGTGGTCGCCCAGTCCACGCAAAACTCCAAAAACGTATTGAAAATCGTAGATATCCTTAAGAACTATGTTTCCGATTTAAAGTTCTTTAATACTATCTGCAGGCCAACCAGGACCAAACAGGAAGAAATAAGAAGTATGCCGTTAAAAAATGACGCAATGATCATTATCGGCTCCAAAAACAGCGCTAATACTAAACGGCTTTACGAGATATCCAGCTTACTTAATAAAAAAACCTGGTGGGTAAATTCCCGGGAGGAAATAAAACCCAGTTGGCTTAAAGGTGTGCGAGACGTAGGAATAACCGCAGGCGCATCTACTCCCGAGGACACCATCAAGAATATAGTTAAATATATCCGCTCGATACGCAGCTAATTACGCAGGGCTTATATTAACGGCGCTTTATGATTCTTTCCGCCTCGCGCCAATCATCCGCAGAGGTATTCGCGGGCTTGCCTTTTTTCTCCCAGATCTTTTTGGCCAACGCCGCTATTTTTTTCTCCGCCTCCGCCTTATTCTCTTCGACCAGGCGGTTATACATCCGGGCGATAAGATAGCCCAGAATCCCTGCATATACAAAACCCCAGACCGCCGCGATTATGCTGCCGAGAATGGTAGGCCGATAGCCGATATAGACCATCGTCATCATTTTGCCCCAGGAATTACCCCAAAAATACAGCGTATCCAGGAGGCCAAGCAAAAAAGTCAGTCCGCCCCAGACAAACCCTAACGCTAAACTAAAAGCCTTAACATCCAATTTAGCCATACCCTCCTCCTTTTTTGTTGATTTTACCTTGGATAAAAAACCTTCGCAATATAATTATAATCAGGCCTGTTTCAATACAAAATTTTTCCAGGCATTTTCCAGTTCCTGGAGACTATTAAAATTATAAGTCCTTAACAAGGCCTTCTTCCAATCCCGATCGTCACGTAAGGAGCGGCTAAAATCCCAGAACTTCTCCCTTCCCTGGCTACGGATAAGAAAAATAACTAATGACGCGGCCTCTGAATAAAAAAGTGAGGGATCGGCCTGGCCCGCATCGCTGAGAGCGGAAAATTCTTCCAATTTAATGTATCTATCTTCGCCAATGAATTTCCTGGCCAGGCGCATATACAAGCCCAGGCTGGATTTTTCCTGCGAACAGGCAACCCCCTCCTCAATCCAAAGAGGCAATACCGCCTTATTCCCTACGAATTCGCGGAATATTATGTGGGTCATCTCATGCGGGAGTATAGTGTCAAAAAAGTTCTCCTGGCCCACAAAAGTTTTGATTTCCCTGTTTCCTATCGAAACCACCCCTGCCGTCCAGGAGGCGCGCCGGGTTGCCTGATGAAAGCCTTCCGCATCTTTATACAGATAAATCCTGGCACGGTTATCCCAACTCCAGAAATCAAACCGGCGATAGCCAAGCTCGTCTATGATGCTATTGTAATAATCTTCTGCCCTATAGATAAGCTCATCCGTAAAACCCGGAGGAACATCCTGATAATAAATAATAAAATGCTGGGATTTTTGGATCTGCCAATCGGAAGGTGCTGCTTGCGCGCGGGCAGGGGTAAGTAAAAACATAAAAATCAGAAGGAAACTTATATTACTCACTTACTTTAGTGCGGATTGGTTATCTTTTCTTCGCATTGCTTTCATTGAATTTTTTAATTAATTTTATAAACTCCTGGTCAACCGTAACCCCCAAGGCCTCGGCTTTGAGTATATCATGGAGGCACTTGGAATATTCCCGCTTATAAAAATAGGCCATCCCCCTGTTATAATAGGCGCCTGCATAATTAGGGTTATCTTTAATCGCGTCGCTGAATATAGCAATAATGCTATCCAGTTCCTTTTGCTCGGCTTCTGTCACTGCCTTCTGCCCCGCCTTTCCTGCGGGCCGGGTCCCCTCGGAAACTGTAACGCACCCTATTAACCCTAAACACAACAGAATAATGATTTTTTTCATGATTCCTCCCTCTTTTAATTATACCGCTCTAGGGAAAAACGTAATAATCCGGGAAACCTAATTAATGCAACCTGAAGACGTAGAAAAGCTTTTGGTATTAAAATCGGTACTGGTTAAATTATATACACAGCTGCCGTTTTTAGCCGTAGAGGTAATAGTGGCTAACCTGGATCCGGCGCTACCGCTGGCCACAACGCCATAAGTCCAATTCTGTGTGTTTAACATAAGTTTTAGCAGGTTATTGCATCCTGTCGCACCGGCGCAGTCCGCTGAAGTAGAACAACTGCAATCCAGATAATCAGCGTATTCTGTATAGTATATTTTTTCTTCTGCGGCAATAAGCTGAAGATTGGCAATGGCCTCTCTCTGCTCGGTCTTAGCTTTTGCCTTAAGAAAGTTAGGGATCGCTATCGAAGCAAGTATGGTTAGAGTAACAACTACTAAAACAAGTTCGATGATCGTAAATCCGTTATTCTTACCCATTTTTTTATTTTAGCATGCTTAAGCCGGTGTTTCAAGCCCTATCCACCCTGCTTTAAGGCCAGCGGAAATACTGCCACATAGGCTTAAGCGGCTTATAGAACTGACTCAGCATGCTTAATGCTTCCCTGACGCGGAATTCGCCTATGTTTAAACTGTTGGATGCGATGGGCTCGGTAATCTTTATTACGCTCCTTAGCTTTCCGTTAATAATGACTCCCAAGAATCCATTGATATGCTTATTTGAATAATCTTTTAACCTGGTTGCCGAGTCATTTTTAAGATATATTTTAATACCCAGGGTCCCCCGCGCAGCCATTAGAGGACGGTAAAAGACATCCAGCGCGACAATATCCTTCAGATTAAATTCAATATCGGATGAAACATAATAAACCTGTCCGTAGAGGGCCGGGTTACTAAGTTTCATCGGGACAAGCCCTTTCTGAGGCTCCGGCTTAACCTGCCGGATCTCAAAGAAGAGGTTATCCCATTGAGCATTTTTATATGCCTGCTCTATAATCTCTTTCGCAGAGGTGCTTTTCTCAGCCTGCCCGGCAAAGCCGCTATTGGCCGCAAGGCACAGGATAACCAGGGATAATACAGATTCTTTTAAAAAATAATTTTTCATTTTATTGCTTCCTTTGCTCATCTGTATTTTACTTCAAATAAAATCATATGCAATATAAATTATTGCGCCTCTTTAAGCCGATTGACTTATTTTCACAGAATATAGTATAATATTGCGAGAGGAGGAAACCCTGGATTATCTGAATGAACTGGAAAATAAAACCATATATATAATCCGCGAGGCATATAGCCGTTTTAGAAATACTGCCTTACTCTGGTCTATGGGTAAGGATTCCACCACTCTGCTTTGGATTACCCGGAAAGCGTTTTTCGGGCACATCCCCTTTCCGGTTATCCATATTGATACGGGCTTCAAATTCCGGGAAATTTATGCGTTTAGAGACAGATACGCCAAAGAATGGGGGCTGGACCTTATCATCAGCAATAACGCGGCGGCATTACAGGCAGGCGTACATCCTGAAAAGGGGAAATTCCGCTGTTGCCATGCCCTAAAGACTGAGGCCCTGAAGAATTCTATCGCCAGTTATAAATTTAAGGCCCTGCTGTTGGCTATTAGAAGAGACGAGCACGGTATCCGGGCTAAAGAAAGGTATTTTTCTCCGCGCGATAATGGATTTAAATGGAATTATCAAAAACAGCCTGTAGAGATATGGGACCTGTACCAATCTAAACTTAATTCGGAAGAGCATTTCAGGATCCACCCTCTGCTTCATTGGACAGAGCTGGATATCTGGAAATATATTCAGCGGGAAAAAATCCCCGTTGTCCCTCTCTATTTTGCGAAGAACGGCCTAAGATACAGAAGTATAGGCTGCCAGGATTGCTGCTCTCCCGTTAATTCCCGGGCTGATACAATCCGGAAAATTATAAGCGAGCTGGAAAACACAGACGTAGCGGAAAGAAGCGGCCGAGCTCAAGATAAAGAAGATGCTTATACAATGCAAAAATTAAGGTCCCTGGGGTATATGTGATGGAAAAATGTTACTTCAAGCTTGTGCTCGCCGGCCATATTGACCATGGAAAATCCACGCTGCTCGGAAGATTACTCTTTGAAACAAAATCCCTGCCTAAGCAAAAAATTACCGAAATCAAAACTGCTTCTAAGGCCCTGGGCAAAGATATGGACTTTGCTTTTTTAACCGACCAGTTAAAAGAAGAACGGGAAAACCAGATGACCTTAGATACAGCCCAGGCTTTCTTCAGAAGCCGCGCAAGGAACTATGCTATTATTGATGCCCCGGGGCATGTTGAGCTTATCAAAAACATGATTACCGGGGCTTCCCAGGCTCAAGCCGCCATCCTGGTTATCGATGTACCTGAGGGGATGAAGGAACAAACTACGCGCCATGCCTCTATCATCGGTTTATTAGGGATAAAACAGCTTATCGTTATCCTGAATAAAATGGACCTCGCCGATTATAAAAAACAGCCATTTAAAGAAGTTAAGGACAAAATTCTGGATTTTTTAGCTGGCCTGAATATAAAACCTGCGGCGGTAATACCCGTCTGCGCCAGAAGCGGGGCTAATGTCTCCCGGAAGTCGTCTTTAATGCGCTGGTATAAAGGCCCTTGCCTGCTTAAGGCCCTTAATTCCCTGCGCCTAAAAAACCCCGGTAATAAAAAACCTTTGCGGTTTCCCGCCCAGGATATTTATGAAATCAATGGGGAAAGAATAATTGCCGGTAAGGTGGTCTCGGGGGTGCTTAAATGCGGCCAAAAAATTACGCTTCTACCTTCTCTCCTGGAAGCAAAAATAAGCGCGATTAAAATTTTCGGGGAGTCCCCTAAAAAAGCAGAAGCCGGAAAGAACATCGGGATTATTTTGAGTGAACCGCTGCCCATTAAAAGAGGAGACATTATAGTGGATAAATCCTCCGGGGTACGGTTAAACGATCGTTTCAAGGGAGAGGTCTTTTGGTGGTCCAAGGAACCCTTGCGAATCAACGAACGGGTCGATTTGCGGTGCGCCAGCCAACAAGTCCGATGCGTTATAGAAAAAATCAAGAAAAGGATTGATCCTTCCACCCTGGAGGTTATAGAAAAAAATGCGGCCGGGCTCAAAATAAACGAAACAGGTATGGTAGTAATTAAAACAGAAACGCCGATTGTTGTAGAGAAATTTGATTTTATAGAAGATTTGGGAAGGTTTGTTCTGGAACGTAATTTTAACCCGGAAGGCGCGGGGATAATTACTTAAAAACAAATTATTAAAAGAGCGGCTCTCCGTCAAAATCACAGGCTTTAATTTCCGCAGCGCTATAACCGGCAATTTTCAATAGCGTAGGCGCAATATCGTATAGCGAAGGATTTTTTTTGTCGATCTTGCGGTTGGAAAAAATCACTCCCGGAATAAGGCCCGGATCAAAGAGATGGTCGCCTGACCATTTTTTAAGATTATCCTCTATCAATTCCCGCGGCACGCCCCCTATCGCCGTCTGCCATGAGGCGCGGTACCCCTTATTAAATCCCACGTAAAGATCCGGAGCATCCTCTGTGTGTTGGCCCCAAAAAATTTGCTCTCTCTTATACACCTTATGGATAACCGCTTGTTGGTATTTTTCATCCACCCACCCGGTTAATTTCCGGGCTATCTCTTCTTTTAAGCCCTCTGTTTCCCTGCCGGGCCCCACTATGCCCAAGCCTTCCCTGCCCTGCTGATTTATGTAGATTGCGCCGAAGCCTATCGCGTAAGCCCTAGTCCTGGACCAATCAATATCCGCCAATAATTCATCTCCGGAACCGGCAGAGCTATCTTTTAACTCTAAATAGCCGTTTGCCCTAAGCCAACTGTTTAAATGCACCGCTCTTGTAAACGCGCCAAATCCATGGTCGGATAAAACAATCAATATGTCATCCTTATCCAGCTTAGCTAAAACATTGCCCAACACCCTATCCAGGGCCTCATACGATTTTTCAATTTCCTCTTTATAAGGATGCGCCCGGTCAATATAACGCCAGAACATATGCTGAATAATATCCGCGTATTCAAAATAACAGAATAAAACCCCTTTTTTAAGACGGCTTAATTCCAAATCCAGCATGTCTTCTTTTTCTTTTTGAATTTCCTCTGCCTGCTGCAGAAAGGCATCTTCCGGAAGGCGGCCTTCGTTCACCGCCCAGGTATCCATAGGCATACCCTGGGTATAGTAAAGCCCTAGCTGACGAGCCAAGTCCTTACTGTAATTTTCCGGATAGGATATCCGGAATAATGGGTGCCTGGGGTCAAAATTAATCGGGGTAATATAAAGTTTAAACTCCGGTTCCGTTGCTAAAAGATATAATTTGCATATGCCGCGGGCCTTGCTTAAAAACCCAAGGTTAAAAACTACCTCCTGCCAATCGCTCCATTGTCCAGCCCTCAACTCGGTCCTCTTCTTCTGATACTCAATAATCACAGAATCTTTGTCCTTTAGGATAACTTTAAAAGGGACCTTGGTATATTCAGCCTGGCCAGACAGCCCTGCCTTCCGCGGCCCGATAAAATTCATGAGCATTACCGGAGAGCTTTTAACCTGGAAAACCTTTCCGCCGGTAAACTTATCCTTATCTAGCGTTTCCGAAGTATAAAAAGTAAATGTCCCTTCGGTGCCTAAAATGTCCGGTACGCCCATTCCGGAAAGCATCCGCCCGTATATTTTATCTGGAGGGTAAGTTACCGGGCAGCTAATGATGCTGGTAGGCACGCAGGCCTCAGAGGTATATTGCCAGAAACATTTTCCCTTTAATACTCTCCGCGGATGGCCTTTTTCCATCTTAGAAAGAACAAGGTCAAGGCGATAGGTCTTGGGATCCCGGATAATAAAATCAAAAATCCCGTTTTTACCCGGGTTCCTTCCCGTAGCAAAACCCGCCCAGGCAACCGGCGATTGCGCGGGGTTGGTTGTCGTAAGGCGCTTATAAGACCCCTGGGTTTTTAGCCGAGAAAAATTTACGAGTTTACCCTTCTGCAGCATTGCCTCCATAATTTCCGGGCTCAACGCGTCAAATCCTAAAATAATCACCCTCTGGTTAAACCTGGATATATGCCTGCTCATAATGGCTCCTTTTATGGTTAACCCGAAAACCAGTAAAACCAATATAGTTAATATGATTGTTTTTTTATGCCGTTTGAAAAAATTAGATACTTTCTTAAAAAAGAATAAAAACGCCCCTAGAATTCCGGCGATGCAGGCAACCGCTAAATTACCGAGGCTAAAAAAAGTGAAACCGCTCCCGGGGTCAATATACCCTAAAAACAATAGAATTTTCATTATTATGATTATACCACTTCTGCTGGAAAACGATAGAGGATTTGGGGAAGCGCGGTTAAGGATGACGAAAACAAAGGGCCCTTCTTCAACCCGCTAGAGTTTTAGGAAGAGCCCTTTGGACTAAATGATCAAACTTCTCTTAGAATGACCAGTTGACAATAGGCAAAAATTCAAAAGGTTGCTTGTTACCGTTATAGTTGCCCAGGCCTATCTGCAGGCCGTTAAGTTTCTTGGTAACGTTAACCAAGCCCAGCTGGAACCCATTCATCTCGTTGGCATAATTAAATATACCACCCTGGAAACCTTTGTATGCACCTTCGGTGTAATTAACCGCGCCGAGTTGTACGCCCGAGAGGTCGCCATTGGTGACGTTCACTAAACCGCTCTGTAAACCCACGAAACGGCCTCTGTTGAAATTCACCCAACCGCTTTGCCAACCATGCATAAATCCCTCGTTCCAGTTCACTGCGCCATCCTGCAGGCCGGTAAAATCGCCTTCGGTAACATTCACTAAGCCACCCTGATAGCCTACAAAACGGGTAGCAGTGCGGTTAACAGCGCCTAACTGAACACCATGAAAAAGACCACCGACCCAGTTGACCAAAGACAACTCAACACCCTTAAAATCTCCGGTTGCCTCATCCACGCCTAACGTTAAGCTAAAACCCGTAACATCCTTGTTGAGAGTATACAATAACCCGAGACGCACGCCCGCGATTGACTGGTCCGCCGGAACAGTCTGAACAGGGTTAAAAACAGCTAATTGCAGCATCTTCGGCTCCTGCGCCTGTCCAACTGCGACGACACACAGCATAAGCAAGATGACAAGAATCAGTTTCTTACTCATACTCCCTCCTTTCTTCTAGTGGTATAATCGTTTTACTATTTGTCCTTCTAAAACTCCCCCACCTTAAAGAATAATTTATAAGCGTTATTTATTCCGGACAGAAATCAGGCTTAAAATATCATTTTTTCCTACGTTTGCCTTGATTGTAACTTCTAACGTGCTGTCCGGCCGATTCAGAAACTCTACAATTCTGGCGTTGCTTTCACTGTCAAATTCCATATAGTCATCTGCCAGAAAAATGCCGTACCCGCTGGTAACTGCCTCCGGCGCCAAGGCATCAGTTTTCTTATAGGTATTAACAAAACCTTCCAGATTATCCATATTTTTACTTGCGTTTTGCACATCAATTATAACGCCATTTATCGAAATCGAGTCATCTATCTCTGCCGGTTGCGCAAAGGCTAAAGACGCCGTAAAACATAAAAATAACCCCGCCACTAAAATTTTTTTCATGCTCCCCCCTTATCTCTTCCTGCACCCCTAAAACAACTTGCTTTAATTTTACCAAATACAATTCCGGGTTGCAAGAAGAAAAATTTATATCCGCACCCGGCCGCAAACCCACAAGTTTCGCAACTGATGCATGACTAAAGTAGTTACTTAAACAGTCCTGCTTAAGCTGATTTTTTCTTTAAACTGTTAATGCCCTTCACGACTAAAAAAATCGTAAATGCCACAATCAAGAAATCAATCACATTATTTATGAATACACCGTAATTTAGAGTTACTGCCTGCTTATCGACAGCAGCTGTCTTAAGGACTAGCTTTAAGTTTTTGAAATCAACTCCGCCAATCAATAATCCTATAGGAGGCATAATCATATCGTTTACCATTGAGCTTACTATTTTACCGAATGAGGCACCAATTATAATACCTACGGCCATATCTATTGCATTTCCTTTGACGGCGAACTCTTTAAACTCCTGGATTATAGACATACACCCCTCCTTTTTAAAATTAGTATACGCCAAACAAAAACCCGCTGCAACAATAAATGTTACAGCGGATTAAAGAATTTACTCCGTTTCTGCTGTGCAGGAAAAAGGCTTAATGAAGTTTGGCTCCCC
>JAQTPA010000041.1 GCA_028713155.1 Candidatus Omnitrophota bacterium | reverse complement strand
TCTCAGGCACTAAAGTCGCCTGGTCAGGCTTAATCTTGGAGGCAACTTTTATGATCTCGGGGGCGATAGACATTTCCAGGTTAAACCGCGTATTGACTACTTCTTTCAGTAAAAAAATATCCTTATCTTTGATGTGCCTCTGGTCTTCCCTTAAGTGTGCGACAATCGCATCCGCCCCGCTGGCCTCTGCTATTAATGCGCCAAAAACCGGCTCAGGTTCTAAGCCTCCCCGGGCTTGCCTTAAAGTAGCAATATGGTCTATATTTACGCCTAAACGCATAATTTTATTGCGCGATAAACATCTCTTCTTTTATATAAAACCAGAGAATCACCGCCAGGATTAAGGAGATAAGTTTAATCCAGGGATGATAGGTGAAAATATGCAGGATCCTGTAAAAAATATCCGGTTTTTTCTTAGCCATTTTATTTCCTCGTTTTGATTATTTCTTTAGCCTGTAGGAATAAATTTTCGTGGCTTAAGTTAGAATGCAATTTTCCCCGGTAAACCAGGGAGACATCCTGTCTTTCCTCAGAGACAACAATTATAAGCGCGTCAGTCTCTTCACTCAGGCCTAAAGCGGCCCGGTGGCGCGTCCCGAATATACGGTCAATATCGAGCCTTTGTACAAGCGGGAAGAGCGCTCCGGCGCTGGTAATCCTGCCGCGCTGAATAATCAATCCGCCGTCATGCAGCGGATTATTGGGAGTGAATACTGCCTGAATTAACTCCGAAGAAATCTTGGAATCAATAAGCACGCCGCTTTCTACGTACCCCGAGAGCGAGTCATTCATCTCTACGGCAATCAGGGCCCCGATTTTATAACCGGAGAGGCTCTCTACGGCTTTACATATTTCTTTAAGCATCTGGTCCAATTCTTCTTCATCCATAGCGCTTACAAAGATATTACGCTGGCCCAGCCGGGCCAGGCCCTGCCTTATCTCGGGATGAAAGATAATCAAAAGGGCGATAACCGAAGTAGCAAAAAAATTCCTGAACAGCCAGTCTAGCCTTTCCAGGCCCAGTTTTTGAAAAAAGAAAAAGGCGACCAGGATAAGCGCTATTCCGCGCACAACCTGGATGGCGCGCGTGCCTTCAAAAAAAAGCATTACCTGGTAAAGCACAAACCATAAAACCAGTATTTCAATTATAGCCTTCCAATGGAAAAAAATATCGGCCAAATTCATCCCCTTATCCTGTCTTTGATTAGTAAGGCCTGTTTTACCGCCTTAACATCGTGGACCCTGACAATATCCGCCCCATTCTCACTCGCCACAACACAGGAAGCTAGCGTACCAAAGATCCTCTTCTCCGGTGGAAGATTCAGTATTTTACCGATAAATGCCTTACGGGAAGTCCCGGATAGAATCGGCAAGCCAAAAACCTTAAACTCTCTTAACCTCTTTAATATTTCCAGATTATGCTCCAGGGTTTTACCAAAACCAATACCCGGATCAATGATAATTTTTTCTTTAGCTATTCCGGCTGCCACTCCTCTAGCTATAGCTTCGGCTAAATAGGCAATAATTTCATCGATTAAAGACACGTATTGAGGGTTTTTTTGCATTGAACGCGGGTTGCCCCGCATATGCATAATCACTACACCTGCCTTATAACGGCTGGCAATTTTGGCTATTTTTATATTCTTTAATCCGCTGATGTCATTAACTAAACTCGCGCCGTTATCCAAAGCCTGATGGGCAACTTCTGCCTTGCAGGTATCTATGGATACAGGTACTTTGATTTTTCTAACCAGGGCTTTAATTACGGGTATGGTCCTTGAGAGTTCCGTTTTGAGCGAAACCGGTTTTGCGCCTGGCCGGGAAGATTCGCCTCCCACGTCCAGGATATCCGCGCCGTCTTTGACTAACTTCTCTGCGTATTCAACCGCTCTCCATTTATCGCCAAGCCCATCTCCGCTGAACGAATCCGGAGTAACATTGACAATCCCCATTATATGCGAACGCGCTCCCAGGTAAAGCCGATGCCTGCCCAGGTCCAGGGAAGATTTTTCCCGCCGGTAATTCTTTAAAGCCAGGCTTAAATCTCTCGCCAGATTATCCAGGCCAAATGGCTGCTTATGTAATTTATTGCTCAAGCTGCCCAGTTGAGCGAGGTTACCCATAATTAAGCAGTCTGTTTTTTTGGCTTTACCGGTTAAGGCATTGCGGCTAACCGCCACATCACCCCCCAAGGAAAGCATCTCCTGTTTGAGGATATTGGCGGATATATTGCTTAAGGCATTGATTTTTAAGATATATCCTTGAGCCTTAGGCAGCATAATCTTGATGCCGTAAGGGTCAACCTGGATATCCCGCATAACCTGTTTTAAATCTTTTTCCTTTGTCACGCTTAAAATACGTATACCCCTTAGCTTAGGCAAGGTCATTTTTTTCTATTCCCAGCAATTTCTTGACTTCTGTTCCGCTTAAGACTTCTTTTTCCAGGAGGGCGTTAGAGAGGATTTTTAATTTATCTAAATTTTGCTCTAACAGGCTTTTCGCTTTTAAATAAGCTTCTTCAATAATGCGCCTTACTTCTTCATCAATTAAACGGGCAGTCTCTTCACTGTAATTTTTTTCTTCCATAATATCCTTGCCTAAGAAAACCAGGCCTTCCCGGCGGCCAAGGGTTATATGCCCCAATTTTTCCGACATGCCGAATTGCGTAACCATGCGCCGGGCCATTCCGGTAGCCATTTCCAGGTCATTCTGCGCGCCTGTGGTTACTTCTTTTAAATTCAGCTCTTCGGAAGCGCGGCCTCCCAGCATCATGGCAATCTCGGAGATCAATTCTTTTTTTGTCCAATAATGCCTGTCTTCTAAGGGCGGGGTAAAGGTGTAACCTCCGGCTAACCCACGCGGGATAACCGAAACCTTTTTTAACGGGTTAACTTCCGGCAAAAGCAATGATAGCAACGCATGCCCTGACTCATGAAGCGAAGTAATCTCCTTTTCTTTTTTAGACATAATATGGCTCTTCTTTTCCGGGCCCATCAAAACCCGCTCCACGGACTTATCAAAATCAATTTCCTCAACCGCCTCTTTTGCGTTCCGGGCGGCCAGCAGCGCTGCTTCATTACAGAGGTTAGCCAGGTCAGCTCCGGAAAACCCGGGGCTTTGCGCGGCGATTGCGCTTAAATCGACATTCGGAGCAAGTTTAATCTTACGCGTGTGTACTTTGAGTATCTCTTCCCGGCCTTTAATATCCGGTAAATTCACGATAATGTTGCGGTCAAACCTTCCCGGCCGCATTAATGCCGGGTCGAGTGTATCCGGCCGGTTGGTCGCGGCGATAAGAATGAGCCCCTGCATAGCATTAAACCCGTCCATTTCAACCAGGAGCGCGTTTAATGTCTGCTCGCGTTCGTCATGGCCCCCGCCGATACCGGAAAAACGCAAGCGCCCGACCGCGTCTATTTCATCAATAAAAATAATCGCGCCCTTATTGCCGGTAGTTTTGGAAGCGCGCCTGCCCTGTTCGAATAGATCGCGCACGCGGGATGCGCCTACGCCTACAAACATCTCCACGAAATCCGAACCGCTGATAGAAAAAAACGGGACTCCCGCTTCCCCGGCTACGGCTTTAGCGATCAATGTCTTTCCGCAACCCGGCGGCCCGACGAGCAAAACACCCTTAGGAATTTTTCCGCCTAGTTTCTGGAACCTCTTGGGGTCTTTTAAAAATTCAATTACTTCTTTAAGTTCTTCCTTGGCTTCATCTACGCCCGCGACATCGTTAAAAGTGACTTTTTCCGCTCCAGCGTGGACTTTAGGGGCGACTTTACCGAAAGTCATAATCTTGTTGCCTAATTGCTCTCCGCGGGCAGCCATCATCCACCAGAAAAATATTAAAAGAAAGATGGGGCCCAGATTAAAAATTAGAGATGTCCAGAATGTGCGCGGAGGCTTGACGTCAAAAGATTTGACGTTTTGGCGCATAAGGTTAAGCAGCTCCGTATCGTTATCCGGGATATTAACCAGGAACTTGGAATTATCCGTGAATTCACCCTGGAGCAGGTTTTCCACTTTGGTTACTGTTTTGATCTTCTCCGGGTTATTCTTCAGGATAGCGAAAAACGCCCCGTAGGGTACCTCTTTAGGCATCCCGCTCATCGGGACATTGAAGGAATTTATCAGGATAAAAAAGATGATTATTGCCAGAATCCAGCCAAACGGCGAACGCTTGAAGATATTTTTCTTTGCCATAGTTTACCTTTCCTTTAGTAACATTTATAGAAATTTAATTATATCTTTAAATAGCCATAAAATCAAGTATTTTATAGGGTTATCGTTTATTCTACCTCAAAGGAGATGACTACGTTAAAGGAGAGCTGAAAGTAGTCTAATTCTTTGGGGAAACGCGGAAAAGGAGAGGCGTTTTTTACGCTGGCTAAAGCAATATTTTTCAGGTAAGGCGTTGCCCGCGACTTCTCTTCTACTAAACGCACGCCTTTGAGGTATCCCGCATCCGAGATGGTGAAAGTAATGTAGACCTCCCCTGTTTCATTGCGGTTATAATTCTGGTAGGCTGACCGGCGGAT
>JAQTPA010000004.1 GCA_028713155.1 Candidatus Omnitrophota bacterium | reverse complement strand
CGCTTCCGGTCGGCCCGGTCAGGAATATCAATCCGTAGGGAGTAATAATACTTTTACGGATAAGTTCCAGCTGTTTAGGGTCAAAACCTAACTGATTTAAATCCAGGACTACCTGGCTGCGGTCGAGTAAACGCATAGCTACTTTCTCGCCGTATATTGTGGGTATGCTGGAAACACGGATATCTATGGGCTTGTCTCCGATTTTCACTAAAAACGCGCCATCCTGAGGCAGGCGTTTCTCGGCAATGTCCAGCTTGGACAAAATCTTAATACGTGAGACAATCGGCAAGTGCAAGTGCTTTGCCGGAGGAGGTATTTCGTATAGCTTACCGTCAATACGGTATCTTAAAGATATCTTATCCTTAAACGGCTCAATATGGATATCTGAAGCGCGCTCATCAATTGCCTGCCGGATAATTAAGTCCACTAATTTTACTACCGGGGCTTCTTCTGCCCGGGCAACTAATTTATCTAAACTTAACTCCTGGTCAGCGCTGCCTTCTGCTACTGCGGCTTCAGAAATCAATTCGGCGGAAGAAACATCATAACTGGCTTCTACCGCCTGCTTCAACATTGCGGATTTACCGTAAAAACCTTCAATCGCCTTAAGAATATCGGATTTAGTTGCTATAACCGGATTAATCTTACAATTAGTCAACCTTCCTAGATTATCAATGAGTATTAAGTCCAGCGGGTCCGACATAGCTACGGTTAAGGAACGTAAAGTGCGCGATAAAGGAAGGACAGAATTCTTCATGGCAAAGTCGTGCGGAATAAGCCGCTCAAGGCCCTGATCCATTGCCGGCTTAAGCATTCCCGTAACAAATGAGAAATACGGAACATTAAGCTGTTTACCTAAAACTGCCACCATCTGGTCTTCTTTGACCATACCCAGCTTGATCAAGGCCTCGCCCAGCCGTCCGCCTTCCTGGCGCTGAGCGGCAACTGCTTGCTCTAACTGGGCTTCAGTAATCAAGCCTTCCTTAACCAGTAATTCGCCTAGTTTCAGGTATTTGTCTTTATTCAACATAGATAAAAAAAATAATTTAGCGCTTTATTTCAAAATTATTCAGATAAGCACTGATACTCTGCTGCCGCGTAAGCGCAATGGCCCGAGTTTGCTCCCTTAACGGCAGGGCTGCTTTTTTAATCGGGACTGAACTGGACTTTGTATGTCTTATAATATGCGGAGTGATAAAAACCAGCAACTCGCGCTCAATATTAGGGCTGACGTTTTTGTGCCTGAACAAGGCGCCTAATAAGGGGATATCTCCTAGAAAAGGAAGCTTGGTTATGACTGTTGACTGCTGGTTACGGATCAAGCCTCCGAGGACAATCGTTTCTCCGTCACGCACGCGCACAACATTCTTAGTGCTGCGCGTTTCAGGGTTAACAAAAGTATAGGTCTTAGTCGTATCGCTGCCGGCGGCAAATGACGACTTGGTTGAAGAGGCTTCCGTAACCTGAGGATAAATAAACATGGTTATCTCTCCGGATTCCAAATCAATCTGGGGGGTTACCCGTAATGAAACTCCGGTCTCATACCTCTCCGCGGTTACAGTGGTTGCAGAAGATGTGCCTGTTCCCTGCTGGACGCTGCTTACGCCGATAGCTTCATCAGTAGTAATTTTAATCTCGGCAGTTTCGTTATTTAAAGTGAGGATCCTGGGCCGGGCAAGAAATTTAGTATCGGTCTGTGTCCTTAAAAAATCCAGTTGTATATTATAAATGCTTGTGCCGTTATTGCCGGTACTAATATCTATTGTTCCGGGGGTGATAGCCTTGGTAAAATCTTTGCCAGAATACATACCTGATGGAAAAGGGAATGCGCTGCTGATGCTTGCGCCTGTCCAAGCCATACTAAAAGGAGTCTGCCCGAATTTGAAACCTATAGTATCCACTATGCTTTTATTCACATCCAACATCTCTACTTCCAGCATAACTTCCGGCACAGGAACATCCAGAGAGGCAATGATCCGGGCGATAACCTCCATCCGGCTGGGTATATCCGTAACCGTAATACTATTAGTGCGGAAGTCTTCAACTAGCGAACCATCCTTGCTCAAAAGCTTCTTCACAACCTCAGTAAGGCCCGCTTCCGAGGCAGCCTTCCATTTACCGCTTTCTGAATCGCTGTTCGAATCGCTTGATGAAGATGAGCTGTTCGAGCTACCCTCACTGCTTAAATTATTTTTCATCTCTTCCTTCAACTGGGAAGAAGAAACAGTGGCATATTTCAGGTAAAAAACTCTTGTCACTGTCTGCGTTGTCGGCTTTCCCCAGTCATTCACGATGAAAACGCTGGCTTCCTGGTCTAAGTCATACGAAAGGTTGTTGGCTTTGAATATCTTATCCATTGCTTCCTGCAAAGGCACTTGATCCATATAGAGAGTCATTTTTCTGTCCTGGACCGCCTCAGAAGCAATGAAATTCAGGCCTGACTGGATAGACAGAAGCTTCAATATGTCCTTTAAGGAAGCGTCCTGCAGGTCCATAGATATAAATATATTTTTATATGCCGATAAGGGCGGCCCTTCTAACGCGCTTAATTTAGGGATCAGGGTAAGGTTAAACAAGGCAAAGATAAAAACGAATGACCTGAGATTAATCTTCATAACTTCCTCCTTTTATTTTACTGCTGGTTGCTGACCGCTGACAACCGAGGGGGACAAGGTATATTCCTGATTGGCAAAAAGTACGGTTACACCCTCTTTACCTATCTCTATAACCTTAGCTTCCCCCAGCATATCGCCTTTTTTTACTACCTGGTTATTTATAATTGCCTGCGGGAAAACCCCTCCCCAGACTACACCTTGCACCGTAAAATTAGGAAGCATCTTATCTGGCTCCGGAGCAGCCGCAGCGCTAATTTTTTTCTCCGTAACCAACGGCCGGAAAGGATCCCTTGAGCCTTGCGCCTTATATTCTACTTTAGGGCGATTAACCAGCCTCTGCTGGCCGGGGCTATTTTTTCCCGGCATTTTAGAATCCGTTTGAGCGGCCCTTAAAGGCTTGATATAACACACTCCCATTATCAATAAAGCTGTCCAAAAAATCATTAAACCAGGAAGCTTTTCCATTTTTATCATCAGTTTGTGGCGCTAACAGAGCTTATTTTTAGGTTAGCCGTTAACCCTTTCTCATCCGGTCCGGGTTGAGGGCTTATACCAATATTATCTATCGTGTAAACATTACTGGAAGATTCTACTCCGCTGATGAACCTGGCCAGAGCGTCATAGCTGGGCGCGTTAACGCTGACATCAAAAACATCTTTAGTGTAATCAGCTCCCGGTAATTCCTTCCGGAGCGGCTTAACGGATAAAACCTCTACTCCCATGCTCTTGGCAATATCGCTGATATTACCCATAACCAGGCTTGCTTCTTTCTTGGCGAGCAATTTCTTATACCCCATAATGCGGCCTTCCAGCTGATTTATCTTTAGCAATTCACCGCTCTTTTTACCTTCTTCGCTAATCTTAGCTTTCAGGGATTCAATCCGGGCCAGGCTGCCTTTATGGATGTTGCCGGCAACGATCAAGAACACGAGAATCACTCCAATGTTCACAGCCTTATTCCTATATTTATCAATTAATTCTGCCCGGTTCATATTATTTCTCTTAATTAGTCTTACTGGAAATCACAAAAGTAGTTACCCGGTTACCCGCAAATAAACCTTGATCTAGAGATACTTTTATATCTTTGAAATATCTGGTAAACGCAAGGTTGTTATTTAAATTACTAAAAAACTTATTTACTGCCTGGAATTCATTATTACCGTTATTCAGATAAGACATACCTTCTAAGATAAGCTCCGCGCCGGAGCCTTCTTTTTTGTTCAAAGAAATCCTGGTAAGCCATACTCCCGGCGGAAGAGCACTCGGGATAATACTCAATACTTCCGTAAGATACAGTTGTTTATTAATCAGGTTATCTAAATTAACTACGGTCTTTCTGTCTTTTACGCTGGTCGCCCGAAGCGTTTCGTAGCTTGTATCCGAACTAAGACCGGTAAGCTTGGACCATTTGCTGGTTAGATTACCCAGATCTTTTTTCAGGGAAATTTCCCTGGAGATTCCATAAATTAAAGCAACGGCGCAGATCAATACCCCCGCGATAACAACGCGAAAGTCTAATTTTATTTTATTAAAGAAACTTGCTAATTCCAGCCGTATCCTTGCACTATCTACCTTACTCCCCCTTAATTTACTTTCAACTAAATTGAGCCTTACCTTGATACCTACCTTTCTGGAGATGGCTATACTGTAGCTCTTCGTAAAACTCGAAGAAAAAGCCATGGGACTGCCGACGGTCTTGGCGATATCAATAAATTTACTGGACAGGCCCAGTTCGCTCAGGAATACTTCGATTTCCTGGCGCCGCTCGGCATTAGACATGATAAATATATTTTTTAAGGATTTGGAGGGGAACTTACGATGATAATAATCTAACGACACGCGGATCTCTGACTTTAATTTCTCCATAGAAAACGTGGGCACGGATGGTTCCAGGTCGTCAAAATCACCCACCGGGGCGCTGCCTAAACTTATATCGCGGTTAAATAAAGGGAAGCCGTTTTCTAAAACTAAGAAATTAATCTCATCCGCCCCTTGGGAATCGAAACAGAGAACGGCTGTTATGCCGTTTTCATTCATCTTGACCAACTTTAATATCCTTAAGATACTAAATCCGGAATACTCTATGGAGCTTATCCTGATATTCAACGACTTAAGGATGGAAATATATTTATCAAAAGTATCCTTTTTGATTCCCATAAAAAGGACGATATTTGCCCGGCTGGCCCTATCTACCTCCACCTGATAATCCGTGATCAGCTCTTCGATCTTAAAAGGTATATATTTTTTGGCTTCAAAGTTTATGGCGTTCTTTAGTTCCTCCCTGGGTAATATAGGGATCTCGAAGGTCCGGATAATCAAGTCTTTCCCCGAAAGACAAAGCATTGCTTCTTTAACCTCAATCTTATTCCTTCTAAAGGCTTCATTAAAAGAAGCGGCTAACTTTACCTCGGCAGGCACCTTTTCATCCAACTCATTGCCGCCAATCTCGGAAAAAGGTATCTGAATGCTACTGACCAGCTTATTCCCCCTGGTTTCAGAGACATCAATAACCTTCGGCCCGAAATATACCCCTAGATCACTCATTGGTTTACCCCTGTTTTGGACATACCTGCCTGACCGGTAGGCAGGCGCTTGCTGCTTTGCAGCCAGTTATCTACATCCTTGCGATCAAATCTCCAGACACCCCCAACCTTTATTCCGGAAATTTTGCCTTGGCTCAACCAATTATAAATGGTTTGCTTTTTAAGCTTCAGGTAATCCGCTAATTCGTCAATATCTATAAGTCTGGTCATAGTTATTCCTTAAACTACTATAAACAATAACGGACTAAATTAAAACATAAAATCCTTATCTTGTCAAGTGTTTTTTTACGTATACTTACCTAGACTTACTTGAAGAGATAAAATAGCGTCGGAAAAGACCAATAATGTAGACTAGGGGGGGAATATAACAAATTTACTTAGATTATAATAGACTTACCGGAAGGAAAGGTAAAGTATCTTGCGGATCAGCTTAAGGAGTATAAGTATACTCAGTTCTTATATTTATCTGGGTAACGTTACCCATTAACAAGGCATTTTCAGCTGCGTCACGGGGAAAAATGGTGACCAGGATATTATATGGTATATCACTGTCAGTAGGTATGGTATAAGTATAGGGAGGAGTGCCACCTAAAGCAGTGCAATTTCCATGACAAGCATACCTGTTGGTACCGGAACCAGAGGCATCAGGACTCCAGGTTCCCTGCCTGAGCATATCTAACGCATAATTCATCACGCCCTTGCCAGCATAATAAGCTTTGATCCGGCTCACCTGATGGGTGGTTAGGCGGAATTGATTAGAAACAAGCCCTAATATAACTGCTGCCAGGATAGTAACGACTAATATGGTAGCTAAAACTATAAATAATACAACCCCTTTCCTGGCAGTATTATACTTAAGCATCTTTTCTTAAAGATACCCGGTAGTCGTTGCCTACCTGTTGCAGGAGTACGTGGCCTTCTCTGGCCAGCCAACCCAGGCTCATAAGGACATTATCCCGGGACTTATCTGTGTTTTGAACCAGTTCAGTTAAAGTAACTTCTCCGCGCTGGTCCAAAAAGTGCCATATGTCTCCGGCAACTATACCAATCTCTGTAATCATTTTCTCCTCCAGGAGTTCATTTTATAAGAAATACACCTTATGTCAACTATTTTTATTTCCCATTTTTCCTAATCCGGTTGAGCCGTTCCTCAGCATATCTAGACTCCGGGACATTCATCTTAGATATCTTATTATAGGTATCCAATGCTTCGGGAGTATCCCCTCTATCCTCGTAAATCTGGCCTAAGCGGAGCAAGGCATTCACCAAAAATAGGCTACTCTCCTGGCCGGATAATCTCACTACTTCCAGATATTCTTTTATGGCCTCCTCCAGCTTACCTTTAGCCTCCAGGGCCTCGGCTATTTTAAGGCGGATTCCGGCTAGCTCTTGGCCGGTAGTTCCTTCCAGGCCCTTACGGTAATAATCCAGGGCCCTATCGTAATTACCTGTTTTAAAAAATACTCCGGCCATCGCAACAGCTGCCTTAGACTTAATATCCGGCTTGTTTAAATCCAGGGCTTTTTTAAGATCGCGCAGAGCTTTCTGGGGTTGGCCGCTATCGATAAAAATCAATCCTAGGACATAGTAGGCATCGGCTAATAGATCGCTTTTAGGAAAATCCTGAACAAGTGATAAAAAATACCTGGCTGCCAGGGCCGGCTCACTATGCTGGTAATAGTACCTGCCCAGCCACCAGATAATCTCGGGGGTGAAGATAGAATCCGGATATTTAGAACGTAAGACCTTAAACTTCTTTAAAGCCTCCTCTTCTTCTCCTGACTGATAAAAACAATCCGCTATACCATATTCGGCTTTCTGGATCAGTTCAATATCCTGGGCAGAAGACCGGATAACTTCCTTAAAGGAGCGCCGGGCAGCCGCATAATCACCCAGGTTATAGAAACAATTCCCCAAAAGATAGAGTGCCTTAGACCTTAATCCGCTTTCCTTAAACCCATCTTGAAACTTTTCCAGGCTTAAGATCGCCTCCTTATAATCGGAATCTTTAAAACCTGCCGAGCCCAATTGATACCGGACATAATCGCTATAAGAATTATCCGGGTAAGCCTCTAATACTGCCTGATATGACTTTTGCGCTTTTTTATAATCGCCGGACTCCTGATAAATATCGCCTATCTGGCAGAGGGCGCTTACTTTCAACTGCAGATCATTGCTCGTATCAGCTACCTTTTGAAATTCTTTTACCGCTGCTTTCGGGTTTCCCTGTTTCAATAAAGACCAGCTTAAATTATAGTATAATTTATCGACTATCTGGCTGGAAAGGCCCTGGAGATCTACCTCAGATAGCGCTTCCTGGTAGGCCCGTGATGCTTCTTTATAATCCGCTAAATTATAGAAAGCATCTGCCCTGCCTATATAAGCCTGGGCTAAAATTAAGGGGTCGCGCTCCCCGGACAACAGTTGCTCATATATCTTTTTAGCTTCATTTACGCGGTTAGTATCCATACAGAGGATGGCTTTACCTAAAAATAAAATATCCCGGCTCCTTTCCTCCAGGGACTTCTGCTTTATCGACCAAAAAATATCTTCCGCTTCTTTATAGCGTTTTAATTTAAGGTAGGCCCAGGCCAGGTCCAATTTAATCAGCTCCTGCATTTTTTCATCGGGGTTACTGGCTAAAGACTGGGAATAAGCTTCTATAGATTCGCTAAAATTATCCAGATAATAATTTGCTTCCCCTAAATAAAAATAGAGGTAAGACATACGCAGGCTATCCTCGGAGAAGAGCCCGAATAGAGGGGCAATCTTGCTCTTAAGCGCGGGATAATCTTTTAAGTTATATAAACATTCCATCATTTTAAATGCGGCGTCTCTACCCTGCGGTTCCCCTGGGAATTTTTCTGCCAGGGTTTTAAAATAATCCAGGGCGTCCTGAAATTTATGCTCCTGGAATAAACACCAGCCAACAGAATAATAGGCGATCGGTACATAAGAAGAATTAGGGAATTCCTGGATTATTTTCTTATAATAAGCAACCGCCTGGGCAAAGTTATCTCCTTTAAAATGAACTTCAGCCGTCCAGTAATAAACAGCGTCTTTAATGCCTTTAGCTTTAGGGTCTTTTAAGAGCGCTTCAAATTTGGTTAAAGCTTCCATAAACTTATTCTGCTGGAAATAGCATTCTCCAGCCAATAACTGCGCTTCCGGCACCTTAAGGGAATCAGGATAATCATTTAAAAAACGTTCCAGGAGCCCGAGGCTTACCTCATAAAAGCCATCCTCAAAGGCTTTCTTACCCATAAAAAGCGTCTCTTCTTCTTTAAGGCCAGCCGTTATCTCCTGGGCCGGTAACTGCGCTAATGGAGCCAGCACCAGTAAAATAACCAAAAGTATTCCTGCCCTATTCATCTTCAATATAATAATGCCTTTTTTAGAAACTGGGCTGTGTATGATCTTTGATTACGGATAAGTTCTTCCGGGCTGCCCGAGGCGACCAGTTCTCCCCCCTTATCCCCGCCTTCCGGGCCTAAATCAATGATGTAGTCTACGCTCTTAATCACCTCTAAGTTATGCTCGATGACCACCACGGTATTGCCTTTATCCACCAACCTCTGCAATACATTGATCAACCTGGCGACATCGGCAAAATGTAAACCCGTAGTCGGTTCATCAAGTATGTAAAGCGTGCTCCCTGTCGCGCGTTTGCTTAATTCGCTGGAAAGCTTAAGCCTCTGCGCCTCGCCTCCGGAGAGAGTGGTCGCGGATTGGCCCAGATGTATATACCCTAAACCCACATCATAAAGATAAGTAAGTGTGTTATTTATCTTCGGGATATTACTGAAGAGCTCGAGCGCCTCTTCCACGGTCATCTCCAGGACTTGGGCGATAGATTTACCTTTATATTTTACATCCAGGGTCGCTTCATTAAACCTCAAACCCTTACAGATGTCGCATTTTACATAGACATCCGGCAGGAAATGCATTTCAATCTTCTTTATCCCGTCGCCCATACAGGCCTCGCAGCGGCCACCCTTAACATTAAAAGAAAACCTTCCCGGTTGATAGCCGTGCACGCGCGACTCAGGAAGGCGACTGAAGATATCACGGATGTCCCCAAAAACCCCTGTATAGGTAGCCGGGTTAGAGCGAGGGGTCCGGCCGATCGGCGATTGGTCTACCTCGATCACTTTATCAATGAATTCCGCCCCGGTGATTTTCTTGAACAATCCCGGCTTCTCTTTTGATTTATAAATTTTTTGCGCCAAAGCCCGGTATAATATCTCGTCAATAAGCGTAGACTTTCCCGAACCGGATACGCCGGTGACTCCGATAAAGGCCCCTAAAGGAAACCGAATATTAATATTCTTAAGGTTGTGTTCGGCGGCGCCTCTTATCTCCAGGAATTTTTTATCCTGCCAATCCCTCCTTGCCGCAGGCAGTTCTATTTTTAATTCCCTTCTCAGGTATTTGGCTGTCAGAGAATGCCGGTCTTTTAAAAGCTCTTCTTTAGTCCCCGCAAAAACCACTTCTCCGCCGTGCAAACCCGCGCCGGGGCCTAAATCTACGATATAATCGGCGCTCAGTATAGTCGCCTCATCATGTTCAACTACCAACAAGGTATTACCCAGGTCCCTTAACGATTTAAGCGTGGTTAATAATTTGGCATTATCCCGCTGATGCAGGCCGATGCTCGGCTCATCCAATACATATAATACGCCGACCAGGCCCGAACCTACCTGGGTAGCCAGATGGATCCTCTGCGCCTCACCGCCTGAAAGGGTCGCGCTCTTTCTGTCTAAAGTAAGGTAATCCAGGCCGACATCAATGCAAAACTTCAACTTTTGGGTTATCTCCTTTAAGGCCTGATAGGCGATCAACTTTTCCTTAGCGTTCAATTCCAGGCTATTGAAAAAAACATGTGCCTCTTTGATCGGCATCTGTGTTACTTCCCAAATATTCTTCCCATTGATCCTGACTGCCAGGCTCTCTTTTTTAAGCCGGGCGCCTTTACACGCGGGGCAAGCAGAGGAAGACATAAACCTGGAGATTTCTTCTTTCAGGTAATCGCTCTCGGTCTGGCGGAATAACCTCTCCAGGTGCGGAATAACCCCTTCAAACGGCTTATTACCCACATATTCATCTGAACCGTAAAGTATTGCCTGCCGGATATCTTTCGGCAATTTATTAAACGGCGCATCTAAATCAAAATGCAGTTGAGAGGCTAATTCACGTATAAGCCAGCGGTAATAAAGGATATAACCTCTGCCTCCTCTTTTCCAGGGAGCAATAGCCCCGGCGTTTATAGATTTGCTTTTATCGGGGATGACCAGATCCGGGTCAAATTTGATTTTTGTCCCCAGGCCGTTGCACTCAATACAGGCGCCGTAAGGAGAATTGAACGAAAAAATACGCGGCTCAATTTCCGCGTAATTTACCCCGCACCTAGGGCAAGCGTACTGTTCACTAAAAACCGTCTCCTGCCTGGCGCTGATGATCACCGCGCCCTTACCCACCTTTAGCGCTGTCTCCAGCGAATCCGTAAGCCTGCTTTTAATACCCTCTCTCAAAGTCAACCGGTCTACCACTACTTCTATATTGTGGGCCTTATATTTGGCTAACTTAATCTTCGCCGGAAGCTCATAGATTTTACCGTCAACGCGACAGCGCACAAATCCGGATTTCTGAATCCCGGGAAATATGTCCCTATACTCGCCTTTCCTCCCGCGCACCAAAGGCGCTAAAATCTGTATATCCGTGCCCTGGGGCATAGACATTATTTTTTCAACGATCTCTTGAGCGCTTTGCTTTTCTATCGGCTGGCCGCATTGATAACAGTAAATTTTACCGATACGCGCAAAAAGAAGCCTTAAATAATCGTAAATCTCTGTCTGGGTCGCTACTGTAGAACGGGGATTTCCGCCGGCTGACCTTTGCTCAATGGCGATGGCAGGCGATAGACCCGATATATATTCCAGGTCGGGCTTCTGCAATTGCTCTAAGAATTGCCGGGCATAGCTTGAGAGGCTCTCTACGAACCGGCGCTGACCCTCGGCATAAATAGTATCAAAAGCCAGGCTGGATTTACCCGAACCGGATAAACCGGTAACTACGATAAGTCTATTGCGCGGAAGCGTAAGGCTGATGTTTTTCAGGTTATGCTCTTTGGCGCCGCGGATAATAATGGATTCGCTTTGCATGGTTAATGGAAAGGGATGATCTGTTTAGCTTTAAGCAGGAAAAAGCTTGTAGGATCATGGATATTTTCGGCAATAAATAAATGATAAAAATTAAACCAATCAAAGAACGCTAAGCTGACCACCAGGACAACCGTTAATTTCATTGCCTGGCGCGGCCAAATCCTCTGCGCTATCATGTTTAGCATGAACAGGGAGAATAAACGCATCGGCGTATCCAAGATGATCATATAGCGCACGTTTTTCAGGAAAGCACTGAATAAAATAAAGCTAACCAGGAAAACAAAAATAAAATACAGGCTTAATCCGTCTTCTTCCTTCTTTAAGAAAAAATTGAAGATAAAACCGATGGTTAAAATAACGACCCACGGAGAAAGAAGCATATAATCGATCAGATAACGGTACCATGGCCCGGAGCAGAATAAAGAGGCGTAAGAATCAGCCGGCGCAGGCATTAATAAGATTTTAATAATGCCCGGCATGTAAGATGAAACTCCGCAAGCCAGATAAACCAGGCCTGCCAGGATAACCGGAAGGGCTAAAAGGACCGTTGTTTTTTTAAAGGGAACTTTTTCCTTATAAATGAACCTACTGAATAATAAAAAAGAGAAAAAAACAAAAATCAATAACAGCGAAGTTTCTTTGATTAGAATACTGCAGGTATATACGGCGACAAAAAGAATGAATCTTGCCCTGCCCCTGTTTTTCAGGAAATCCCAGAACAACCATACCGCCAGCAGGGAAAATAGATTTAAGGAGCTGTCTACGAACGCCCGGCGGGCCATGGCCATCTGGAGCGGAGAAAAAGCCAGGAGGATCACCAATAACAAAGCCAGTTGTTCTCCCAGGTATTTCCTGGAAAAATAATACGAAAAACCCAAAAAAAGCGCGTAAGAAAACAACGACAGGAAAGCTAGATTCAGCAGCGAATAACCCAGTATTTTTAACCAGGCTGCGGACAGAATTATAAAACCGATCCTGAGCGGATGAGGATTAAACCAGTTTGGCTGGTCGGCGATAAATCCCTGAAAAAGGCCGGACAAGCCGTTAAGGCCTTTTTCGCCTAGGCAGGTTGCGTATTTGAAGTAACATATATCGTCAGCGTAGGAAAAATAAGGCACTCGGGCCAAAGTAGGCAAAAGCAGACTTACGGCCAGGACAATAACTAATGCTAAAAGCAACCTATAGGTTGATTTTGTTGCCATAAGGGAATATCCGGGGAACTTGGGGGCGGTTCTGTTTTTTATAAAAAAACAGAACCGCCCCCTTTTTTTACTTATCTTTTTTTCTTTTTACCGCCTCTTTTCATCTTGGCGCAGGAAACATCACCTTTCTTGTCCAAGAAATAAAGGTAACCCTCTTTTCTCTTGATGCCGCACTTGGCTACCTTCTTCGGGCTGCCTCCTTTTTTCGCGCCCCTTGCCATTTTGGCACAGGAGACGTCACCTTGCTTGTCAATGTAATAGAGGAAACCCTTTGCTCTCTTGATTCCGAGTTTCACTAATTTTTCTGCCATTTTCTGATTCACCCCCCTTCTTATCGTTCGTTATTTGTTATTTTCTTCACGTGCCGATCTCTATCGGCTTCAGAATCTGCTTTAACATGGCTATCGCGGAGAGGACGGCTAAATAACTTGTCTTGGGATTATCCGGATGCAAGACGTTTTCGGTGCGCGTGGTGATCATACCGGCAACAGACTCAATCCTCACCTCGTGAATATTCCTGGTAACTTTGGGAGAAGCGATAATCCTAACCATAGTTTTATTTACGCCTATACCCGCCAGGCTCAAGACCGCGGCAACATTGATATTTTGAGGAAAATATTTGACTGCCTCGCCTGCCTTTCCCGAAAATAATACAGTATCCTTTTTTACGTTTTTTAAATTTATCCCTTTGGCTTCTACGTATTTGACGCCCTTAAAAGAACCTGGGTTCTTGGTGGTAGTAAGGATTACCCGTTTTATCCTGCCCATCCTTGCGGCTTTTAATCCGTCAATACCGCAAAGAGCACCGCTGGGAATATAAACTTTTGCGCGGTTATTTTTAGCCAACGCAGTTAACTGGGCCAGGCGTTCAGCTACCCCTCCCACACTCATAATCATTATATCCTTGCCTGCGGATAAGGTTGTTCTAGCGATATCCCAAGAGGCCTTGGCTGATGACGCTTCAATTATCAACTCTGATTTTGCGATTAACTGCTTCAGGTTACCCGACGCCAGGCCAGGCCGGCCGGATAACTTTTTGGATAATCCCTTAGCTTTATTATTATCTATATCAAAAAGCGCACAGAGCTCTGCCTCCCGCTTGGATTCTTTGACAATTACCCCGGCCAGAGAACTTCCTATTGCGCCGCAACCGACGATCCCGATCTTTAATTTATGCATTATTCTAAACCCTCACTATTATGTTATCGATCAACCTGGTTCTGCCTATGCGTACTGCTAAAGCGATTAAGCATTCTCCGGAAATTTTCCTGACCGGCTTAAGGCTTGCCGCGTCAACAATGGCAATATAATCGATCCTGGCGTTTTTCTTCCTGCTGATCAGTTGTTTCATCCTGCTTATAATCCTGAGGGGACTTTTAGCTCCGGAGTTAACCAGCAATTTAGCTAGACTTAACGCTTTTGATAATACTAAGGCGTCCAGCCTTTCTTTTTTATCCAAATAAGCATTCCTTGAGCTTAAAGCTAACCCATCGCTTTGGCGCACTGTCGGCATTATTTTTACCTTGACCGGGATATTCAGGTCTCTGGCCATCTTCTTGATGATAATTGCCTGCTGCGCGTCTTTCTGGCCAAGATAAATTACATCCGGTTGAATGATATTCAGAAGCTTGGTAACTATTGTCGCTACGCCCCGGAAATGCCCGGGCCGCGCTATTCCGCAAAGAACTCCGCTTAGCTTTTCAACACTAACATAGGTAGAAAAATCTTCGCTATAAATATCCTTTATGCTGGGAAGAAAAACAAAATCTACTCTCTCTTTACGGCAAAGCGCTAAATCTTTATTCAGCGGACGCGGGTATTTTTTGAGGTCTTCCTTAGGCCCGAATTGCGCCGGGTTAACGAAGATGCTCACTACAATAATAGCATTCTCCTGGCGCGCCTGGCGGATAAGGCTTATGTGCCCGGCGTGCAAAGCGCCCATCGTCGGGACAAACCCGATCGAGCTACCTGACAGCCTGGACTTTTTTAAAGCATTATATAAAACTAAAGGAGGTTTTATCGTTTTCATATAATTTCTGACAAAGGTTTGATTACAAAATCCCGGACGAACATGCGCGGATGTGGAATAACCAGTTTTTCAGTCCTGACTACTCTATCCCCATAAAGCAGAATATCCAGGTCGATTGTCCGGGGAGCGTTACGCACGCCTTTTGTCCGGCCCAGCCCTTTTTCAATGATCTTTAATTCTTTAAGAAGTCTTAGAGGCGCAAACCCTGTTCTAATTTTTAAAGCAGCGTTCAGGAACTTCGGTTGGCCAGCCGGACCTCCGACAGGAGCGGTCTGGATAAATGCGGACTTCTTCAGTACCCTGGTATTTTCCAAAAGGTTTATCCTGCTGACAGCTTGTTTTATGCTCAGCCTCCTATTACCTAAGTTCGAACCTACGCCTAGATAGCATATTTCCATAAATACCAATTCGTTAAAACTAAATCTTCCTTAGCCGCTCAAGCGCTTCTTTTATGCGCTCTTTTCCGACGGTAAGCGCCATACGGATATAGCCTTCGCCGTATTTGCCGAATCCGACTCCGGGAGTAACCACGATATTCGCTCTGTCTAATAGAAGCTCGGAAAATTTTAAGGAACTTTTCCCTCTAGGAACTTTTATCCAGACATAAAAAGTTGCCTTAGGCCTATGCGCCTGCCAACCTAATGCCCCTAAGCCTTCCATCAAACAATCGCGGCGCTCCTGGTAAAGGCTGCACATACTTTTAACGTATTCCTGCGGCCCGGACAGCGCGACAATACCGGCTAATTGCACCGCTGAAAAAATACCCGAATCAATATTGGATTTGACTTTAGCTAAAACTGCGGTTAACTTTTCATTTCCGCAGGCCCAGCCGATGCGCCAGCCGGTCATATTGTATGTTTTGGATAACGAATGGAATTCTATGGCGACTTCCCGCGCGCCCTCGAGTTCTAAAATACTTGCAGGCCGGTATCCGTCATAGCTCATCTCCGAATAAGCCAGGTCCGAAACAATAATAATTTTATTTTTACGGGCGAATTCAATCAGCTCTTTATAAAAAGCCTTTTCGGCGGTCGCCGATGTGGGATTATTGGGATAATTAACAAAAATGATTTTTGCTTTTTTACGCACGGATAAAGGTATTTTTTTAAGGTCAGGCAGAAAGGCATTTTCTTCCAAAAGCGGCAAAGAATAGGGTTTTGCCCCGGCTAAAATAGTCCCGCCTTTATAAGGAGGATAACAGGGGTCGGGAACCAGGGAATAATCGCCCGGGTTTAAAAAAGCCAGCGGAAAATGCGCCAGGCCTTCTTTGGAGCCGATTAACGGCAAGACTTCCGAACCAGGGTTCAGGCTTACGCCAAACCTTTCCTTATACCAGACAGCGATTGAACGGCGTAAGGCCGGCATACCTTGATCCAGGGCGTAACGATGGTTAGCCGGGTCAAGCGATGCCTGATATAACGCTTCAATTATATGCCTGGGCGTCGGTTGGTCAGGATCGCCTATTCCCAAATCAATAATGTCCCGGCCGGCAGCAGCTGCTTTTCTTTTTGCCTTATCAATTTCCAGAAATAAGTACGGCGGAAGGTCTTGTATTTTTTTAGATAGCTTAAACATATTCTCCCTCTATTTTAATACGTCCTGCATTGAATATAACCCGGCGGGCTTGCCGAAGATCCACTTTGCCGCTTTTAAAGCCCCCAAAGCAAATAGATCGCGCGAATGCGCCTGGTGTTTTATTTCAATGCGTTCGGAATTACCGCAAAATATAACCGTATGGTCTCCTACAATATCTCCTAGGCGGATAGAATGCACGGGTATCTGTTTTCCGGTTTCTTCACCTAAAATTTCCGTCAGTTTTTTTGCTGTGCCGGAAGGAGCGTCTTTTTTAGTTTTATGATGCGCTTCTACGATCTCCATACTATAATCCGGCCCTAGTTTTTTGGCGATCTGCGGCAAAATCCCAAATAATACATTTACGCCGATAGCCATATTCGGGGTAAACACCACCGGCACGACGCGGCTGATTTCTTCAACTTTCTTAACTTGAGTATCGCTCAGGCCCGTTGTCCCCAGGATAAGCGCTTTTTTATATTTAGCCGCATAATCCAGGCTTACTTCGGCTGCCTCAGGGACAGTAAAATCCACCAGCACATCAATAAGGAACAAGCCGTCGGTATTAGAAGATATTTTCAACTTTCCGATATCCCTGCCGATGGCCGGAGTCCCTCTTTTTTCCAGGGCCAGAGCCAGTTCAAAATCCGGGTCGCGTGACGCTAATTCAAAAATACGCCTGCCCATTTTCCCGCAAACACCAGCAACTCCTAATTTTATCATTGCCGCTCTCTCCTTACTTAGCGCTCCAGTTAATCTTATATAAATATATACGCAAGCCCGTTTCTTTATTCTCTTCCTGCTCGATGAGCTGAAAATACTTTAACCCTTTGCCTTTCATAAAATATAACTTAATCAGCATACTGCGCGCTAATCGCTTATCCATTAAAATTGCTTCGTAGGTATCCTTGCTCTCTAAAAATAAAAGCGAATATTCGCTGTCTCCTTTAAGCGCCTTTTCTTTTATCCTGTCCTTGGTAACAAGAACTATTTCTCCAGGGATTATCCATTTCTGAGGCATATCCTGCCTGTAAAAAAAACTGGAATTGTCTTTATCCACTAATAAGCCGTTATTGAAGCGTATGATCTTTTCGTCTTTAGCGCCGGATCTCTGCGCCAACCCGCTGCTATACAGCCGGTACCTTTCGCTTGAGATCCAATCTAGCGGCCTTTTCCTGCTGGTCAGCCACATTGTTTGGTAAAGGGACTCGGCCTGGGCCTTAGAATAACCAAACTTTTTTCCGGCATAAGTTGTAAATTTAACTTTATCCGCCGTCTCCATATTCTGCCATAAATCCAATTTTTTGAAATCCCAATTTGCTAGAGTACAAAAAACCTCAACCATGTTCAACAGGCCCCCATCCACCAGCAAGTAAGCAGGATGCTTAGGCTCATAGATAAGGCCAAGGATCTTATCTATAAGCTTTTTATCGTCCGTATACCTGCTTAATAAGGAACGGCCTCCATATTTATCGCAGAGCAGCATCTTATTGATTAATTCAAACGCCGCTAATTTTTCCCCGCCGGTAAGTTTTAATAGCTCTTCAAATCCCTGAGTATTGCCGGCGTTTAACATCCGCAATATCCCCAACGCTTCTTTTTCATTGTCCGACATAAATAATCTCGCGGTCCAGTAGGCCACCGGCGTAAAATTATATTGGGGGCAGTGCAGGGTCGCGCGCCCGGAGACGCTCATAATAAAATCCCCGGGATCCCAGTAAGCGCTGATAACTGCATCCGGCGGAGTTACATTCTTTATCTTTATCAGCATATGCTGCCACGTATTATTTAAGATAGGCAAGAATACCTCTCTGGATGCGGCGCGTATGGGTAATATAGCGCCTGCCAAGAATATGCCGCTTAACAGGGTGATATAGGCTTTCTCATTAATCTTACGTAAGAAAATAATCTTGTCTTTTTGCCTATACATAAAATCCCTGAGGGTATCTAAAAATGCTCCGAAGAAAATACCTATCGGCACGGCCAGGAATATAATAAATCTTTTAGAGAGGGAGGTTAGAATAAGCATTACCAACAACCATACGGTTAAAACGAATAACAAAAAACTTTTTTCTGAAAAATTAACCAAGACTCTTTTTTTAATAATCAACACTAAGATCCCCAGCAGCCCGCCGCATAAAATAAGGCCTCCTCCCAACCCTCCTCTTATATAAGCGACTCCGGAGCTGTTTAATTCCTGTATAGAAAATGCCATGTTGGGCCAGAAATTAGCTATTGCCAAATTTTGCCGCGTCGACAAAATTGAAAACGGCCCTGAAAAAGACCCGGCTATTGCCTCAGGGCCCGAAATAACCCCTACCCATAGGTAGGTGGATAGAATAAATAATGCTAAAGATAAAAAGGCATCTTTTATCTTGGCCTTCTTACTGCTGCGCGGGTCATAACTTACCATACAAAGTTCATGCAGGAATAAGCCGGCGGCTATAATATAAAAAATAAACCACCAGATAGACCATATCGCCGAATATACACCGGTTGTTAATCCCGCTAAAAATAAAAAAAGAATATGCTTTAGGCCTTTTACTTTAAAAGAATACGCAGCCAGATAAGCGATAAATAACGGCAAAAATATATTATAGATATCCGTATCGAACCATCCGAAGCTTGAACGCATCAATATCACGGGGGATAAGCCTACGGCTAAGCTGGCGACAAAACTCCCCGCATGGGATACGCCCAGCATAAGCGCAATAGAGAATACGGCTATTACCAGGAAAACCGAAAGAAATACGGGGAGAAAACTAAGCGCGGACATAAGGGATAATTTATTATTTATAAAATGCACGAATCTATAAAAATATGCGCCTATGTAGAAATGCAGCTTTAGGGGTTCGATCTTCGCCCCAAAAGGAGCAAGCATAAGGGTATCGTAATCCTGGTTATTAATACGTACTGTGCCAAAATTTCCGTTCTTTAAAAAATTGTCTACCCTCCTATACCAACGATAGGGATCGACCTCCTGCATATATGTCCAGCCGTCCTTATCCCGGTAATAGGCTTTTAACCCCTGGCTTTTTTCAAAGATAGCTTTCTTGACTTCGGCCTTATTTTCTTTTAAATACAGCTTAAACGCGCTCTCCAACAATTCCACCTTATCTGCCTCGCCGAGCCCGGAATACACCAGATTAATCTCTTTGTACAATTTATCGACAATAGCGACATGAACTTCTTTTTTTGCCTTTTTATCCAGAGACCATAAAAATAGGGTATTCAGCCGAAAATATATGTTTAGGCCAAGGGAGACAGCGATTAGAGCAAATAAAAAAACTCTCTTATTGTTCATTTTAGGTTTATTTTAAAAGATTATAGTCCCGCAGGGCTTTTTTAAGTTTTTCCAGGTTATCCGAAGAGAGCGCACACATCGGTAAACGCAAGGCCGGCTCGCACATGCCCAATAACCCCAGCGCTGTTTTTACGGGAATAGGGTTAGTCTCAACAAACATAGCTTTAACCAAGGGCAATAATTTATAATGCAGCTCCCGGGCTTTTTTAATGTTCCCTTTTTCAAACTCGCTGACTAAATCAGCTACATCCCGCGGCGCAATATTGGCCACTACGGAGATTATCCCTATCCCGCCGAGGCTTAATACGGGAAGAGTCAGGCCATCATCACCAGAAATCAACTCAAAATTCGGCGGGCAAAGCGCCTTTATGCGCGACATCTGCTCTAAATTACCCGAAGCTTCTTTTACCCCGGCGATATTTTTACAATCAGCGGCTAATCTGGCGATTGTCTCAGGCTCAATATTTACTCCGGTGCGCGAAGCGATATTATAAAGGATGATCGGAATATCTACCGAATCCGCTACGGCCTTAAAATGTTCGTAGAGCCCTTTTTGAGTCGGACGGTTATAATAAGGAGAAACCTGCAGCGAAGCGTCTGAACCGGCACTGGCGGCATGCTTAGTCAGCAGTATGGCTTCTGCGGTTGAGTTCGAACCTGTCCCGGCGATTACCGGCACTCTTTTTCTAACCTGGGCAATAGTAACTTCAATTACCTGCTCGTGTTCTTCAAAAGACAGGGTCGCCGATTCTCCGGTTGTGCCGCAGGGTACGATACCCGCAGTGCCGTTTTTAATCTGAAATTCAATTAACTCTCTAAGTTTTTTTTCATCAACCGTTGATTTTGCGCCTTCAACGGAAAATGGCGTGACAATGGCTACAATTGAGCCTTTAAACATAATATTCTCCTTTGTAAACTGCCCGCGCTTTACCCTCAAGCCAGACATCCGTAAACCGGGAATTATCCTTCTTAAAATAAATTTTTAAAATTTCGCCGCTTCTTGTATGCACATATACTTTATTCGAAACATCCGCCTTCAAAGCAAAAATCAGCGCCGCAGCGACACTTCCGGTGCCGCAGGCAAGCGTCTCATCTTCAACTCCCCTTTCATAAGTACGGATCCTTAGCGCATCTTTGCCTAAAACCTCAATAAAATCCACATTTGCCCCTGCCGGAGAAAATTTATTATGGTAACGGATGGATCTGCCAATGCCTTGCACGTTAATTTTATCTACTCCGGAAACAAATATTACCGCATGCGGGACTCCGGTATTAATAAAATTTACCTTAATGCCGCGGTTATTTATCTTAAGAGGGATATCCAGCCTTAAACCTTTAGGATTAGTAAGTTTTATTTTGACCTGGTCTTTTTTGACGATTGATTCAACGGCCCCGGCCCGGGTCTTAAGATTTAACGTCTTTAAGCCCATCCAAAGGCTAGCGCAGCGGCTGCCATTACCGCACATCTCGGCTTCTGAGCCATCGCTGTTAAAGATGCGCATTTTTACACCGCCAGGAAGCGCTTTTTCCAAAACCAGTAAGCCATCCGCGCCTATTCCGTATTTCCGGTCACAGAGGATCCTGGCCAGACCGCTTAAACTTCCGGATTTTCCTGCCTGCCGGACAGGAAGGGGCTTGACGCTTTTAGCTTCGATAACGACGAAATCGTTACCGGAAGCAACCATTTTAGTAAATTTTATTTTATGCATATGGACTATTTTAAAAGGAACCCGGGGATGGATTCATTACGCACCAAATCCCCATACGTCTCCCTTTGGCGGATTACGAATACTTTGTTTTTAACCACCATAACCTCCTGCGGCCTCCTCCGGGAATTGTAATTACTCGCCATACTAAAACCGTATGCCCCAGCTCCCAGCGCTGCCAGATAATCCCCTTCTTCAACTTTAGGCAAAAGCCTGTCTTTAGCGAAGAAATCCCCGGATTCGCATATCGGGCCGACCACATCGGCCCTTTCCATTCTGCTTTTACGTTTTAACGACACTACCTGATGGTACGCTCCATATAATGCCGGCCGGATTAAATCGTTCATCCCGGCATCTACGATAATAAATTTTTTCTTCGGCGTGTATTTAACATAAAGGGCTTTAGCCACTAATATCCCGGCGTTCCCGGCAATAAACCTCCCTGGCTCCATAATAATTTTAAGCCCGGATTTTTTCAATGAAGGCAAAACCCTGCCCGCAAATTTGGCTGCGGTCTGCGGTATTTCTTTATCGTAAATAATCCCCAGGCCTCCCCCGATATTTAAATACTCTAAGCCTATCCCTTCTTTTCTTAATTCGACGATAAATCTTAGCACTTTTGCTATTGCTGCCGCGAAAGGTTCGGGAACGGTTATCTGGGAACCGATATGGATGTGCAGCCCGGCGATCCTTACATGCGAAAAACCCCGGGCCAGTAAGATTATCTTTTTAGCGGTCTTAAAATCTATGCCGAATTTATTAGTCAGTTTGCCGGTAGTGATATATTTATGCGTTTTTGGCTCAACATCCGGGTTAATACGTAAAGCCACGTTCACCCGCCGGGAGAGGCGGCGGGCAATATGCTGGACATTTTTTAATTCCGAAAATGACTCCACATTAAAAAACAGGATGCCTAATTTTATTGCTTCTTCTATCTCGCAATCGGTTTTGCCGACCGAAGCATAGACTATCTTTTTTAAAGAACAGCCGGCTTTTATAGCCCGGAATAATTCTCCGCCTGAAACAATATCCAGGCCCGCCCCCTCATTCACTAAGGCCCTAAGGAGCGCCAGGTTGGAATTGGCTTTAACCGAATAACAGATAAGCGGGTCAATTTCCCGAAAGGCGGTTTTTAACTTCAAAAAATGGCCGATCAGGGTTTTATAGCTGTAAACATAAAGCGGGGTGCCGAATTTTTCGGCTAAATCCTGCACCCTTACATCCTCGCAATATAAATTATTGCTTCTGTATTTAAATTCGTGCATAGGTTTTTATCCTTCTCTTATCTCTTAATCGACTTTTTCGACTTCACTGAAATTAAGGGATCAAATAGCTTAACTATTTCTTTCTTAACGAATTTATCGGAAAATTTCTTGAGTAAGCCTTCCGGCAGCTCTTTAATCTGAATATCGTTATCTATGGAATATCTTACTAGCTTCCCGATAATAGTATGCGCTTCTTTAAAGGGGATTTTTTTATCCACAAGATAATATACTAAATCCGTAGCATAAAGGCCTTCGTCTTCAAGGTACTCTTCTATTTTAGACTTGTTAAATTTCAAAGTTTTGATCAAACCAGCCAAGACCTTTAGCTCACTAGAAACTATTTCAAAGGAGTTAAACAGCGGCTCTTTATCCAACTGCATATCCCTGTTGTAGGTTAAAGGTAGCCCTTTCATCATTGTTAAAGCGCTTATAAGATTACCGTATAATCTTCCGGCATATCCCCTGATTAACTCTAAGACATCCGGATTCTTCTTTTGAGGCATAAGTGAGCTTCCCGTGCAGAAGGCCTCATCAATCTCCACAAAATCAAATTCTTTCGTGGACCAGATAATCAAATCTTCAGCTAATCTTGAAAGATGCATAGCGACAATAGATAAAACACCGATAATCTCAATCACGAAATCTCTATCGCTTACTGAATCCAAAGAATTTGTAACCGGTTTAATCAATCCTTTTAAGTCCTCCTCCATAATATAGCTTTTCAGGTTTTCGTTATATTTGGAGGACATTATGGGGGTTCCTGCCAACGCACCGGCACCTAAAGTTATATTCAGGTTAGTGGATAAAAATTCCAATCTGGATATATCCCTTTTTAACATTGAAATATAAGCTCCCAGATAATCCCTCAGATACACTGGCTGAGCGTGTTGCAAATGGGTAAAACCGGGAAGAATCAAATCCTTATTCTCCTTTTTTAGGCTCAAACCCTTTATTGCAGACACCAGGCTATTAGCAGTTTTCTGCAATGTTCCTGTGGCGGCGTAACAATATAACTTTGTAGCAAATACTACCTGATCATTTCTTGACCGCGCGGTATGCAGCTTGAGCGCTAAATCTCCCACTTTTTTCTGCAATTCATTTTGGATATAAGTATGTATATCCTCGTTATTAACAGGAGGCTTGAAACCTTTCTTTATTTTTTTAAAAAGGGAATCCAGCGCATTTTCAAGCTTGGATGATTCCATAGAGGATAAGTAACCGGCCTTACACAGAATTTTAATATGCGCCAGCGAACCAATAATATCAAAGTTCATCAATTTATAATCATACTGTATTGACTTGGTAAATTCTTCTACCAACGGGTCAGTTTTCTTACTAAATCTTCCACCCCATAATTTTTTTGCCATTTCTTCTCCTGTCTTTCCTGCCTACTATCTTCTATAAGGCATACCCCAAATTTTTATAAACCCTTCGGCTAATTTCTGGTCAAATTTATCTTCTTTGCCGTAAGTGCTCAACTCTTTTTTGTAAAGCGAGTGGGCTGATTTTCTTCCTACCGCCACGCAATTACCCTTAAATAATTTTAGCTTTATCGAGCCGGTTACGTGCTTTTGCGTGGATTTGACAAAGCCGTCCAAAGCCTCTTTCAACGGAGAAAACCAGAGGCCGTTATAGACCAGCTCCGCATATTTAAGGCTGATGATATCCTTAAAGTGGCTCAATTCCCTATCCAAAACCAGCGCTTCCAATTCTTTGTGCGCGGTATGTAAAATCGTCGCTGCCGGGGCTTCGTAGATCTCTCTGGATTTTATCCCGACCAGCCTATTTTCAACCATATCTGACCTGCCTACGCCATAAAGCCCCCCGATTGCATTTAAATGACTGATCAGGGTTTTTAATTTATAAACCCTCCCGTCTATCTTTTTCGGCACGCCTTTTTGAAAATAAACCTCCATATACTTAGGATAACTTGCCTGGCTAGTCGGGCTTTTGGTAATCATATACGCGTCTTCCGGGGGCTCCTGCGTCAAATCCTCCAATATGCCTGCTTCAATACTGATGCCCCAGATATTCCGGTCAATGCTGTAAGGCTTTTTCTTAGTCACGTCTATCGGGATATTGTGCGTTTTAGCATATTCTATTTCTTCTTCCCGTGACTGGAATTCCCAGGTCCTTACCGGAGCAATGATATTCAAACGCGCATCAAGTATGCCCGCCGCTACTTCAATCCTCACCTGGTCATTTCCCTTTCCGGTGCAACCGTGGGCTATTGCGTCGGCTTTTTCTTTGTGCGCTATCTGAACAAGGTATTTGGCGATTAACGGCCTGCCTAAAGCAGTAGCCAATAAATACTTCCCTTCGTAGATGGCATTGGCCTGTAAGGCCGGCAAAACAAAATCCTCTACAAATTCATCCTGCAAATCTTTGATGTAAACCTTGGACGCTCCTGCGGCAAATGCCCGCGACTCAATTGCCTCCAGGTTTTCTCCCTGGCCTAGCCCCTGCCCCAGGTCCGCCATAAAACAGATAACTTCATAACCCTGGCCCTTAAGCCATCTGATGATACAGGAAGTATCCAGCCCGCCCGAATAAGCTAACACCACTTTTTTCATTTAATTATCTCCCTAATAATTTTATTAGAACCGCTTTCTGCACGTGCATCCTATTCTCCGCCTCATCAAATATAACCGCATTCTGGCTATTTAAAACGTCATCAGTTATCTCTTCCCCTCTGTGCGCGGGAAGGCAGTGCATAATTAAAACATTGGCTTTGGCTGATTCCACCAAATTTTTATTTACCTGGAAACCCCTGAAGGCTTCTTTCCTTTTAGCGGCCTCATCTTCCTGGCCCATACTTGCCCAGACATCGGTATAAATCACATCCGCAGCCTTAACCGCGCTGAAAGCATCATTAAATAAATTTATCCCTGCGCCGCTGGCTTCTGCAGCTGCCTTAGCATCTTTTAATACCGCAGCGTCCGGTTCATAACCCTTGGGGCAACCCACATTCATATTCACGCCTAATTTGGCACAAATAAAGAGCAATGAATTACAGACATTATTCCCATCGCCTACATAAGCTAAAGTCAGGCCCTTAAGCACCTTTAGTTTTTCTTTTACTGTATACAAATCCGCTAATGCCTGGCAGGGGTGCGAAAAATCCGACAAGCCGTTAATTACCGGAACAGTCGCCTCCTTAGCCAACTCCAGGCAATTTTTATGTTCAAATGTCCTGATGACTATACCGTCAACATATCTGGAAAGAGTCCTGGCTACGTCGGCGATAGATTCTCTTATGCCCAGGTTTATTTCATTAGGCGCAAGGTATAAAGAGTTCCCGCCCAGCTGGAACATGCCCACCTCAAAAGAAACCCTGGTTCTGTTGGAAGGTTTCTGAAAAATAAGCACCAGTGTTTTACCGAAAAGCGTTTTTCCAAATTTAGCCTTATTTTTTTTCAGTTTATCGGTAAGGCTGAATAATTCCTGGATCTCTTTTACCGTTAAATCATTTATCGTAAGCAGGTCCTTTTTCATCTTCTCCCCTATCTATTAACTACTCTCTAATACATTTTGCAGTATGCCGATCGCCTTATCTATTTCTTTCTTGGTGACATTCAGCGCCGGCATAAGCCTTAATACCCTGGCGTGAGTGCAATTAATCAACAGCCCCTGGCTGATACACTTTTCAACGACTTCTTTACCTTCTATATTTAATTCCACTCCCGCCATTAAACCTAAACCCCTTACCTCCTGGATAACCGGGGATTTTTCTTTTAAGGTATTGAGCTTGGTAAATAAATACTCGCCCATTGCCCGGGTATTTTTAAGTAATTTTTCCTTTTGCACCGCCTTTAATACTGCCAGAGCCGCCCGGGCTATCACCGGCCCGCCGCCAAAAGTTGAGGCATGCATTCCCGGACCTAAAGTATCGGCAATTTCTTTTCTGACGACCAGCGCTCCTATCGGAAGTCCGCCGCCCAATGATTTAGCCAAAGTCATAATATCCGGGGTCAACCCGTAATGCTGGTAGCAAAATAATTTACCTGTCCTGCCCACGCCGGTCTGCACTTCATCCACGATAAGTAGCAATTTCTTCTCAGCGCATAACTTTCTCAGTCCCGAAACAAAATCCCCGCTAGCGACATTTATCCCGCCCTCGCCCTGCACCAACTCTAACATTATAGCGATAGTTTTATCACTGACTGCCTGCTTTACTGCCTCCAGGTCATTGAATTTAACTGTTTTAAAACCCTCGGGTAAGGGGCTAAAACCTTCCTGGTATTTTTTCTGCCCGGTAGCAGCGAGCGTAGCCAGGGTCCTTCCGTGAAAGGAATTTTCAAAAGTAATAATTTCATACCTGCCTTGGCCGTATTTTCTGGCCAGCTTAAACGCCCCCTCATTCGCCTCTGCCCCGGAATTACAAAAGAATACCTTGGCCGGATAAGACCAGTACACCAATTCCTTAGCTAACCTCGCCTGGGGTATATGGTAATAGTTATTCGGGATAAAAATTAACTTGGCAACCTGATCCCGCACTGCCTGCATTACCTTAGGATGGCAATGGCCAAGGTTTCCCACCCCCCAACCCGGGAAAAAATCCAGGTATGCCTTATTATGGATATCCCAAAGTTTAGAGCCCTTGCCCTTAACAAATACCAGGGGAACCTTGGTATAAGTGGGCATTATATTTTCTTTATAACTTGCGAAAACTTCTTCCAGTTTCATTGAATGATCTCCGTCCCTATACCCTGGTCGGTAAATATCTCCAGGAGCAGCCCGTGGGGAATGCGCGCGTCAACAATATGCGTTTTCTTGACTCCTTTTTTTAAAGCATCGATACAGGCCTTAACTTTCGGGATCATGCCTTGTTGTATAACATTATCCTCAATCAACCCCTTGGCTTCTTGAGTAGTTAATGTTGATATAAATGAGTGGGGGTCTTCGGGGTTACGCAAAATCCCCTTCACATTGGTTAATAAAACAAATTTTTCCGCTTCCAGGCTGCCGGCCGCGCTTGAGGCAGCTTCATCCGCATTGACATTGTAAGCCTTTTTCTCTTTATCGCTGGCCATCGGCAGAATTACCGCTATTTTATCTTTTTCCAATTCCTTCAGGATCATTTCTGCGTTCACGCCGACAATATTACCGACCAGGCCTAAATCTATCTTTGCTTTTTTCTTTTCAGCCTGGATCAACTGTCCTTTCTTACCGTTTAGGCCGATACACTTGGCCCCCAATTCCGAAATCTCATCAACAATAGTATCATTTAAAGACTGCAGCTCTTCCTCAACTACCGCCAGCGTCTCTTCATCGGTAACGCGCATACCATCCACAAACTCACTCTTCTTGCCGGAGTTTCGCATACGCTCGCTTATGTTCGGGCCACCGCCATGGACTAAGACAGGCTTTAACCCCATAAAATTCAGGAAGACAATATCCTCCAAAACCCCCTTACGTATCTTTTCTTCTCCTAAGATACTGCCTCCGTATTTTATGACAATTACTTTCTTATGGAACTTCTTTATATAGGGCAGGGCTTCTATTAATACGTCTGCCTTTCTGATCGCTTCTTCCATTTATATCCTTTCTTAATTATATTCAGCGTTTATTTTTATATACTCAGGTGTCAGGTCCGAAGTATAAACCACCGCTCCGGAGTTTCCCTGATTAAGCGAGACTTCCACGTCTATGTCTTTCTTCTTTAATGAACTTACTTTTATTTTCAAATTCCCTTCCTTAATTCCCGCCCCGCATGAACCGGCCGCAGAAGCAATCCTGCCGAAATTCGGGTTTTCTCCGTATACGGCTGTCTTAAAAAGGTTAGAGTTAGCTATATTTAAGGCTACGGCCTTAGCTGTTTTCTGGTCCCTGGCGGATTTTACGGTAATCTTGATAAATTTACTGGCGCCTTCAGCATCCCGGACAATCATCTTAGCTAATTCCAGGCAGACTAAACTTAAGGCTTGCGTAAATAAATTTAAATTCTTTCCCTGGTTAATTAAAGGATTGCCGGCCTTAGCGTTTGCCAAAAGCATAACCGAGTCATTGGTGCTCATACATCCGTCTACTGTTATGGAATTAAAAGAAACATCCACCGCTTGCTTTAAGGCCTTATTCAACGCTCCCTGGCTAATCTGGGCATCCGTAAAAATAAAACTCAACAAAGTAGCCATATTCGGGGCAATCATCCCCGCGCCCTTGGCTACCCCGCATACTGTAATTTCTTTGGCGCCCACGTTAAACTTTACCGAAAAAATCTTGGCAAAGGTATCCGTAGTCATTATCGCTTTTGCGGCTTTATCTATGCCTTGAGAAGATAATTTCTTAATCACTTCGGGAATGCCCCGTTTAATTTTCAAAACCGGCAATCTCTTGCCGATAATTCCGGTTGAAGCAACCAAAACACATTCTTTCCTGAGACCCAGGGCTTTAGCTAAGACCCGCGCGGTTTCCCCTGCGTCTTTTAAGGCCGCACTACCGGTAAAACAATTCGCATTTGCGCTATTGGCGATGATCGCCTGAAAACTGCTGTTATTCTTCAGGTGAGCTTTACTTAAAACTACCGGAGCAGCCAAAATATCGTTAGTCGTAAATACGCAACTGGCCAAAGCCGGATTTTCCGAAAAAAATAAAGCCAGGTCGGGCTTGCCTGACCTTTTTAGGCCGCAGGATATACCGCTGGCCTTAAAACCAACCGGCAAAATCCCTTTTTTATACGTTTTCATAATAACCCTGCTGTCTCCGGGAATCTATACATTATATTCAGATTCTGTACTGCCTGGCCCGAAGCTCCCTTGATTAAGTTATCAATAGCCGAAATCACAATCACGCTATCGACGCAATCTTTAATCCCGATGTCGCAAAAATTAGTTCCCACTACATCTTTTAAAGCCGGGAATTCTCCTTCAGCTTTTATTCTCACGAATGGCTCATGCTTATAGAATTTCTTATATAAATCAACTAACTTTAGCTTTTTGATTTTTGCTTTTTGATTTTTTTTGATATATATCGTTTCCAATATTCCTATCTTTACCGGTAATAGATGCGGCACAAAAGTCACCTTAACTTTCTTGCCTGCCAGGATTGCTAACGCCTGGTTGATTTCCGGAGTATGCTGGTGCACGCCAACCTTATAAGCCTTAAAATCTTCCTTGTCCGGCGAAGAGAAAAATACTTCGGTTTTCTTTCTTCCGGCGCCGCTTACGCCGGACTTGGCATCGATAATTACCGAGTTAAAATCCGCCGCACCTATTGCGGCCAGCGGAGCCAGGGCCAATATGGCTGCCGTCGGATAACAACCGGGATTAGCCACGATCCCGGCCTTTTTTATTTGGGCCCGGTATAATTCCGGCAGCCCGTAAACAGAGCTCTTTAAATTTGCCTTATCTTTATGTTTATACTGATAAAATTTTTCATAGGCCTTAAAGTCCTTTAGCCTGTAATCGGCACTCAGGTCAATGACTCTCTTACCCGCCTTAATCAGCTGCGGCACTAAATCCATGGAAGTAGTATGCGGTAAAGCCAGGAATACGACATCGCATTTACCGACGATATCCTTTATAGCCGGCTTCAGGCAAACTAAGTCCAGTTTGCCGGCGAGGTCGGGGAATATTTCCGCAATCGGCTTGGCATAGGCGCTGCTTGAAAAAAGGCCGTTCAGCTTAACCCCCGGGTGCCTAAGCAGGATACGGATTAATTCTTCCCCTGTGTAACCGCTTACTCCCACAATCCCAACCTTTACCATACTGTTATCTCCCCTAAATATATTTTTAATCTTAGAATAAAATCCCGTCGTAGTCAAGCATTTTCTCGTCGGGGTATAAAATAAAAAACCCCGCTGATTCCAGCGGGGTTTCTAATTTAAAACTATATAATTTATTTTACCTCTTAGTCCACTGGAAGCGTTTGCGTGCGCCCTTCTGGCCGTATTTCTTGCGTTCCTTTGCGCGCGGGTCGCGGGTCAAATAACCCTGTTTACGCAATAAGTCTTTTAAGGCCGGGTCCATAGAAAGCAGCGCGCGCGAAATACCCAGCCGCAAAGCGCCTGCCTGGCCGGTAAGTCCGCCTCCGTTTATATTAGCAATAACATCGTATTTATTCATATTATTTGTCGCATCTAAAGGTTGTTTCACGATAATCCTGTCAGTTTCTCTTAAGAAATATTTTTCATAAGGCCGTTTATTTACGGTAAAACCGCCTTTTCCGGGGATAAGTATGACCCTGGCCACTGATTCCTTGCGCCTGCCTACTGCCGTATATTTAACTGTATCGCTCATTTAATTATTTAAACCTCCAAGATTTGCGGCTTTTGGGCTATCTGCCCATGCTTATCATCGCTATAAATCTTTAATTTCTTTAACATAACGTGGCCTAACGCGCCTCCGGGAAGCATACGCCGGACTGCCAGCTTAATTACGGTTGTAGGCTTATGCGTAAACATCTTCTCAAAAGAAACTTCCCTTAAGCCACCCGGGTAACCGGAATACCTGCGGTAGACTTTTTGTTTGGTTTTTCTGCCGGTCAGCCTGACTTTGGAAGCATTTATTATAACAACGGCATCTCCGGTATCGATATGCGGGGTAAAAATTGCCTTATGCTTACCCCTTAAGATAGATGCTACCTTAGCCGCCACCCGGCCCAGGATTTTATCCTTGGCGTCAACTAAATACCAAACCCTCTGGATATCCTCTTTTTTTGCCACATAGGTCCTTTTCATAGATTTTTAAGTATAACACATTTACGCTTTAAGTCAAATATTTTTTATGAATTTATATATAAATCCTTCAATCCTGGCTGCCTGCCAAAAAATAAACAAGAGTAATGCAGCCGCGCAGCTAACCACCCAAAACGGCAGAGTGGCTTTTATTACGCCGGCCTGAGAGCGGCAACCGGTATTTTTATACACCAAAAAAAACTTATTCTCTCCTACCTTGACTAGATTAAGCTTCCTTACCGTTAAATCCACCATCCTCTCATCATCAATGCGGGTAAATATGATTATTGTCGAGCCTATAAAGGGATTAAAGCCTTTTACCGTTTTTATTTCGGGTAAAAGGGCATTGGCACTTGGCCGGGCAGCTATACTGGAGATAGTCAGGCCTAAAAAATCCAGGGTGCAGTAAGTTACGTCTGCGGGAGCGGAATTAGCTTCCACTATTTTAGCCGCGGAGATATACTCTTGGGGGAACCAGAATATTTTGCTCCTGGCAAGTAATAAATTCAGGAAAGCCGAATCGAACATCTTCACCTTATAATCTATCTTTGTCTCCCGGACTTCTTTATACATTGAAAAAGTGGGCGAAAAAAACAGGATAAATACCGCGATAACCAAAATCAGATAACGCTTGTTTACCTTGCGGTATAAATTCAGGAGGCAAAACGCACAAAGCAGTATTATGGGTAAATACCCTTCGGCTGATAAAAGACGGTAAGGGTAAATTATAAATACTAGGCTCGCCAGGAACATCCCTGCAAACAGGCGGTATTCTTTGCCTCTTTTTAACGACTGAAATAATCCGATAACCCCTAAGATAGATTCAATTATTTTAATCTGGCATAAATATTTCTCATGCAGATTGAATCCGAAGGTATGCATAAACTTCAATACGCTGAGTTCCTTGATTATAATGGGCAGGCCAAGGATAAGCGCGGTTAGCAAAACTCCGGTCGCCCTTTTCCTGATCTCCTTGTTTAATAAACCGTAGATCAGAAAAGTCATTGCGAAAAAGAAGGATATGCCGATGTGCGTATAAAAAACGAGGCTCAATAATATTGCCGAACGCAGCAGCCTTTTTTTAAATAACTGGCTTAAGGACAAAATCCCGAATATTAAAGAAAGGGTCGCGGGGATATGGTTCAACAAAGAAAGGTAAAAAGAAGACGATGAAAAGAAAAGCAGGGCACTGAAAAAAGCCAATTCCGGGCCGTAATTATCTTTAATAAACTTCCATAAAGTTATTAACAGGACAACCGGGATGAGTGATTCGCATAATTTAGCCAGGATAACCGGGTTTACCCCGGCTTGGATAAACCCCGCTAACGCCAGATGGAAAAACGGCGGGTAAATATGCGGCCTGCCGGCAGGCGCGTACTGCCAGAAATCCCAACCGCTGTATCCGCCGGCCTGGATAAAACCCTGGGCAGTAAGAAGATGGTAATAAATATCCATAAACTGCGGCAGGATGAGCCAGCGGGTAAGTTGTAATACCAATAAGCTGCTTATAACCAGCCCGGAAAAAAAATTCCAGGAAACCTTTTTTGTATGTTGATCAACCATAGGTTAATACTTTACCTTTAAAAGACATAGGCCTTTTGCCGGGATAGTGGGGCCGGCAAGGCTGCGCTTGCGCGAAAGCAGTATTTTCCTCAGAGAGCCGGCCGCTAGGCTCCCCCTGCCTATCTCGACCAGCGTCCCGGCGATATTCCTGACCATATTATACAGAAATCCATCCGCCTCAATATCAATATGAATAAAATCTTTTTTCTTAACGATCGATAATTTCTTTATTGTTTTAACCGGATTTTTTTCTTTTCCTCTGGCAGCGCAAAAGGCGCTGAAGTTATGCCTCCCCAACAAACCCAAAGACTCCTTGCGCATAAGTTTTATATCCAGAGGATGGGGGTAGAAGTAAACCGTGTTCCTTAAAAGAGGGGAAGAATAATCGCGGTTCAATATAGTATAGCGGTAAATCTTGGATTTAGCCCTAAAGCGGCTATGGAAACACGGCCCTTCCTCGCCTAGCCGGATAACCTTGATATCTTCGGGAAGCACCCCGTTTAAAGCGATCTTTAAGCGGCTAAGATCCATTTTGGAGCAGGTAAAAAAATTAGCTACCTGGGCCCTGGCATGCACGCCGGCGTCGGTCCTTCCTGAAGCAATTAATTTTATTTTTTCCTGAAGGATTTTGCGGAGGGTTTTTTCGATTACTGCCTGGATTGTCTTAGCGCGGCCTTTAGGTTGCACCTGCCAGCCGGCGTAATTTGAGCCGTCGTATTCTATTTCGAGCCTGATATTACGCATTCGGCGATTTGGACAGCATTGGTAGAAGCGCCTTTACGCAGATTATCCGCCACCACCCACAGCCATAAACCGTTTTTTACGAAAGCATCTTTACGGATACGGCCGACAAAAGTTTCATCCCGGCCTTCCACATCCTTAGGCATAGGATAGAGATTATTTTTGGGCTCATCCATTAAAATCACACCGGGCGCTTGGGAAAGAATAGCTCTAGCCTGATCAGCTGAAATAGGCCGGCAAGTCTCAATATAAATCGATTCCGAATGCCCGGTCCTGACCGGAACCCGCACCGTAGTTGCCGAAATCTTGATTTTCGGCGCGTGCATAATCTTATGAGTTTCCTTAACCAGTTTCCATTCCTCGTTGGTGTACCCGGCTACAGCGGAGTAGCCGGTACGCGCCCCTGCGCTGTAATCGCCTTCAATAAAAGAGCCGATGTGCGGAAAAACATTATAGGCCAACTGCTGCGGCATGGATTTATTGACCGCGCTTACGCGCACATTGCCAAAACCCCCTTGGGCTATTAAAGAATTTTCCTCTTTTAACTGCTCAACAGCTCCTTTTCCCGCGCCGCTGGAGGCCTGCAAAGTAGTGACGATAATCCTTTTCACGCCAACTTTTTTATGAATCGGGTTGAGGGCTACGACCATCTGGATGGTGGAGCAATTAGGATTAGCAATAATCCCTCTGTGGTTTTGTCTATCGGAAGCCAAACCACGGCCTTCCGGCCTGTGTTTTTTAACAAACCAATTTCTAATAGGTTCTACATCCTTAGCATTAACTTCAGGGACTACCAACGGCACTTTCGGGTCCATCCGGAAATCCGCGCCGTTATCAATGACTACTGCCTTTCTCTTTACCGCCTCCGCAGCGAAAGTCACCGCAGCGCCCTTTTCTCCTTCGGTCCCCGCAAATAAAGCGATGTCGATGCCGTCAAAGCCTTCCGGAGAAATCGGCCTTATCGAATATCTTTCTCTGTCTATATCTACCTCCCGGGCTGAGCGCGCAAAGACCCGCAATTCTCCGATAGGAAAATTACGCTGCTTTAAAACCCGCAGCATCTCGATCCCCACAACGCCCGCTCCAACTACCGCCACATTATATTTTTTCATTTTTGAATATTCTCCACAACCAGGTCTCCGACCTCGCCAGTAGAATAACCCATTTTACCGGCGGCAAGAGTTTTCAATTTTTGGGTAGCGACCTTGATCACTGAATTTTCAATTGCCTGCGCTGCCTCGGCTTGCCCTAAATTATCCAACATCATCCCTGCGGCGCAAATCGCCGCCAGAGGATTGATTATGTTCTTGCCCGTATATTTAGGAGCGCTCCCGCCAATCGGCTCAAACATAGATACGCCTTCGGGATTAATGTTCCCGCCTGCGGCAATCCCCATCCCACCCTGGATCATCGCGCCCAGGTCGGTAATGATATCGCCGAAAATATTATCGGTAACAATGACGTCAAACCATTCGGGATTCTTCACAAACCACATCGTTGTCGCGTCCACATGCGCATAATCCACGGTTATATCGGGATACTCCTTGGCTACCTCGTAAAAAACCCTTTCCCAGAGGTTCCAGGCATAGGTGAGGACATTTGTCTTACCGCAAAGAGTAAGTTTTTTCCTTTTATTGCGCTTGCGGGTATATTCAAAAGCATAACGGATACAACGCTCTACGCCCTTACGCGTATTATAAGAAATCTGAATCGCGACTTCTTCCTTAGTCCCTTTGTCTTTAAACTCGCCCATACCTTTATACAGGCCTTCGGAATTTTCGCGTACAACTACAAAATCGATATCTTCCGGATTTTTATCTTTTAACGGGCAAAAATCAGGGCTATAAAGCTTAACCGGCCTTAAATTTATATACTGATCCAGGGCAAACCTGAGTTTCAGCAAAACCCCTGTTTCAATTATGCCGGGTTTTACATCCGGGTCGCCTACGGCGCCGAGGTAAATCGCGGAGTATTTTTTTAATTCTTCAACATCTTTATCGTCAACCATTTTTCCGGTCTCTAAATACCTTTTACCGCTGAAATCAAATTCTTTAGTTTCATACTGGAATTTGAATTTTTTGCTGGCCGCCTCCAGCACTTTTAACCCCTCGCGAACTACTTCCGGACCAGTGCCGTCGCCGGGGATAACCGCTATTTTATGCATTTTTATTTTCCTTTTCCTTTATATAATTCATCAGGCCGCCCTTTTCTATCAAATCCTGCAAAAATTCAGGGAACCCTTGAGTTTTATAAGGAATGTTCTGGGTTAGATTTTTTATTATACCACTGGCCAGGTCTATTTCAACCAAATCCCCTTCTTTTATATTTTCTACGTCCGGCGACTCTAAAAAAGGTAAGCCTATATTTATAGCGTTCCTGAAAAATATCGCCGCAAAGCTTTTGGCAATAACCGCCGAGATCCCGCTTCCCTTGATCGCTACCGGCGCATGTTCGCGGCTTGAACCGCATCCGAAATTATTTCCGGCTACGATTATATCTCCCGGAGAAACCTGTTTAACAAAATCCGGGGCGATTGACTCCATACAATGCGAGCCCAATTCCTTGGGGTCGGTAGAAATCAGGTATTTGGCCGCAATAATATCGTCGGTATTTATATCGTCTCCAAACTTATGGACCTTGCCTTTTATAATCATCTTATAATTCCTCAGGATGCGTAATCCTGCCTGTAACCGCCGAAGCAGCGGCCACCGCGGGATTGGACAAATAAACAAAGCTCTTTACACTCCCCATCCTTCCGATAAAATTCCTGTTGGTGGTAGCCAGGGCAACCTCGCCTTCGGCTAAAATACCCATATGCCCGCCTAAACAGGGACCGCAGGTAGGAGTAGAAAATATCCCGCCTGCTTTAATAAATATTTCAGCCAGGCCTTCTTTCACGGCTTCCAGATAGATCTTCTGGGTAGCCGGAATAACGATTAATTTCAGGCCGTATTTAATCTTCTTCCCCTTAAGCAGCTTAGCGCTTATCCTGAGATCCGAGATCCTCCCGTTGGTGCATGAGCCGATGACTATCTGGTCCAGCTTAATATCCTTTAAAGCGCTGACCGGCCGAACATTACTCGGTAAATGCGGGCAGGCAACCTGCGGCTCTAAATTCGTTACATCCCATTCGTAAATTTTATCGTATTGGGCAGAGCTATCGGATTTATAGAATTTAGATTTACGTTTAAATTTAGAGATATATTCTTCTGTAATAGCGTCCGGCTCGATCAAGCCTGCTCTTGCTCCGGATTCAATAGCCATATTGCTCATGGAGAACCGGCCATCCATGCTTAATTTACGGATGACCGGGCCGCAAAACTCCATAGCTTTATACAAGGCTCCGTCCACTCCGATCTGGCCGATCGTATAAAGAATAAGGTCTTTGCCGCCTACCCATTTATTAAGCCTTCCGTTAAAAACAAACTTCACTGAGCCCGGCACTTTAAGCCAGGCTTTCCCGTCAATAAAGGCACGGGCCAGGTCCGTAGAGCCTACCCCTGTTGAATACGCGCCTAACGCGCCGTAGGTGCAGGTATGCGAATCGGCGCCGATGACCAGTTCACCCGGCAAGACCAAACCCAGTTCCGGCAAGAGTGCATGTTCTATGCCCATGCAGCCTACTTCAAAATAATTTTTTATCTTCTGCTCGGCGGCAAAATTGCTTAAGATCTTGCACTGGTTAGCGCTCCTCAGGTCTTTGGCCGGAGCAAAATGATCCGGGACAAGGACGATCCTGTTCCTATCAAATACTTTTTTAAACCCGTATTTTTTAAACTCTTCGATAGCGAAGGGTGCGGTGATATCGTTACCCAGGGCAATATCAACTCTAGCCTCAATAAATTCGCCCGGCCGGATATCTTGCTTACCGGTATGCGCCAATAATATTTTTTCTGCGATAGTATAACCCATTTTTAAGCTTTCTAAAAGATGATTAGCCTGTGAATTTCTTAACGATCAGGGAAGCGTTATGTCCGCCAAAACCCAAAGAATTGGACATACATACCCGGACATCTGCTTTGCGGGCGACATTGGGAACATAATCCAGGTCGCATTCGGGGTCAGGATGTGCGTAGTTTATCGTGGGATGCACTACGCCCTCTTTTATAGTCAGGCAGCAGACCACAAATTCTATTCCGCCGGCAGCTCCCAGGGCATGGCCGGTCATGGATTTAGTTGAAGATACCATAACTTTTTTAGCGTGGCTGCCAAAGGCAGTTTTCATGGAGAGTGTTTCAATCTTATCATTAAGCTTGGTGGAGGTGCCGTGCGCATTAATATAATCCACATCTTCAGGATTAATTTTGGCATCACCTAAAGCTACCTTCATTGCCCGGCCTGCTCCTTCTCCGTCAGGGTCCGGCGCGGTTATATGATAGGCGTCGCAAGTCATGCCAAAACCGACGACTTCGGCAATAATATCAGCGTTACGTTTTTTGGCATGTTCTAAGTTCTCTAATACCACTATACCGCACCCCTCGGCTATAACGAACCCGTCGCGCTCTTGATCAAAGGGCCGCGAAGCCTTCTGCGGTGCATTATTCATCCTGGAAAGCGCCTTTAAGGCGCAGAATCCGCCCACTGCCGTAGCCACAATGCAGCTTTCGGTTCCGCCGGAAATCATTATATCCGCATCCCCGCGCTCGATAATCCTGCAGGCATCTCCGATAGCGTGCGTTCCTGAAGCGCAGGCAGTAGCCACACAAGAATTAGGGCCCTTTAGGCCAAAAATAATGCCTACATAGCCGCTGGCTTCATTGACGATGAGCATAGGGATTAGAAAAGGAGAAAGGCGCGAAGGACCCTTATTCAGAAAAATACTATGCTCCTTCTCTATGGTATATAAGCTGCCTATTCCGGAGCCGATCAATACGCCGATTCTTTCCTTGTTCTCCTTCTCCAAATCCAAACCCGAAGAATCTATAGCCTGCCTGGCTGAAGCAATGGCATATTGCACGAATTTATCCGTGCGTTTAATATCCTTAAAATCTATTCCGTAGGATTTAGGGTCAAAATCTTTGACTTCCCCGGCAATACGCGAATCAAAGCTGGCCGCATCAAAGCTGGTTATCGGGCCCACTCCACTCTTGCCTTCCTTTAAAGACTTCCAAAAGGCAGGGATGTCGTTACCCACCGGAGAAATCACCCCTAAGCCCGTAATTACTACTCTGTTTTTACGCATATGTCCATAAGAGGTAACTAAAACTTACCCCGCTAAACAAAAATAGCGGGGTAGTTTATTACACTATCTATATAAATTATTGTTTGTTAGCGCTTTTAGTTTCAATATACTTAACAGCATCACCGACAGTAGCTATCTTTTCAGCATCTTCATCGGGTATTTCAATGCCGAATTCCTCTTCTAAGGCCATAACCAACTCTACGGTATCCAAAGAATCCGCACCCAAGTCATCGACAAAGGATGCCTCGGGAGTAACTTCTTCGGGCTTTACCCCTAATTGTTCTGCTATTATAGATTTAACTTTCTCTTGAACTGCCATTCTTTTTTCCTCCTTGTTAGAATACTTACGCCATAACCATGCCGCCATCAACAGTAATTACCTGCCCGGTGATATAATTTGCTTCTTCGCTAACCAGGAATAAACAAACATTTGCCACATCCTGGGGCGTACCTAATTTAGCCAAGGGTATAGCTTCCAGCATTTTAGCTTTTACCTCTTCGGAAAGCTTGGCGGTCATTTCGGTTTGGATGAATCCGGGAGCTACTGCATTGGCATTAATATTGCGGCTTGCCAATTCTTTAGCTACGGTCTTTGTAAGAGCAATTATTCCGGCTTTAGAGGCGGCATAATTTGCCTGCCCCGCGTTACCCATTAAACCGATAATAGAAGCAATACTTACAATCTTACCGCTTCTCTGTTTTATCATCGGCCGGGAGACTGCCTTAATGCAGTTAAACGTGCCTTTAAGGTTCACGTTTATCACCGCATCCCACTCTCCCTGGGACATTCTTAAGATAAGATTGTCCTTGGTAATCCCAGCGTTGTTAACTAATATATCAACCTTTCCGAATTTGTCAAGAATTTTGTTCACTCCGGGCTCTACTTTGGCATAATCCGTAACATCCATCTCCAAAGCCAACGCCTGCCTGCCTAAAGCCTCTATCTCAGAAGCTGTTTTTTGGGCTACTTCCAGGTTTACGTCAGCTACTACGATATCCGCGCCTTCCCTGGCAAAGGTCATCGCAATAGCCTGGCCTATACCCCGGGCGCCGCCGGTAATCAAAGCAACCTTATCTTTCAATTTCATATTATCCCCCTATATCCGCTTTTTTCTCTATATTAATAACCTGAGCAACAGGATCGATCTTACGCATCAGGCCTTTCAGGACTTTACCCGGGCCGAATTCAATGAAATTCCCGGCGCCTTTAGATAACAGGAATTTCATTGAATCTTCCCATCTTACCGAAGAACGCATCTGTTGGATGAGGTTTTCTTTGATTTGCTCGGGTTTATCCTGGGGCAAAGCCGTATAATTACTGATAATTGGCACAAAAGGCGCGCTAATATTAGTTTTATCCAACGCTTCCCTAAGGCCTTGCGCGGCTTGAGCCATAAGCGAAGAATGGAAAGCTCCGCTGACTTCCAGCGGAATTACCCGTTTTGCTCCTGCTTCAACGCATAAAGGTATAACTTTATTTATGGCTAGGCTTGAACCCGAAACAACCACCTGGCCCGGACAATTTAAGTTAGCTATTTCAGCACCGCTGGATGCGCAAATCTCTTTGATCTTATCCACGGTTAAATCCAGGATAGCAGCCATCCCTCCGGGATATTTTTTAGCTGCGTCGTCCATTAACTCGCCTCTTCTCTTGATCAAGCGGATGCCGTCTTCAAAGGTAAGTGCTCCTGAAGCGATCAAAGCACTGTATTCTCCCAGGCTTAAACCCGCCATATAGCCGGGAGTAGCTTTGCTTTTAGCTTTAAAAGCTTCATACGCAGCAATACTCAGCGTGACAATCGCAGGCTGGGATATTTTGGTTACCTTCAGCTGCTCTTCAGGGCCCTCAAAACAGATTTTCTTAAGGTCAAAACCTAACAACCCTTGCGCCCTGTCGAATATGGCCCGGGCTTCGGGAAAACTTTCATACAAGTCCTTTCCCATCCCCACATATTGGCTGCCCTGGCCGCTGAAAAGATAAGCTACCATTCGATAACGCAGGCTCCCCAGACCAGCCCCGCGCCAAAAGAATCTAAAAGAACGATGTCGCCTTTTTTAACCCTGCCTTCTTTGACTGCCTCAACTAAAGCCGTAGCCGTAGAGGCACTGGACATATTCCCGTATTTTTCTATATTAAGGAAGATTTTATCTCCGCTTAACCCCAATCTCTTACCGACCGCCATAATAATCCGCGCATTCGCCTGGTGCGGGATGATCATGTCCACATCGGAAAAATCCATACCCGCCTGTTTTAAAACCTTCTCGGCGGCCTCAGTCATGGTCCTGACAGCAATTTTAAATAATTCATTCCCCTGCATTTTCAGGAAATGCTGCCTGGCCTCAACTGTCACCTGAGATGCCGGCAGGCGGCTCCCTCCGGCAGGAAGATTTAATAATTCCATATTTGAGCCGTCGCACCCAAGGTAAGTAGAAATTATGCCTCCGGTTTTAACTTCTTTCAAAACGCAGGCGCCGGCGCCGTCTCCGAATAATACACAGGTATTGCGGTCTTGCCAGTCCGTAACCGAAGAAAGTTTTTCCGCGCCGATGACCAGCGCATTCCTATAGGTACCCAGGCTGATAAATTGCTGGGCAATGGATAAAGCGTAAATAAACCCCGCACAGGCAGCGGATACATCAAAAGCAACGGCAGTTTTAGCGCGAAGGGCATTCTGGACGATGGAAGCAACCGAAGGAAACTGCATATCGGGAGTAATGGTAGCGACAATGATCAAATCCAGTTCTTCAGGATTTAAACGCGCATCGGCCAATGCCTCTTTAGCTGCCTTAAGCGCTAAATCCGAAGTAGCCTCGTTAGCGCAAGCAATCCGGCGTTCTTTTATGCCGGTTCGGGTGGTAATCCATTCATCCGAGGTATCCACCATTTTTTCTAAGTCCGCGTTGGTCAGGACTCTTGGCGGCAGATACTCTCCTACACCGGTTATACCCACTTTACGCATATTACTCCTTAATTGGGGTTGTTTCCGAAGGGTCTGGCTGGCGTTCAGGCAAGGACCGTCTCTTACCGATGGCCTCGATTATCTTCTCATTAAACTTGCGCTCAATCTCTTCCTTGGCTACCCTGATGGCATTCTTTATCGCCTTGACATTAGAACGGCCATGGCCGATTATCGTTACGCCGTTAACCCCCAGCAAGGGAGCGCCGCCGTATTCGGCATAATTCAGCTCTTTTTTAAAACGCTTTAAACTCGGTAAAAGAAAAAGCAATCCTAATTTACCCAAAGGATTGCTTAATAAATGCCTCTTTAAAAATACCTGCATCACGGCAACCGCGCTTTCCGAAACCTTCAGCGCGACATTGCCTACAAACCCGTCGCAGACAATAATATCGGCCTTGCCGGAGAAAAAATCCTTTCCTTCGACATTACCGATAAAATTAAGATTGCTCGTCTGAAGCAATTCATGCGTCTCGCGCATAAATTCAGTGCCCTTAGCCTCTTCTTCGCCGATATTCAATAATCCTATGGAAGGATCGGTCTTATTCAAGATGGTCCGGCTGTAAACATCAGCCATAATCGCGTATTGCAAAAGCTGGGTCGGCTTCGGATCAATATTAGCGCCAACGTCAATAATCAGAGAGCTTCCTTTTAAGGTAGGAGTTATGATCGCTATGCCCGGCCGCTCAACTCCGGGAATAAGACCTAAACCCAAAGTCGCCGCGCAAACGACTGCGCCGGTGTTTCCGGCGCTAAAGAACGCGCCAGCCTTACCTTCCTTCACCAGGTTCACGCCGATAACAATGGAAGATTTCCTTTTCCTGCGCACGCTGAGAGCGGCAGACTCGCACATCCCGATTGTCTCCGGCGCATGCACTACGCTGATTTGGGGGCCGGAATACTTGGTTTTTTTAAGCAGAGGATTTATTTTCGCCTCGTCCCCGACTAAAATTACATCTGCGCCGTATTCCTTAACCGCAGCTAATGTCCCCTGGATGACTACATCGGGCGCGTAATCCCCGCCCATGGCATCAACGACTATCTTCATCGCTTAGCTATTTCCTTTTCTTTTTCTCTTTTACTTTAATCTCGATAACCTGCTTGCCCTTATAATAACCGCAGATAGGGCAAACCCGATGGATAAGCTTTGGCTGTTTGCATTGCGGGCAAGGGCTTAAGCTCTCGGCCTTGATTTTCCAATGCGTGCGCCGCTTGCGGCCGCGCGTTTTTGAATGCCTTGTTTTAGGTAGAGCCACAGTGACAACCTCCTTCGTTTAAATTACACCCGCATTTCGGGCATAAACCTTTACAAGCGTCATTACATAAAGGATTTATCGGATAACTCAAAATTATCTCTTCCCGGATATCCGGATCCAGGTCAATTATAGGTTCCAGCTTATCTGCAGCATAATGTAACTCTATCTGCCGGTTAAAGCTGGCATTAAACTCCTGCAGGCAACGGCTGCAACTGGCGAGCATCGGCGCATTTAAGCTTAAACTCACGCCGATTGCATTATAGCTCTTAGAGATGACTGCCTTTGCCCGGATTGGACCGCAAAATTTGATGGTCTCGGTATCCAAATCTAATTCCGCAGGGCTAAATTCTTCGCTGAGAATTACCCCTAGAGCAGGTATCTGTCTGGTATCTATTTTCACCGCTTGCCGCGCAACTTTACCTTAAGCGCTTTTTCCACAAAATCCGGGACAAAGCTGGATAAATCCGCCCCTAAAGAGGCTGCTTCCTTTAAAAGCCTGGAAGAAAGATAGCTATACGATTCATGCGGCATAAGAAAAATGGTCTCTACGTCGGGTGAAAGTTTGCGGTTAGTCAGGGCCATCTGAAATTCGTATTCAAAATCCGAAATCATCCGCAGGCCCCTGATCAGGACCTGTGCTTTTCGCTTATGCGCGTAATCCACTACCAAGCCGTCAAAATCAACGACTTCAACCCCTCTTAAATCAACAGTAGCCTTTTTAAGCATCGCTACCCTCTCCTTAACCGGAAAAAGCGGCTTTTTTTGCGGGTTACAGGCTACCGCTACAATCACTTCAGAAAAAATCGCCTGCGCTCTTTTAATCAGGTCAATATGACCGTAGGTTACCGGATCAAAAGTCCCCGGATATATTGCTGCCTGGCACATAAATTAAAGCTCCTTCCTTTTGTATAAGGAAAGCAGGGTGTGCGAATATCGATACTGTCTGAATAAACTTAAAACTCCCAGGGAATCTGGGAGATTTTCTTTCTTAAAATGCTGCGCAATTATCAAGCCATTGGGCGATAATATATCATAACCCTCAAGAGTTTGCAAGGTTTTTTTTACCAACGGCTCGCTATTTCCGGCTGCCGTTGATCCCGAGTGCCCTGCTACCTGAGTCTCGGAACGAGGGACCTTAGGGATATAATACGGAGGATCCAGGAAGATAAGATCAAATTTTCTCTTCTCCCGGCCCAGGCGCGCCAGTGCGCTCTCCACACTTTGCGATAAAATATAGTATGCAGCCTGCCTGCCGTCAGGCAGGTATTTAGTATCTAATATACCTGAAGTATTGGAAGATAACACCCTGAGAACATTAGGGTTATTCTCTACAAAAACCACCTCTGCGGCGCCTCGCGAAGCTGCCTCTATACCTACCGCGCCGGAACCGGCAAATAACTCCAGGAAAGACAAACCCTCTATATCACCAAGGATATCAAAAACCGCCTTCCTGGCCTTACCCTGGGTTGGCCGTATGCCTTTAGGTATACGGATATTTCTGCCCTTAAATTTACCGGTAGTTACTTTCATCGTCTTAAAGAATTCAAGGCCGATTTTGCGGCATCCATTCCGGAGATAAAACAGGCATGAACCCCTGCGCCTGGCTGAGTCCAGGCGCCGGTTAAAAACAAGCCCCTTACTTCAGTTTTTAAAGGGAATCTACGGAAAGTTGACTGTTCCGGAGTCTGGGCAAACCCGTAAATCGCGCCCCCAGGCGCAGAACCATAGCGCTCCATAGTCTTGGGGGTAGCTATTTCCATTGCTTCAATAGCTTCGGCCAGCCCCGGCAAATACTTTTCAGCCCGCTGGATTAACCTCTTGGCCACCACCTGTTTTTTTAGCTTATATTCTTGCGGAGAAAGCTTTTCCCAATTAGTGTAAGAGTCTATGGCCATAATTATAAGACTCCCCTTTCCGTCAGGCACTAACGCAGGTTCCACCTGAGCATGGTCCACCAGCGAAAAAGAACAATTATCATAGTCCGCGCTCAGGCAAGACTCAAGATCCTCTTCATGGCTATAGCTAGTATTTACGGAAAACATAAAATGATCCATGCCCAGATCTTTCGCCGGCTTCTTTAATCCCAGATATACCTGACAAGCTGAAATTGATTTCTCTAAACCGGCTAAATTTTTATGGTATCTCCCTCTCGTTACGGGGCTATCAATAAGGTTCTCCAAAGTATCGATAGGATTGGCATTACTTATTACAACTTTAGCTTTAAATATTTCCTCTTTATCGGTAACTACGGCCTTAACCGCTTTACCATCGTCCGTAATAATCCTTACGGCCGGAGTATTAAATTTTATCTCCGAACCATTTTCCCTGATCTTCTCCGCCATTGCCTTGAAAAGTTCGCGGGAGCTTCCCTTGACATAGGATGTCGGCAAATAATAATACCCCCGGAAGACAATAAGATAATAAAACGCCGAAAGCCTGCCGGGCGCAAGGCCGATAAAACTCCAGATATCCGTAAGGATGCCTTTAAGCTTGGCATCAGTGATAAATTTCCCGATAAACTGCTCGGCGGTAATAAAGGATGCCCGGATAATTTCAGGGTACAGAATCGGGGCCAATGCGATCTTTAAGGATACGGGTATCTTAGAATAAGAGTACCGGTCAAGCTGCCGGTAGAACCTATCAAAGGCGCCAAAGAGCCTTTCGATGCCTCTGCTTTCCTGCGGAAAACTTTTTTTAAGGTACTTTACGAAACTATCGCGGTTAAATCCGGCGGTAAAATCATGCTCCGGATAGATAATCCGGCTAAAATCCTTAAGCTCAATAAAATTTATTTTTTGAATAATGCCGTATTCCTCAAGAAAATTCCTTAGCTCTCCCCCTTCCTGCAGGCCGTCAACACAATGCCAGGCGCTCTCAAAGATAAAACCCTTCCGGTTAAAGGTAGTAGCAAAACCTCCCGGAACAGGCTGTTTCTCTAAGAGGAGGATCTTCTTGCCCAAGGAGGACAATTTAACCGCGGCAGTTAACCCCGCGGCCCCCGCGCCGATTATAATTGCGTCATATTCCATATTCAATTATTATTGGGTTTATTCAGGAATTTAAGCACTTCTTCCGCGACTTTACTCTTCTGCTTATCAATAGTTATCATATGATAGCTGTCGTCGAGCATGATTAAAGATTTGTCCGGAGAGCCGATGCGCTCGTACACGTATTGCGCGTTCTTAAAACTGGTCATATCGTCATCTTTAGCATGAATAATAAGGATGGGTGCACGTACGCCGGATAGTTCCTGTTTAACTATTTTAGCGAGGAGGTGATGCTGATAAAGGCAGCTCATCGGAAAAAATGGGCTGCCAAAAATAGCTACCCGGCCATCATTTACCGATGCTTTGGCGTTGCGATAAAACCTCTCCATACCTGCTCTTAAGAGTTCATTTTTTAAACCGTAAGGCCAACTCTCCCTGATATCAAACCTGTTCCGGATAAAAGGCACATACCATAAGATATCCATTAATATTTTCCGCTTAGGCACTGCCCAGCCGTCGTAAAAGATAGTGGGAGCCAAAGCAATAATTCTAGAGACTAAATGCGGGTATTTATAAGCAAGATGGACAGCCATAAGCGCGCCCATAGATAGCCCGCCTACAGAAACCTCGGAATACTCATTTTTAAGGCCCTCCAGGTCTTTAACGCAAGCACAGGCTATCTCCTGCCAGGTAACTCTCCTTAGCTCGCCCAGGCTCCGGCAATGTTTGGGCAGGGTATTGCAAACTACGCTAAAGCCGGCTTTATGCAAAGACTTGCCTAAATAATTCATTTCGGAAGGCGTGCCGGTGATGCCGTGAATGAGCAAAACTGCCTTGCCATTACTGCCTTTCAGGAAAAAATCAAATTTCCGGGAACCCGTATTATCCATAAGAGGAATATTGTACCACAAAACGCTAAAAAATAATTTTTTAATTGTGCGGGGGGGCTCTTTTTGTTATACTACAGCCCTATGAAAGAAACCCTGCCGGACTTAAGCTTTTCCATAGTTAAAAAGATACGCGCTATACCTGCGGAAGATTGGGATAGGCTTTTTGGCCAGGACCTGGTTGAAAGCTACGGTTACTTAAAAACCCTGGAGGAAGGCGGAACTGAAGAATTTTCTTTCGGCTACCTGGTCGGAAAAGAAAAAAACCGTAGCGTATTAATCCTGCCTTTCTTTGTGATGGATTTCTCTTTTGCGATGCTCCTCCCTGAATACCTGCATAAAGCAGCCGCAGTCCTCGGCCGCTGGTTAAAAATAAAACTCCTTTTTGCCGGCTCGCCTACCACCGAAGGATTTTCAATGGGGTTATCTCCTGAAGTAGATCTTGAAGCAGCCTTAGACCAGGCGCTGGAAAAATTGCAGGAATTTTCTAAAAGAGAAAAGATATTAGGAATGGCCTTCTATAACCTCTCGGCTAAATCCTTAAAGCTTGCCGAATACCTCAAAAGAATAAAATTCATAAAAATGGAGACACTGCCTACTACCGCAATTAATATAATGGCGGGTTCGCTGGAAGATTATCTGCGAGGATTAAGCAGGAACACCCGCAAAGACCTCAAAAAGAAATTACGCCGCTCAGGGGAAATTGTTCAGCTTAAAACCGAAGAACGCCTGGATATAACCGATATAATCGACGATATCTACAAACTATACCTGAACAATGTTGCTGAAGCGGACGTACATTTTGAAACCCTTACCAGGAAATTCTTTCTGGATATCTGTAAAAATATGCCCGGGGTAGCTAAATATTTCATTACTTATGATAAGGATAAAATCGTAGCCTTCAATTTATGCTTGATCAAAGAAGGCATATTTATCGATAAATTCATCGGATTTGATTACACGGTAGCCCATAAATACCACCTTTATTATACGACTTTCTGTCATAATATTGAGTGGTGCATAGAGCATAAGCTTAAAGCTTATCAACCGGGTTTTAGCGACTATCATCCTAAAATACGGCTGGGAGCCAAACTCGTAGCGTTAGATATATACGCCAGGGCTTTTAACCCGATCCTTAACTTTATTATCCGGATGATCAAACCGTTAATTGAGCCCAAGAACATGGATCCTGTTTCTAAAACTTCTTAAGCACCAGGCAGGCGTTATTCCCGCCAAAAGCAGAAGCGCTGTTTAAAGCAACATCTACCCTTGCCGCACGGGCAACATTCGGGACACAGTCAATATTGCACTCCGGATCAGGAGTCTGGAAATTTATCGTGGGAGGAATAATATCATTTTTAACGCTTAAGGCGCAGGCAACTGCCTCAATTGCCGAAGCAGCTCCCATGGTATGCCCCAGCATGGATTTAATGGAACTGACCGGTAATTTTTTAGAATAATCGCCGAATACTTTTTTTATTGCCCCGCACTCTTCCCGGTCATTAGCGGGTGTTCCTGTGCCGTGAGCGCTGAAATAATCTATTCTTTCCGGCGGGATCTTACTCTGTTTAAGCGCTTTCTCAATAGCTTCTTCTATCCCTTCGGAAAAAGGCGCGGTCATATGATGGGCATCGCAACTTAAACCATAGCCTAAAATCTCAGCGTAAATTTGCGCGCCTCTTTTTAAGGCTGCCTCCAGCGTTTCAATAAGAATCATTGCCGAACCCTCGGCTACCAGCATCCCTTTCCTGTTCTTATCAAACGGCTGGCATTTCTCCGGCGCAACCGCGAGCAGCCGGTTAAAACCGATAAAGGCGATCCGGGAAAACGCGTCTGTGCCTCCTGCCAACATAGTATCAACCCTAGCCATACGGATAAGATCATAGGCATAGCCTATAGCGTAATTCCCCGCAGCACAGGCATTAGGTATAACCAGGTTTGGTCCATTTAGTTTTAATTCCTTAGCGACATTCAGTGAAAGCACATTACAGGGATACTGGGGGATTAATGCCGGGTCGATTGCCTCGGTTCCTTTTTTTACCCAAGCGTCATTCAATTTCTCGAGAACCTGGGACTCTCCCATAGTTGTGCCGATAACCACGCCGGTTTCGGCAAGCCCGGGATTATCTAATTTTATTCCGGCATCACTTAAGGCGAGCTTAGCCGAAGCTATTGCTAGTTGTGAGGCCCGGCCCATATTTTTAGCCTCAGAGTTAAAACCCTTTACCTCTCCGCCGTAATGCGTGGGATATTCGGAAGTATCAAAAGAACTGACCTTGCTGATCCCGGAAGTTCCTGCGGTCAAAGCCTTCCAGAAATCGTCTTTACCTATTCCGATGGAAGATACTACTCCTAACCCTGTAATTACGACGCGCTTATACATGCTTGACACTAAAACTTAATTCGGCGCTGGCAATTTCTTTGCCTCCGGCGCTGGCTTGAGCCTTGACTAACCCTGCTCCCGAGATCACCTTGATCGGCTCAACCTCTATTTTTAGCTGGTCGCCCGCAGTCAAAGGATGCAGGAATCTTACCTTGACCGAGGCCAGATAGTAAGAGGCCTTCTTGTCTCCGGAAACATTCTCCGGAGAATAAAACATGATAATTGCAGCCTGGGCCATAGCTTCAATGATTAAAACCCCGGGCATGACCGGTTGGCCCGGAAAATGCCCGCCGAAAAAACTTTCATTAATCGATATATTTTTGAGCGCTACGATTTTCTTGCCGGGCTCAAGCTCCAAGACCCGGTCGATCATCAAAAAAGGAAATTTCTGGGGCAGTATTTTTTGTATCTCTTCAATATTAAGCATTCTTTTTTTCCAGGTATTCTTTGGCTACCGCGACAGTTTCCCTTAAGGTAGTCAGTTGAGTAAGTTTTTCTTCGGGGATAGTAATTTTATATTTTTTTTCCATCCCGGCCATGATCTCCAATGCCATCATCGAATCCATACCTAGCTCCTCAAAAAATTTGGCATCCAGAGTAACTTGAGCAGGATCTTTTTCAACGATCTCCGCAATCATATTCCTTATTTCATTCTCTAAATCCGGCATTTCGCTTTCCCCTCCCTTTTATTGTATAAATAATCCGCCATCAACGATAATGGTCTGCCCGGTAATAAAATTCGCCGCATCGCTTAATAAAAATTTAACTGCCGCGCTAACATCCTCTACCCTGCCTAATCTGGACAGGGGTATCTTTTTTTTAAGCCCTTCCTTGAATTCATCTTTTAAGCCCGAGATCATATCCGTCTCAATAAAACCGGGGGCAACCGCATTGACCCGGATATTGTAAGGCGCGACCTCTTTAGCTAAAGATTTGGTAAAACCGATGATCCCGGCTTTCGAAGCGGCATAATTAGTCTGCCGGCTCATTCCGGCTACGCCGCTAACCGAGGTAATATTGACGATTGAGCCGCTTTTCTGTTTTAAAAAAGTTACGATGGCGTTGCGCGTAACATTGAAAGTCCCGTTAAGATTGGTATCAATAACTTCGCGCCAGTCATCTTTAGTCATCATCATCAGGGCCTTATCCCGGATTATCCCGGCATTATTCACCAGTATATCCAGGCTTCCCAGGCCCTCTTTTACTTTTTCGACCAGCTCTTTAGCCTTATCAAAATCCGCTACATCCATTTGCAAGGCTAATACCTTACGGCCCAATTTCTTTATCTCAGAACTTAAGGATTCTGCTTCCTGGACGCTTTTGGCGTAAGTAAAAGCAACATCCGCCCCTTCCTGCGCCAGCATTAAAACCAGGGCCCTGCCTATTCCTCTTGAGCCGCCGGTTACTATTGCTACCTTATCCTTAAACAACATATACTTAGTATCCCTTAAATTTAGAAATTATCAAGCTGGAATTAGAACCGGTTTTTCCTGCAGCATTGATCAAGATATTTTCAATTTTAGAAGCCTTAGCCTGATTAAGCAGGATGGGAGGAACAGCCTGCTTCTCTAGCGCGCTGATTGCCGCAGTAACCTGTAAACTTCCCGAGGCGCTAAAAAGTTCGCCGACTAGCGGCTTAATCGAACTTACCGGGATAGTTTTCGCTTTCTCGCCAAACAATTCCTCGATTGCTTTTGCCTCGCTTACGCCAAATTCTTCCGCAGAATTTGCCGCGCTGCTAATATAATCTATTTTTTCAGGCGTAAGAAGCGCCTCTTCCAGGCTTAATTGCATGGATTTTTTTAAATCCTGGATCGCCGAGCCAAAACCCAGGAGTTCAGCGTAAATTTTTGCCTTGCGCGCCAAAGCCGCATTCAGTTCTTCCAATATTAAAATACCGGCGCCCTCCCCTAAAACTATGCCGCGGGTATCGGTAAGGCAACCGGCTTTATAAAAACCTAAAAATTCCTGAATACAGAATTCTTCTACTCCGCCGCAAAGCGCTATTTTTACCCGATCATTCCTTAAGGCATCTAAAGCGTAATTTAGAGCATCCAGACTGGCGGAAAAACCTGAAGAGACGGTAATATTAAATCCCTTGATATTGAATTTTATGGAGGCCTGGCTGGCCGGTGAATTAATTACCGTATTGGGAAAAAGCGCGGGGTTGACATAGCGCACTCCTTCAGTAAGCGCTTCTTTATCAAAATCGCAAATACTGGAGAGGCTGCCGAAAGTAGTACCTATGGCAATTCCCGTATCCCTGGAATTAGCTTCGGTTATTTCGAGGCCGCTGTCATCCAAAGCTAACTTGGCGCTAGAAGCCACTAATTTTATGCTCCGGTCAAGCGTGCGCAGGCCTTTTGGCCCTAAGATCGCCTCCGGAGCAAAATTGCTTATCTCTCCGGCATCTTTGACTTTAAAAGGCGCGGTATCAAAGGAAGTAATCGGCTTTATCCCGGAAATACCTTTAAAGATATTCTCAGTAAAGGCTTCTTTGCCAATCCCCACGCTGGAAATTATACCTAAACCCGTTATGACTATACGTTTTTTATCCATTTTAATTTTGATGCATTATATATCTACACCTGCGTTAGTTCAAGGATTATCCGGCCGCTATCATAAATTTTTCATAATCCGGAAAACGCTGCGCCAGCTTTTCCTTTAAAAGTATATTCTGCCTGTTTTCCAGGCGTTCATCAAGATTAAGTAATTTTACTACTTCTTCGCGGGCTCTTTTTAGTAATTGCATCTGCGCCAATGGGTCAGCGATCTTTAATTCGCTCAATCCGTGCTGGGCCCGTCCAAAGAACTCTCCCGGCCCCCTGATCTTTAAATCCTCTTCAGCGATCTTAAAGCCATCACTATACTTGATCATCGCAGCTAACCTGCCGCTGGCTTGAATTGTCCCGCCATCCGAGATCAACAAACAGATAGATTCAGCGCTCCCCCTGCCCACCCTTCCCCGCAATTGGTGCAGCTGGCTAAGGCCAAAACGCTCGGCATGTTCAATAATCATACAAGTAGCATTGGGAATATCAATACCTACTTCCAGGACCGTAGTAGAGACCAACATGTCAATCTTATTACTCTTAAATACCAGCATCACCCTGTCCTGCTCCTCTTGTTTGAGCTTACCGTGGATAAGGCCCAACTTAAAATCCTTGAACTCTCCTGTCTTTAGCTCACTGAACATCTTCTTAGCCCCGGCAATATCCAAAGCATAGGATTCTTCGATTACCGGATAAATAATATAAGCCTGCCTGCCTGCTTTTAATTCCTGCCTGGCCAATCTATAGGCTTCCGCTTTCCGGGATTGTTCAAATAAAAGCGTTTTTACCGTAAGCCTGTCCGGAGGAAGCTCATTGATGATCGAAGCATCCAAGTCACCGTAAAGAGTTATGGCCAGGGTCCGGGGAATGGGCGTAGCAGTCATAATCAAAATATCCGGATTTGCGCCTTTAGCCGATAGGAGCGCGCGCTGGCTAACCCCGAACTTATGCTGTTCGTCAATTATTACCAAACCAAGTTTCCTAAACCGCACACCCTCTTCCAGCAAAGCATGGGTCCCTATAACTAAGTCTATTTTTCCCTCTTTTATCCCCCGGTAAATTTTTTCCTTTTCTTTTTTATCCAAGCTGCTGGTGAGTAATTTTATATTCAATTTCTTTTCAGCTTTGACTTTTTCATAATGCTGCCGGGCTAATATTTCCGTAGGCGCCATAAAAGCAACCTGGTATCCTCCCTGGATGGCCATCAGGCTGGCGCAAATCGCTACCACAGTTTTTCCCGAACCCACATCCCCCTGTAAAAGCCGCTGCATAGGACTGGAAGAGGCCATATCTAATTTTATCTCCTCTATTACTTTTTTCTGGGAGGCGGTAAATTGAAAAGGTAAACGGGAAATATAATCCTTAAGCAACTCCCCCTCTGCTTTATGCGCTATGCCTATTTTATCTTTTCTCTTTAATTTACGTAAAATAATCGGGAGTTGGAACAAAAAGAATTCCTCAAAGCTAAGGCGCCGGTAAGCTTCTTTTTGCAATTCAGGATTTTCCGGGAAATGGATATTTATTAAAGCCCTGGCTAAATTCAGCAGGTTATTCCTCTTCCTTATATCGTAAGGCAGGCACTCTTTGATTCTGGGCAGGTATTTATCCAGGGCATTCTTGATCAGGCGGCGCAGGGACCGCTGCGAAAATCCTGCGGGTAAAGAATAAACCGGAACCAGGCCACCGGCAGCAAGCCGGGCATCAGCTTCATCAGCTAGAACCTCAAACTCCGGGTTGCTCATCTGGAGTTTTACGCCATAAAGCTCAACTTTTCCATATAAAATGACCTCTGTCCCCGGCTTAAAATAATTTGCCAGATACGGCTGGTTAAACCAGACGCAGCTTACTTTCCCTGTATTATCTCCCACTGCTACTTCAGTTATATTAAACCTGCGCCTGCCCTGCCTGCCGGCAGGCAGGCGCCAGGAATCATGTTGGCCCAAAGCCAGGACTTTTACCCTGATCGTCTGGATCTCTCCCGGCTTTAGCCCTGCAACCGGAACAAAGTTAGTACGGTCTTCATAGCGCCGCGGAAAATAATAAAAGAGCTCCTCTACGGTGTTAATACCGGCTTGAGCAAAAACCTTGGCCCTCTTTGGGCCGATACCTTTTAAATATCGGATAGGGGTATCCTGCGGAGTATTCATATTTAGATATTATACTATACCCAACGTAGGATTAAAGCAGCATTTTTTAGGAGGGACTTGAAATCCGGGCAAATATATGGCATACTGTAGCTGTAGGGAAGAACAGGAACAAGCAACAAGGAGGTTAGGACGATAGCGGGAGCTATTAGGCCTATCACCTACAAAAGAACCCCGAGAGGTAGCAGGAATCGGGGCTTTTTTGTTTATAGACGGGCATAAAACTCTAAATTCAACCATCTATGGCTATTTTTTATTACTGATAAACGTCCTTTTCAGGGAATCTCCGAGCCTGCCCCGGCGCAATTCTCTGGCAATGACACTTATGAAAAGCCGCGGGGTCACGCCTAAGAAAAAAAGTATTTCTTTAAGAGTAAAAAATCTTACTATAAAAATATTCTTCCAGAGAATTTTGGCGTATCTTGAAGGGGTGTAGAAAGAGAATTTTATCCGCCGGCCTATTTTCTTTAAGGCGGCGTGGCTATAGGTATCGGAATAAAGTTCTCCCCTTTCAGTAACATGGTAACCGGGAGTTTTATCGGCCAAATCTCTTAATGACGAGAATTTCTCGATCCTTAATTTATTGCAGGCGATGGAATCAACCCCGATCTCCTTGGCAAATTGTCCTATATAAAGCATTTCTTTTTCCGTCTCGCCGATATTCCCGTAAATAAAATAACCGTTATAAAAAATAGGGTATTTATTCAGGACCTTGAAATATTTCCGGATCGCCTCCTGATTAAACCCTTTATTGAGCTGTTTGAGTATCCAGTTATGCGGGGATTCGATGCCGATTAAAAGCGCCTTGAATCCGGCCTTGACCATTTTTTCAAGCAGCCGCGGGTATTTAGCGATATCTATGCGCGCCTGGGCCATAAAACGTTTCTTGATCTTTCGGGCAATGATCAGATCGCAAATCTCTTCTGCCCTTTTGGGATCGGCAAAAAAATCATCGTCGCTAAGAATGACCACTCCCGCTTTTAAACTTTGTATCTCATCTACTACGGAAACAACGCTGCGGGCGGAATAATTCCTTTTTTGGCCGAGGGGATTTAAGTTGAAGGTGCAGAATTTACAGTTAAAAGGGCAGCCCCGCGCGCTTAACACAGAATCAAAGCTTATATCCGCTATTTTTATCCCGTTTAAGGCGAAAGAATATTCATTACGCCGCAGGGAACGGTCAGGCGAGCCTAATCTATCTACGCCGGGAAGCGGGCGGTTAGGGTTATGCACTATTAAGCCGTTTTCGCGGTAAGAGATACCCAGAATATCTTTAAGCGGTTCGTCTTTTAATATCTCTTTAATTGTTTCTTCGCCCTCACCCCGAACAATGATATCGATTGTAGGGCATTTCTTAAAAAGTTCTTCCACTTTTTCGGTAGCTTTATAACCACCTACGACCAGCGTTATATGGTCCGGCACGCGGCTGAGCATTTGACAGATTTCGTCAAACTGGCGCTCCCAACCGATACTTACGCATAAAATATCGATCCGGCTGGATATAAAGGCCAGGAGTTTTTCCGGATCAGCCAATTCCGGCTCATGCCTTAAATCCATAAGGGTGATTTTATTGACTAACCCCCTTGCGCTGGTAGCCACATATTCAAGCCCGACAGGAGGAAAGAGCATCATTGTGCTGTTAGCGCTGCTTTCAATATAGGGGTTCAGGAATAAGGCGTGGTTATATTTCATGATTATATGTAAATTGCGTATATACTTCAAATAAGATCGGTTAGCTTATCTTTGAAAATTCTTCAGCGCTTGGGCTCTTGAAATTTAAGGCCCAATAACGAAAGAACCTTTTCTTCAAAGGAACCTCGACTAACTTGCTTACCCCCAGGCGCCTCATCCAAAGCGCCTCCGCCCAGCACTGCATAAGCTTTCACCTCGTTAACGAGTTTATAGAATTGCATCAAAATAAGCTCTTTCTGTGCCCGATAGAGCGAACGCTGGGCATCGAGAACGCTTAAATAACTGTCAATCCCATTTACATAGCGTTTGCTTGTGAGCTGATAAATCTTCTGCGCGGAATCAACCATGGACTGCTGCACTGTGATTTGCTCATCCACCGTACCTTGCACAGCCAAGACATCGACTACTTCCTTAAAAGCTGTTTGGATAGTTTTCTCATACTTGGTCAAGGCGATTTTCCGCTCTGCTTCACTCACCCGATATGCCGCCCAGGTCTGCATATCAAAAATAGGCATTACTACCTGCGGCGAATAGATCCAGGTACCTTTACCGGATGAGAACAAGCCTGTAAATGCGCTGCTTGCCGAACCAATGGCGGTGGTCAGCGAAATACTGGGGAAAAAGGCAGCCCGGGCTGCCCCGATATTAGCATAGGCACCTTTTAACTGATGCTCTGCCGCCATAATATCCGGCCGCTTAAGAAGCACACCGGAAGATAAACCGGGAAAAATATCTTTAAAGGGAATAACGCCTGCCAAATCAACAGGCAAAAGGCCTTCCGGGACAGGAGAACCGGCTAAAAGATCCAGCGCATTTTTATCCTGCGCTAACCGTTGCGTATAAAGAATCACATCTCCCTTGGCTGTATCCACCTGGGTTTGCGCCCGCTGCAAATCTATTTCATTTGCCAGCTTAACCTTGTATCGACGCAGGACTAAATTATAAGCGCCTTCCTGCGCTTCAAGGGTGGAGCGTGCCAAATGAAGATCCGACTCATCCGTAGCAATAGCCAAATACGCCCGGGCCACCCCTGAGATAAGCGCAATCTGCGCGCTGCGTCTGGCCTCCTGCGTACTCAAATATTCCTCTAATGCCTGTTTTGTCAGGCTGCGGATACGCCCGAAAAAATCAATCTCCCAGGCAGTAATACCCAGGTCAGCGCTGTATTGTTCGATTACCTTCGGATTCCCTGTAGCTATAAAATCAGAAGAATAACGCTGTTTGGCCAAGCCCCCATTTGCATCGAGAACCGGAAACAATTCAGCCTGTTGAACGCCGTACAAAGCCCGCGCTTTTTCCATATTCAAGGCAGCCAGCCGCAAGTCCCGGTTATTCTCCAGAGCTGTCTGGATAATCCTCTGCAGTTTGGGATCAGTAAAAAAATCCTGCCATCTCAACTGCAAAGCATCGGTAACCTTGGTTGCAGGGCTAACCTGCGGATAAGCCGCTCCTTTAGGCCAATGCTCAGGGACCACAGGCCCCGGCCGGTTATATTTCGGAGCCATAGTACAACCGCTCAGGCAAGTCAGAATCCCTAAAATTAAAATGAGTATTCGTTTCATATTAATTACTTTTCTGTGGACCCATAACATCCGAAGCGACGGTTACGGCTTGCACCTGCTGCTTGCGCTTGCGCCCGAAAAAACGGGATATAAGGATAAAAAACAGCGGGATAAAAATAAGATCAATAAATGTTGCAGAAAGCATCCCACCGACAACCGCGGTGCCGATGGCATTCTGGGCGCCTGCGCCTGCGCCGGTAGCTATCGCCAGCGGCAGGACGCCGAAAAAGAAAGCCAAAGAAGTCATAATAACCGGCCGGAAGCGGGTTCTTGCCGCCCCCAAAGTTGCCTCAATCAGTTTTTCTCCATGTTGCAGGCGATACTGGGCAAACTGAATGATCAGAATGGCGTTCTTGGTAGATAACCCTAAGGTAGTAAGAAACCCGATTTGAAAATAAACGTCATTAGGCATGCCGCGTAACGAGGTTGCCAGCGTCGCGCCGAAAACACCCAGAGGCAACATTAATAGATTAACAATAGGAATACTCCAACTTTCATACAACGCTGCCACACATAAAAAGATAATCAAAATGGAAAAAGCGTAAAGCGGGCCTGCCTGGGCGCCGGCTTGCCGCTCCTGGTAAGAAAGCCCGGTCCAGTCATAACCAAACTCGCGCGGCAGTTTCGCTGAAAGCTCTTCCATAGCCTGCATTGCCTCTCCGGAACTCCTGCCCCGCGCCGCTTCACCCAAGATATTAATTGACGGAAAAGCATTGTAACGCTCTAATTTAGGCGAACCGAATATCCAGTGGCCGGAGGCAAAAGAAGAATAAGGCACCATCTTTCCTTTGGAGTTGCGTATGTAAATATTTTTTAGGTCCTCGGGCAGCATACGATACGGGGTATCGGCCTGGATATCCACATGCTTAATCCGGCCGTCTTTGATAAAATCATTCACGTAGCTACTGCCAAAGGTAGTAGAAATTGTATCCTGGATAGAGGCAATAGAGACACCTAAGCTTCCGGCCTTATCCCAATCCAAATCAATCTTGTATTGAGCCACGTCCTCTAAGCCATTGGCCCGCACGCGGGTCAGGCGCGGGTCCTTAGCAACCATATCCAGGAGTTGGTCACGGGCTTGCATTAACTTGGTATGGCCGGCGCCTCCGCGGTCCTGCAGTTCAAAATCAAAACCCTTAGCGCTACCCAGTTCGATTATGGGAGGCGGTGAAAAAACATAAACCAGCGCCTCCTTATACAAAGCAAATTCCTTAGTGGCCCGGTCCGCTATTGCTTCTGCCTTTAAGCTCGCTTTCTTACGTAAATCCCAATCCTTAAGTTTGATAAAAGCCATACCGACATTCTGCCCGCCTCCGGATTGATTTCGGCCGGAAACCGTCAAAATCGATTCAACTGCCTCTTTTTCATTAGCTGTAAAATAACCGCGGACTCTTTCCATCACTGCTTCGGCCTGTTCTAACGTCGAGCCCGAAGGCAAATTACCCATAATAACCAAAATACCCTGATCCTCATCCGGTAGATAACTCGTGGGCATCCTAAGGAATACAAATAACATTGCCGCTACGATTAAGAAATAAAAAACGATGTAACGCGCGCTTTTGCCGAATGAATGGCCGACCAAGCGTACGTACAAATCGCGGACCTTAAAGAAAAACCGGTCAAACCAACGAAAGAATGTCCGCAGGAACCAGATCCCGCCTTCAGCAGGTTGATCTCCTTTAGGCACCGGCTTAAGAAATGAAGCGCACAAAACAGGAGTCAAAATCAAAGCCACAACCACCGAAAGGAGCATAGCAGTGATAACAGTTATGGAAAACTGGCGGTAAATAATACCTGTTGATCCTGTAAAAAACGCCATTGGCCCAAAGACTGCCGAAAGGACCAACCCGATACCGATTAACGCCGGAGTAATCTGCTCCATAGACTTGGCCGCGGCTTCCCGCGGGGAAAGCCCCTCCTCGCTCATCAGCCTCTCTACATTTTCCACGACAACAATAGCGTCATCTACCAATAGGCCAATAGCCAAAACCATGGCAAACATGGTTAACATATTAATTGAATAACCGAATAATCCCAGTACCGCAAAAGTCCCCAGTAACACTACCGGCACGGCAATCGTCGGGATAAATGTTGCCCGCATATTCCCCATAAATAAATACATAATAAGAAAAACTAGGATAATCGCTTCAACCAGAGTCTTGGCTACTTCTTTAATGGCAACCCGGGTAAAAGGAGTAGTATCGTAAGGGTAAATAACTTTTACGCCCTGGGGAAAATAATGGCTTAGCTCCTCCATCTTCGCTTTAATCGCGTCGGCAGTTTTCAAAGCGTTTGCACCCGGCTCCTGACGAATGGCAATGGCGGCTGCCGGCTGGCCTTTATTCAAGAAAAGTTTGATATCAAAACGGTCGCTACCCAGCTTACTATAACCAATGTCTTTAATACGGATAGTCGAACCGTCCGGATTAATCCGTATAGGAATATCATTGAATTCTTCGGGAGTCTTAAGCAGGCTCTGCACAATGATGGAGGCATTCAAACGCTGCCCTTCTACTGCCGGAGCGCCGCCGAACTGGCCGCCGGAAACCTCCACATTATACTCTTGCAATGCCTTGGCAACATCTTCCACTGTTAAGCCGTAGCTGGTCAGCTTTTTAGGGTCAAACCAGATGCGCATGGCGTATTCCCCGCCAAAACCCTCCGCTTCCCCTACTCCCGGCACGCGCGCCAGTACCGGCTGCACAACGCTAAGCATATAGTCGCGTAGATCTACATCGTCCATGCTGCCGTCTTCGGAAACCAACCCCACAATCAAAAGGTAATTGTGCGTAGACTTTTGGACTGAAACACCCCTGCGCTGCACTGAATCAGGAAGCCGTGGCATCGCCAGTTGAAGCTTATTCTGCACTTTAGTCCAGGCGATGTCCGGATCGGTCCCCGGAGCAAAAGTTAGCTCGATAGAAGAACTCCCGGAAGAATCGCTACTGCTGGACATATAGAGCATTTTATCCAGGCCGGTCATCTGCTGCTCGATAATCTGGGTTACGCTATTCTCCACGGTTTCAGCGGAGGCGCCGGTATAATAGGAACTGATCCTGATCGACGGCGGGGCAATGGGAGGATACTGGGCGATAGGCAGGGTATAAATCGCTAAACCTCCCAAGACCATGATCATAATGGCGATTACCCAAGCAAAAACCGGACGGTCAAGGAAAAATTTTGATAGCATAAATTCTCCGTTTAATTCGGGCCAGAGCCGGAAGAGACAACCTTCACCGAAATTCCCGGCCTGATTTTTTGAATACCTTCAACAATTACCCGGTCACCGGAATTAAGGCCTGAAGAAACAAGCCATTTATTACCGATGGAGCGCTCAAGCGTAAGTATCCGCTGTTGAACCTTATTTTCAGCGTCTACGATCAAAGCAATAGCTTCACCTTTCACGTTACGGGAAACTCCCTGCTGCGGGACAAGAACTGCCTGTTCATTAATACCTTCTATAATGATAGCCCGGACGAACATACCCGGTAAAAGAAAGCCCTTCGGATTCGGAAAGATCACCCGCAGGATAACCGAACCGGTTGTCGGGTCAACCGTTATATCCTGGAATTGCAACGCTCCATCCAAAGGATACGCCGATCCGTCATCCAGAACGAGCTTTACCTTATTCTGGTTCGTCCCATCGCGGTTAAGGCGGCCATCCTCCAGGCTTCGGCGCAGGCGCAATAATTCGGTAGTAGATTGGGGTATATCCACATAAATCGGGTCCAGCTGCTGGACAGTCGCCAAAGCTGTAGGTTGATATGCCGTCACAATATCGCCGTCAGTTACACTAGAGGTCCCGATACGTCCGGTGATCGGCGAGGTGACCTTGGTGTAATCAAGATTGATTTGGGCCGTTTCCAGTTCTGCTTCGGCCTGTTTCAGTGCGGCATCCGCATCGTCAAATTCCTGCTGGCTGACTGCTTTTTCAACCAGCGCTTCCTTGTAACGGTCAGCTCTTAGTTTGAGAGCCGGCAGATTAGCCTTAGCCTTATCAAACGCCGCCTTAAATTGAGCCGGATCGATCTGATAAAGCACCTGGCCGGCTTTGACTTCAGAGCCTTCGGTAAACAAACGTTTCTGGATAAGACCGTTGACCTGAGGCCGGATTTCAGCAATAAGAAAAGCGGCTGTGCGGCCGGGCAATTCGGTAGTTATGACTACGCGCTCAGGACGGATAAAAACCACGGAAACCTCGGGGGTTTGCGCAAGCGGCTCGCTTTTTTTTACACAACCAGCCGCCGTCAATAGAATAAATGAAATGCCCAGGTATAGGACAACAGGTTTCAATTTACTTTGCATTTTTTCTCCGTAATTACCGGTTATTTTATTACTTAAGAACAGCCTCCTTCAAATCGGCTACATGCTCTTCAAAGAATTTTAAAAATTTGTTAAATTCGTTTTCAGGAACAAGGCTTAATATCCTTTCATAATGAGGCGGGCCGGAAATAATAATCACATTATCTCCCGGCTTAATATCCATTGCTTTTCTTGCTTCTGCCGGAATAACAATCTGTCCCTTCGTCCCTACAGGGACCTTGCCGTAAAACCTTTTTAAGCTACTCATCTCCTACCCCCTTTTTTGATTGGGTTCCTACAAATATTACATGTATGACTAGTATGAAAAGTATTACCTGTAATCTAACTTAACATATTTAAAACCTATTGTCAATAGTATTTTATTGAAACTATCTTATTAGAATAGACTAAGGCGGGTAGTTTATTTACAAGGCGGAGGGTAAAGATACTGCCGCAGCAGGCGCCGACCGGCTGATTATCTTCTGCATCTCCTCTTTGGTCCTGGCGCGGGAAACTTTCTCTCTTAAAAGGCGGATCTTGCGGAAGCCGCGGGTATACCAGCCGAAAAACTTGCGGAATATGACTACTCCATTCCGTTCCCCGTAAAAATCTATTGAAGCATCTAAATGTCCTGACATAACTTTAGCGATTTCATCTTTATCGGGCCTTAAGGCCAACTTACCCGTCTTTAGGAATACCTTTATTTCTTGGAATATCCAGGGGTTTCCAAATGAGCCGCGGGCAATAACCAGGCCGTCGCAGCTTGTCTCATCAAGCATCTTTTTAGCTAATTGCGCCGAGAGTATGTCTCCGCTGGCAATTACCGGGATATTTAATGCCTTTTTCACCTCCCGGATCGCGGCATAATCTACTCCTCCGCTATACCCCTGAGCCTTAGTCCTCCCGTGGATAAATATTCCGGCTGCCCCGGCATCCTGCGCATAAAGCGCGATTTCCCTGGCGTTAATACAATCCTTATCCCAACCCGTGCGGATTTTTACTGTTACCGGCACCGCGGAATTTTTAACTACCAGTTCAAGTAATTTTCTTAGCTTCTTCGGCTCCTTAAGGAGGCCTGCGCCTTCCTTGCGCCGGACAACTTTTTTGGCCGGGCAGGCGGCGTTAAAATCAAGAAGATCAAATTTATAACCTTTAAGCACATCCAAAGCCTTAAGGATGAATTGTTCTTCACAACCTAATAATTGTACGCCTAAAGGTTTGTCCTTAAGATGCGAGCTGAGCATTCCTTGCGTCCTTTTACTTTTATAGCTTATTGAGCGGCAATTTATCATCTCCACAAAAGCGAGCTCCGCTCCGAATTTACGGTTAAGCATGCGGAAGGGCAGGTCGCTTACGCCGGCCATTGGAGCAAGAATAAGGTTAGATTTTAATTTTAAGTTGCCGATTTTCAGCATATTAACCCATCTCAAAAACTACAGGGACCGTTTCCCTCCTGATCTGGGAATATTCCTGCACAAGGAGGGAAACGGTCCCTAAATTAATTTATTTTAAAGAATATACTTAGGATTTTTGATAAGAGGATAACCTTCGATTTCATTGGCTATCTCCCGGGAGATGCCAGGCTTGCCTAATTTATAATACATGTAATTTTTGTAGCCTTCTACTCCGGGCTGATCAAAAGCGTTCACATTAAGCAACTCGCCCTCAAAGGCGGTAGCCATCTCAAAGAAAAATAAAAGCGCTCCCCAGATATAAGGAGAAACGCACTCCAGGGTAACCGTGCAATTAGGCCGGCCTTGCCTGACCAACGCCCATTCGGTAGCTTCTTCGGCCAGCGTAATTAATCCGGAAAAGCTTTTGCCTGATAAAAAATCACCCTTAGCTAAAACCTTAATCTCATTTTTAAACTTCTCTACTTTAATAAAAGTAATAACTTTATTATTTTCTCCTTCCACATTATTCTGCTGAACAGAATGCAAGTCGCCTGTGCCGCGGCAAGGAACCGGCGTCCTGCCCACATTAACCACCGCGCCCCTGTCCTGAAGCCACGCTTCGCTGCCATCGGCTGAAATTTCAACCTTACGGTTGTATTTCTTACCTAAGCTCTCAGCCAATAACTGCACATACCAATCAGCGGTGGATTTCAAAGTTTCCGAGAAGGGCATCATAATCGCCAAAGATTTATTTTTATGCTTATAGAGGATGTAGTGCAATGCCGCGTACATATAGGCGGGATTTTCGGTGTAATTTGCCCGGCTGCATTTTAAGGCCATATCTTTTGCTCCGGCCAAAACCTCCTGAATATTAACCCCTAAAATAGCCAGATGCAAAAGGCCCATATTTAACTCGGAAAACCTGCCGCCCACGCCTTTGGATAAAGGCAGGGAGCGGAAACTTAAAATATCTTTTTCCTGCTCCAGCTTAACTATTTTACGCAAAGACCCGTTTTCGGGATCGGTGATAGCGATAACCTGACGGCCGTATTTTTTACCAACCGCTTTTTTAAGCCAGTTCTGGACCACCATAAAAGCAGCTTTAGTTTCAGTGGTTTCGCCGGACTTGGAGATAACAACTATAAATGTTTTTTTGGGATTGAGATTCTTTAAGAGGACGCTTAAGGTGTCCGGGTCAAGGTTATTCCCTTCAAAATAGATCCGCGGCCTGTTCTTCCGTATCTTAGAAAACTCATTAAAGTAAGCCGGCATAAGCGCATCCTGCGCTGCCTTTAACCCCAGATAAGAACCGCCAATACCTAAAGAAATCACGCTGTCATATTTTGCGGCAATCTCTTTGCCTAAATCCTGGATTCTTTTGACAGCTTTTTCATCCTGATAAGGCAAGGCCGCCCATTCCAGGTTCAGCTTTATCCTGTTTTTGGAATCCGCGAGTATCTTCTTTAAATGCTCATGGGCTTTTTGCGCAGCGCTAGAGAGCTCAAAGAGATCTTTTTCTTCAACGCCATTAACACCTCCCACATTGGCGCTGAACATATTATTGAAATCAAATTTGATGCCTTCCATATAAACTAAACACCCTTTTTATTTACGGGCAATCTTAATGGTGGTGTGTTGACCGTCCTGCCACGGCCAAAGCATGGCAAAAGTGGAATCCTGGCCTTGGCTCTTAAAATAGAGGGTCTGCCCGGGCATAATGCCGCCGAAACCCTTGATTGTTTCCTGCGCCTGAAAAGATAACTTATCTTTAGACGGCCAGGCAGGCTCACCGAAAAAATTCTGCAATCTTTCATTGAGCCTGGATAATTCTTCCTTGATAATTACCGCTTCAAAAAAATTATCGGAATCTGTACGCAAGGTCTCGCACCCTAGGCCCTTAACTTCTTTTTTTATCTCGTTAAATTCCATATTCACCGCCTTTTTTAAAGTATAACAGATAATCTTCAAATAAACAAACTTAAATCTCTTTTTTTATTTATTACTTTCTTCTACTGGGGCTATCCAGGATCTTTACCTTCCGGAAACCCACCGCATCTAAGGGCAGAAATGTCTTATCTGTCATTACGCATGTCAAAAGAAAATCCGGGTCCCCTAGAAGTTTAAGCGGTACTTTCAAGATAAAGAGCTCTCCTTTTAACTGTGCGCTCGTTCCCTGAGGGTCCAGGTTTTTTTTCAAATTCAGCTCCTCTACCACTACCTTGTCTTTCTTGGTGCGCACGCAGATGTTCGGCATCTTGCTATAGGGAACGTCATCATTATACCCGAAAAAATAAAAACGGAAAAATAACCGGCTCCTTAGCTCCTGCGGTTTTCTTACACGCACCCAGAAATAGTCGTCCACCACGGCATAGCTGATCCGCTTATCGTCATTAAAGACATCCTTGCCTTTCAGGAGAGCGGATTTTTGCTTTTTCAGCAAGATAAGGGGATAATCGCCGAATATTTCGTTCTGGCGCACAAAAGATAAAAGATAGAACGCGCTCACGCAGGTCTGGCTCTTGTAGGCAAGCATTGCCTTATATTTTTTATCTATTTCATCTTCGGTCAACTTAAAGCTTGACCAGTTAATCAACGCATCCGGAAAATGTTTTGCGGATGGCTCAAGCTCCAGCTGGGGATGGTAATGCCGCGGCAAAGGCCAGCCCGGAGCATGGACAAAATACACATACAATTTAGGTTCCGCAAACTGTTTTTTGAGGTCCTGAAGGGCAATCTGCAGGAAACAATAATATGCCCAATGGTCGCCGTTGACATCAGCCGGATGCGAAACAAAAATCTTGGTGGGCTTATAAGCAATAAGGACTCTCTCTAAATCCGCCAGGATATGTTCCGACTTATACGGGGCGCCGTAAGAAGGAGCTTCTTTATAGGGAACATAAGACTGCCGGGTAAGGCGATCCCTGAAAGGCGCGCTGCCCTCCCAGGAATAAAAAAACATATTCTTTGTGCCATAATCAGGGTACCCCAGGAAAATAAGATCGCTCTCAGCCACTCCCAGTATCTTCATTGCCTTCCCGGCTTCTTCTTCTCTCACTTTACCCATGGCCACGAATGCGGGATTACGCACAACCAGCCTCTTTTCATAAACAATAAAAGCAAATTCGTTGTGGTCGCCGTTAGTCAGATACATAATTTTGACTTTAGCTCCGGATTTAAGCGCGCGCTGGATTACTCCGCCACAGCCGATGTTTTCATCATCGGGATGCGGGGCAAGGATTAAAACCCGGTCTTTATTGCTAAATGGCTCTATGGAAGGAAATTCGCCTGGCTGCGCCCAGGCAAACGCTGGCAAAAACACTCCGTAAAGAATGGCGATGCTTAATAAAATCAGTTTTTTCATATACCTTATTCTTCCTTCAAATATGCCTTGATTATTTTTTGTTCGGCCTGCGGCCGGTCAGACGAACTGGTAGGCGTATTTTCAATCTTCTGCACCACATCATAGCCTTTAACCACTTCACCGAAAATTGTATGGCGCATATTCAGCCAGGGCGTAGCGGCAGTAGTGATAAAAAACTGGCTGCCATTGGTATTCGGCCCGGCATTGGCCATAGCCACACTCCCGGGTTTATCAAATTTGGCTCCCGGGGTTACTTCGTCGGCAAAAGGTTTTCCCCAGATAGATTCTCCGCCGGCGCCTGTGGCAGTCGGGTCTCCTCCCTGAATCATAAAATCCTTGATCACCCGGTGAAAAATCAATCCGTTATAATAACCTTTCTCAACAAGCTTGGTAAAATTTTCGCAGGCCTTAGGCGCTGCTTCAGGCATAAGCCTGATTTCTATAGAACCCTGATTAGTCTCCAGCACCACGATTTGGTTATCCATTCCGTATACTCCGTTAGCTAATTGGTTAATAAAAAACAGGGAAAAAATAACTGCCGCGATGTTCCTTACCACTCTGGCTTTCCTTTTTACAATATCTTCAAAAGATTAAGGCCGGTTTTAGGGTCAATGGATTTTGTGGCCTTGAGCCCCTTTAATTCAAATACTATTGCCTCAATAACCAGGAATACTTTGGATTTCCCGCGCACGCATCCGGTAAGCGCCTTCTGTTTTTTGCCCAGGCTGCCATGGATATGTATCTGCGGCCCGGATTTACTGGTAAAAACGGTCCCCATCCCCATTACCTCCCAACCGTTTTTAAAATAAACTTTGTTGGGGATGGGAGGGATTACCGGTTTTTTAGGGCCGGTGACCAGGCCGCCCGCCTTAAGCGCTCCGATAAAAAGGAGCGCCGCGGCCTTTAACTTTTCCTTCTTTACAAACTCCTTAAGCTCATCCAAAAGGATGTCCCCGTCCTCAAACTTCAACAAAAATATCCTGCCTATATCTCCTCTACTATATTGCATAAGAAAGTCCTGAATACGCCTTATTTACAGCAGGTGCCGCCGGAATTACCTATCCTCTTCTCCTCCCGCTTTTGTTTTTCCAAAATCAACTGATAGCCGAATATAAGAACCATCAGGACAATTGCCCCGCTGCGCAAGCTCCTGATAAAATTAATCCTTTTCTTGCCCCACTCAACTTTATCTTCCAGGAATACTGCCGGCTCTTTTAAGCTCTTCAACCGGGATGCAAATTCTTCGGCTAATATTAATTCCCGGGGCATTTTATCAGTGACGCGTATTTTTTCAAGCTCATCTTCAAGCCCCTTTATCCCGCCGATATTATAAGCCACCAGGAGCTTATCGTAGAAATAAACCTTTACTCCGTAATCCAACATTTTCCTGACCGCGTAAAAATTCGCAAAGAGCATACACGCCAAAAATGCCAGCATTACTATGAGCCTGATTGCCTGCCTCTTAGAAAATTTCATAAGGCCAGCCATAGGTATCTTCCTACTTAATGCCCTCTTTTGTTTTAGCCTGATTTGCCAATTTGGCTAAGTTACCGGCAATCTCGCTGCTTAATGCCGCGCAGGATACGTTGAGTGCCTGGATTAACCCGTGATAATCATGCGGATTGATCGGCTGGATAAACTGCGACCTTTTGGTCAAGAGCATCTCCCTGCTTTTAGCATGAATAATTGACCACTGCGCCACCAAGAGCATATTCTTGTCCAGCTCGCTGTCCAGCTGAATGATATCTATAATCACCTGATAATCCAGCGGGATAGCAAAATTACAGGGAAAAATCTGAAAAGACGCATCCGGAAGCATCAGTGTTAAATTATCGGTAAACTGGTGCGCCAGGGCAAAATCAAGATTTTCTCCCCAACGGTCAAACTGGGCAAACTTCAGCATCCCATTTTTATCCCGGGTTACAATTTGCGGGCGATCCTGGTATCCCGGTATATTAACCGGCCCAACCGCAACAATTAATCCGGGCGTAATATCAAATTTTTCGGTTACCTGGTCCTTAGTTATTGAACTAAGCATATAAAACCGCGGGGACGGGCTGCTGCCGACAGAAAGACACCCGCTTAACATAAAAATTGAAAAAGCTGCTACCACAGAACATAGAAAACCGTTTGGCCTCATCTTATTCTCCTTTTAGATCTGACTTCCCTTTGAAAAATGCCTCCGGGTGCTGCTCAAGATATTCAGTAAGTAAATTAAAGGAACGCACCGCATCGGTCACCTCTTTCAGTGTCTTATCCATCCGGAAAAATCCCTCGGAATTTACCAGCCTGTTTATCCCGGATACCGCCTGCTCTAAATTCGTGGTAATCTCTTTTATCGGGATCTCGTCCATAACTTCAAAAATATCCGGCGATATGGGAAGCGCCGGTAATTCGGGATAGCTTTTTATGATATCATAAAATTTAGGTGGCTTATCCGGATAAAAATCCAGCGCAATCATCAGTTGGCCGGTAATAAAACTTTTTATCTCCAGCTTTGCCCGTAGGCCCTGCTGAACCAGCTTCGCGTAATCAGGATAACCCGGCACTTCAGGCAAACCTATTACGCGCGACAATTCAATATCAATGACTACAGGGATGAGCACTTGCTGGGACTTCCCCTCGTAAATCAGGCTTATGCTGGTGACATTGCCGATTTGTACGCCCCGAAATATTACCGGCGCGCCCACGGAAAGGCCTTTTACCGAACCATCGAAAAATAAAACATACTTATCGGATTGTCTAAAAATCATTCCTGATCCAAAAACCACTATCGCTGTCAGTAGTAACACCACTGCGCCTACCACAAACGCGCCAATCACCGTTTTATTCGCTTTTTTAATCATTGGGCTGCTCCTTGTCTCTCTCCTCTGGTCAAAAACCGGATAACTCTGGGATCACTGGAATTAGCCAATAAATTCTTAGGGTTGCCGATGGCAATCATGCTTTTGCTCTCAGTGTCAAGCAGTGCCGCGTTGTCGCCCACGCTAAAAATACTAGCCAGCTCATGCGTAACCACGATAATCGTAGCCCCCAAGGTATCCTTCAACTGAAGGATTAAATCATCCAGCATCCGCGCGCTTAACGGGTCAAGCCCGGCTGAAGGCTCATCAAAAAAGATAATATCGGGGTCAAGCGCGATTGCCCGCGCCAGGGCCGCTCTTTTACACATCCCTCCGCTTATCTCGGAAGGATAAAATCCGGCATAACCGGAGAGCCCGACTAAAGCCAGTTTTAATTCCACTACCTCCTGGATCTGTCCGGCAGATAAACTGGTATATAACTGCAACGGAAGAGCGATATTTTCTCCCAGCGTAAAAGAACTCCACAGCGCCCCGCCCTGATAAAGCACCCCGAAACGCCGCATCATCTTTTGCTGAACTGCCTCATCCTGCTGCCAAAAATTTATCCCGTCGTATAAAACCTCTCCTTTGAGCGGCTCCTTAAGCCCGATTAAAACTTTAAGCAAGGTACTCTTACCGCAGCCGCTGCCGCCCATCACAATGAAAATCTCGCCCTTATTTACGCTAAAATTGAGATTGCGCATTACCGCGTAATCAGCATAGCTTAAATCAAGGTTGCGCACTTCAATAACTGGCTTTCCGGTTTCTCCCATTGTCTAAACTCCTAAAACCTGGCAAATAAAAGTTAGAATTGCAGTAGCCACCACAATACTGGTTATGGCACTTACCACTGCCGAGGTAGTCGCTACTCCTATACCCTCAGCGCTTCTTTCGCATTTAAGCCCGCGCAGGCAGCCGCAAACCGCAATAATTATACCGAAAACAAAACCGTGTATGAGCCCGATCCAAAGATTGCTCAAACGCACCGCTGACTGGGTATGATGCCAGTATTCCACCGGGTTAAGCCCAAGCACGCTGGCGCTGATTAGGAAGCCTCCGGCTATGCCCATAAAATCCGCATAAAGCGTTAAAAGCGGCATCATAATCACCAGCGCTAAAACACGGGGCATAACTAAAAATTCAACCGGGGAGATACCCAGTGTTTTAAACGCGTCAATCTCCTCATTTACCTGCATCAGGCCGAGTTCGGCGGCAAAAGAAGCTCCGGTGCGTCCGGCCATAATAATAGCCGCCATTACCGCCCCCATCACGCGGACCATGGCAATACCTACGATATCCGCGATAAAAATCTGCGCCCCAAATAACTGGAGCTGGATTGCTCCGATAAAGGCAAGAATAATGCCGACCAGGATACTGATTAAAGAAACCAGCCATAGGGCATTAGCCCCGCATTTCTGGACAATGCCGATGAAATCATCGCGGCGGAAATACGCTTTACCGCTAATGAAGCGGCCGAAAGCGACAGTAATCTCACCTAAAAAATTAAGTACTGAAAGCGTGCTGGCATAAAGCTCTAAAGCTTTATCCGCCACCCTCTCAAGGAACGGATTGCGCGCGCTCTTCTCCGGCATAGCCCGCGTATGCACCTTTAAAGCAAGCGTCAGCAGCTTCTCTGCTCCCTGCGGCAGGCCTTGATGGCTCACTTGAATATTTTTATGTTCGCAATCCCGGACAAGACGAAATAGGAATGAAACCAGGCCGCTGTCCCAACTGCCTACTTCTGAAGTATCAAAAATGATCTGCGCGGTATCTTGATGGCTGGCGAGCTCTGCAACAACTTCATTTTCTGAAGGAATACTGGCATAAATCTGCCAGTCACCGCTTAGTTTGACGCGGAGCGTTCCTGTTTGAGGATAGTTAAAGGAAAGTTTTGCGGGCATGTTTTCTTTATTTTACTCTACCCTTCCCCTCTGTCAACTTAAAAAAAAGATAATTCTGAAAGCGCTTTCCTAAAATACCAAATTTACCCTTGACTTTTATCCAGGATATTGCATACTTCGTTATGCGTTTACTCAATAAGGAGGTTGGTCGATAGCGCAGGCTATAAGGCCTATCACCTACAAGAAAGCCCCGAAAGAGAGTTTCGGGGTTTTTTGTTTATTATTCCGCCAGGCGCTTGCCGTAAATGTAGAGAGGCAAGCCTTTATGCAGGATATAGCTAAAATATGAACGTTTGCCCCGGTAAAGAAGACTAAAGCGCTGCTTGCTGAAAAAATTACTTGCCCGCTCAGACATAGTGGCAAAATGCACTCCCCGCACCCCTTCCCCTTTGAGATACCCCAGATAGGCATCAATAAGTCCGGCGCCGATCTTAGAACCGCGCAGCCCATCCTGAATATTAATATGTAAAGTCGCGGGATACTCCTTAGAAAAATCCGGATCAGAAAATTCTCTTTTCAGCAAACTCATTAACAGATTCCAGATAAAAAGCCTGTTTTTTGGTTTCCCTAAAGCCGCGGAAGCTATGATTTTTATAAAAATCCGGCAGAGGATATTATTGCGGTAGACCTGGCGCAGGTCCTTGGCCCCGGTAATATACCCTACGACTTTCCCCTGGCATTCCGCCACAAAGCACGCTTCCGGCTCATAGTCGGTAAAATAAAGCGTCAGGCAATCGGCGAATATTTCATCGCCGTCAAGAAAATTGGAAACGGGGCTTCCTAAAAAACCGGTGCTGCAGCATATCCTGCGCACATCTTCCCGGTCTTTTTTCTGAAACTTCCGGATGGTAACCGGCGGATTTTCAGTCATTTCTTACGCCTCTTGAGCCATTGAGCAACAATATAAAAAACGATAAAGTAAAACAGGACAGCCAGGATAAGCCCCAGGAAAAAACTCCCGATAAACAAAGGATAGTAGAAATCCTTAAACATCTGGAAATTCATGTGCCTGAAATATGCCCAGCTTAAATCCGGATAATCCTTAATCAGGATAAATCTCCCTATTTCATAACCTCCCCAGGTAATCAGCGGGATAGTGGGAAGAAGCGAAATATTGGTGCCGATGAATATCGCTATTTTATTGGTGGAAGGAATAAGGATAGCCGCCAGGACCATTAATACGGTATGCAGCCCGTAAACCGGCAGGACACCGATAAAAACACCTATGGCCACGCCCAGGGCAATGCCGTGCGGGCTGGCGTTAAGCTTAAGTAAACGGATAAATACCCTCTTAAGAGTTTTTATTTTCATAACCTGGGCTGGCGAAGTTTAAGGCGAGTCCGCTCTGGAATTTATTATCCTCCTATTCTTCTAATCCCCGGAAGAGAGTATTGAGCGATTCCAGGTTATCGCTGGCCATATCAACTATTTCTGACTGGGCATTCAGGTTCAGGTGTTGTTGACTGAATAAATCCGCGATTTTTGAGGAGTAATCCTGAATAATCTGGTTATAGGGTTTACCGTTAAAAAGATCTACTAAAGCCTGACCATACCAAGCCGCGCTCTTCTGCATAATCATACCGGCTGTTTTCTGGTTTACCCCTGCGTTAAGCAGGATTTTGGCAAAGTTTTGCGCGTATCCATCTACCTGGTCGTTGATTCCCGCATAATTAAGTTCAGTATCATTTATAGATTGAAATTTATCCATAGCTTGCTGGCTGAAATCCTGGGCTAACAAACCCTGCGCCTCTAAGTCATCTGCCCAGACGCGGTAAAGGCCAAATCCCGCAATAATTAAACCTGAAATCAGAAATACGGCAATACTCCTTTTCATAGCTGGCTCCTTTTTTTCATTATTATACTGCCATAACTGCAAAATCCTAAATATTTTTAAGCGGCCTCAGGCAACCTTCCTGCCTAAGGCAATAGCTTTCTTGCGGGCCCCTTTTACTTTTACGATGTCGCCCGATTCCCCGGCATCAGGCACAAGCAACGAAGCAAATTTCATCCCGGAGTAATCCGCGGTTATGGCAAACGACTTCTCCAGTGTGTCCAGCCCGATATCTTCAAAAGCGCTGGCCAGTAAAACCAGGGTTTTCCCTTCTAAAGGCGTAGCCATTGTGTCGGCCTTATTGTCCCATTTGTAAAGCGAGAACATCCTGTCCATTACCAGTTTTAACTGCGCGCTCGCCGCGTAGAAATACAGCGGAGTAGCCATAACAATTACATCCACCAAGGCCATTCTCGCCAGGACCGGTTTTGCCTCATCATCTATGACGCATTCGTATTTAGCTGTTTTCTGGCACTGCCTGCAGGAAATACAGCCGGTTGCCTTATACCTTAAGAAAGCAGTATTCACTACTTCAACCTGCGCTCCTTTAGCGCAAGCGCCTTCGCAAAACCATTTCACCAGGTAGCTGGTATTCCCGTTCTTCCTGGGGCTTCCGGAAAGTACCAATATTTTCTTAGCCATATTATCTTAATTATATCCCCTTAAACCAAAAAACCCAAACATAATCTACAAAAAAGGCGCTTGTGGCAAAATCCGCCTCAAGCGCCTTAAAATTACTATTTTACTATGCTTTTGAAAATTTATTATACAACCACGCCAGTAGCAAACCTCCTATGCCGGCGTCCACAAAACCCCAAATGCCTCCGACTATGCTTCCGGCTATTGTCGGCGTATAGCCCAAATAAACGCTCGCCATTACCTCTCCCCAGGCATCACCCCAGGTAGAAACCGTATCTGCTAACCCCATGATGAGCATACTGCCGCCCCAAAGGACTCCGCAGGCCAAACCAAATGCTTTCACATTCAATTTTCCCATACCCCCTCCTTTCTTTGTTTTATTATATACTTTTTTCCGTAAATTATCAAATAAAAATACCTGGCTTTCAAAAAGAATTATTAAAAAGCTTATCTGTCTCTGCAGCTATAAGTTTTTTCAACCGCTGCGGATCCCAGGGATAAAAAGTCAGGTTTTCTTCCCTGATTACGGCAGGTAACACAGCGCTCTCTATTCCTTTTAAAGCCATAGCGATAATCCTATTGCCTTTATTGCGGCTTTTCTGGAGCTGGGAATCCGCCCATTTGCTAGTATGCGTATTCTCCCCTATAAGGCAAACAACAATATTGCATTTTACGATTTTTTCGCCTAGTGCCCGCTTGATAACATCGGCGCCCTGGGCATCAATATCCATACCTAAGGACCCTTCGTAGAAATCCAAATCATACTCCGGGCTATAAAGCAAAGGCAGCAAGCTCTTTACCTTTTGGACATCTTCATCCGCAAAGCTCAAAAAGACTCTTTTCATAGTTACCTAAAAAATCCCCGGAAGCGCCTTTTAATTTTATTGGACCTCCCAGGAAGATAACCTCTCCCGGGCATCCAGATTAAGCAGGATTATTTCCGTAAGCAAACCTCCCCCCGCAGGGTTACGGTAAATACAGTATTCTTTAACGCCGCTCTGACCCTGGCCTTGAGCCGGATTGCATAAAGTCGGCTCTCCGTAAATACGGAAAATAGCGCGTTTTTGCATTAGTTTATCCAGGCGGCCATTATCAATATCGGCTTTTAGCTTGTTGTATAACTTTTGCTCCCTGTCTAATTCGGCCTGCATCTCTTTCTGACTGGCCTCTAAGCCCTTCATAAACCTGACTTCATCCAAATGAGTCAGGTACGCGCAGCCGGGAATAAAAATTACAGCTAAGCTTAAGTAAAATACATACGCATAGAAAATCTTATTTTTTGCCATTTCGCAAAACCCCGCAGCATCCTTTAGTCTTACGCCGAATACCTGAAATGCACAAATATCCTGCCGAAATTTTTATCGTCTTTTTCGATACGCCGGTATAGCTTTTTAATCTGAGGCTGCCCTAAAAAACGCAAGACGCTCTTTTTCAACTGCCCACTTCCCTTGCCCGGGATGATTTCCACCAGCTCTATTTTTTTGCTCACCGCCTCCTGAATCACGCGGTTGAGTTCCGCCTCGATCGCCCGGCCGCTACTGAAGATACCGTGTAAGTCTAATTTGATTTTAGCCATTAGGTTTTCGGGGAATCACCATCCACACTGCTAGATAACCGATCACCCCAATTCCAAATGATATAATAGTAAGAAAAATAAACAAGATCCTGAATACCGTAGAATCTATCTCAAAATACTCACCCAGGCCGCCGCAGACCCCGCCGATTTTGCGGTCTGTATTCGAAAGGTAAAGTTTTTCCATGCCCCCCTCCCTGTTTTTGATAATATTTCATAAAAATATAAAAACTTGTCAATATGACAGGTAGGTAATCTTACCAAAAATCCCAAGCCATTTCAAGCACCAGATGTTTTATCTAGCGCAGTACTTTGTGCGAAGCACAAAGTATCGAGCTTGGGATTGGCGTAAATAGCCTATTGCTTATTTACAGCAACTGCCACCCGTACCTCTTGCAATTCTCTTGATTACCGCACTGATAATAAAACAGGCGACAGCAAGAAATATGACCAGATTGTCTGACAGCGGCAGGACGTCAAAAGCTGCTGCTAAAAGCAACAATATCCCGATACCCCACAGAATCGCATTACACGCGCAGGTATTCTTCTTTTCCATCTCACCCTCCTTCCCCTATTTTTTATATGCCCTCTTCTTTGAGATAAGAGAAATAAACACAACTTCTTAAAGGTAAATTCGGCCGAAGATCTCTTATAGGGACACAGGCAAATTGTTTCCCGGAGACTGTTTTATGCATCCCTATCCTATGGTCATAAATAGGGCAAAAAAATTCCCCGGATTCATTCTTCTTTAAGTGCTCACAAGGGTCTCCGTCAAAAGCGCCGCAACAGGCTCCGCACCTCCTGCAGAGGGCCTCATACCTGGCCTGCTCTTCTTCCTGTTTTCGTAAATACGCTACTTCGTCCATAAATATATTATACTTTCTTATTTCCAGATAATCTTCGCTGTATTTCTAGAAGGTATCCGGCTATAGCGATACTTAGAATACCCCAGCATCATTGCTGCGCCGGCTGTTGCTCTTCTGGATAGGCCAATAAGTTTGCCGGCATTTTCCGACATATTCACCGCCATTTGCACATATCCGGCCCAGCAGGCGCCGAGGCCAAAACCAAAGGCTGCTAATTCCAGGTAAGTCGCAGAAATCGTGCAGGATTGCGGGACCATCGGGTCATCTTTAAGGCCATAAGCTATAACAACGCAAGGCGCGGACCGGCAAATCCTATCCTCTCCGTCTTTCCAGGATTCAACCAGACGGTCAAAATGCAGCGACTCTGCCAGCGGAGATTTAGTTTTTAGAAGCTCTTCCATCCAATTCACGATAGAAACGCCAAGCGCATGCACCTTCTCTTTATTATTGATAACCAGCCAATTAACCAGCTGCCGATTAATCCCCGAAGGCGCGTATCGGGCGATATCCAAAAGTTTCTCTATTGATTCTTTTGCTACTGGTTCGTCTTTATAGGCCCTCATCGAACGCCGGGCTTTTAAGAGTAACTCTACCTGTTCCTGCGTCGGTAATTTAGCGTGGTCGAGCCGCACTGAATCCTTAACCTTCATCGTAGATAACTCTAGAGAGCCAACCGGGCAAAACGCAAAACAATGGCCGCAGTTAATGCACAGCTCCGGGCCTCCCGGTATAAACTCCGGCACATGCTCTTTCTCATTCATCCGCAGGACTTTAGCCGGGCAGATCTCCACGCATTTCCCATCGCCCTTGCAGGTACTTTTATCAACTTTTATGGCAATCATATCTCCATTATACTTCTATTCCTTACGCCATAACTTTATCAAATTCCTCTATCGTAATTGCGGGAAAACTGGTAAAGGAGATGTTCGCCAGCTTATTTAACGCGACTGAAGCTTTCATTACTTCCGCGACTCCGGGAAAATCCGCAATAAGCACTATGTCATACTTCCCCAAAAGCGCATACATGGAATTTACCTTTCCGCCGGCCTTAGCTATCGCATCAAGAGCCTTATTAGTTCTATCGGCAGAGATACCCTCCATCGCTTCCTTTGAATATTTTCCGTACATAAAAAATTTCGCCATTTTGCCACCTCCTTTTTCTTAAACCGCTATGCCGCATAGATAAGTAAAATACCGAAAGCAAGCGTTGCTAAACTAATTAAACGCAACAGGTTATCCGGCTGCTTATCCCACCAGCCAAGCATTGCCCTGGCCTTGTCCGGGCCTGGAATAAAGAGGAGCAAGCCGCCTAAAAGCGCTAAAATACCCAGCACAAATATAACCTGCGGCACCTTTGCCCGGGGAGCAAAGCCTAGAAAAATAACTCCCAATACTATTTTTATCAGCCCGCCTAAAAAAATATTATTTCCCTTTCGCCAGAAAACCAGCATCTTTCTCGCTACTTTAGGGTTTAACAATATCATACTCCCCATGGCTGTTATAAAAATCCCGATGATTTCAATCAGCATCAACTTGGCCTCCTTTTGCCCCTTGTCATTCCGCCTCCCTATAGTCAAATTCTACTCTTGTTTAGGATAGTGTCAATATAGTTTATGAAGAAGGACAGAAAAAAAGCTCTACTAGTAGATTGACGGCCTGTATCTTTAGGGTATAATGAGTGCACAAGGAGGAATATTATGAAGATTTTTAATATTGTAGCAGCTGGTTCTATTGTGTTACTGAGCGGATGTTCGGGGTTTATGATGCAGAGTGAAAAGAGGTCATTTGTGACTGAAGCTATCTCTAAATCATCCTATAGCGTGGCCTTCTGCGGCAATGCTTATATGGATCAAAGCGAAGCTGAAAAACTGGCTATGCAGCGCGCCTGCGAGATCACCTTGACCAAAGGATATACCCACTTTGAGGTATTAACAAAATCCGATCAATCGGATATCTGCCAGATAAAAGACGCTCCCCGCGCCAGCTCAAAACAGATTCCTTCTTCAACCGATTTCGTAGGGCCCCAGAATATTGTCCGGCCTAATATAACCTTAAAGATACAATGCTACCCGGTTAAAGACGCGCCCAAAACTGCTATTGACGCGCAGAAGTATTTAGATGAGAATTTCCCGGGGTTAAAGTTCGAAAAATAACATTAATCCACGCTCACCTTAAAAGCTGTCAATTCGCAAGGCCCTGTCCAATCTCCCTTGCATTGCACTTTATATCCGGGAGCAAATAATTCCAGCGGTATTTTAACGCGGTTAGGGCCCTCTAACCAGGCATCGGCCGGAAGCTTTATGGTAATACCGCTAAGAACAATTTCTCTTTTTTGGATATCTATTGACGTTACCTTGCCTTTTACAACTCCAGATTCAGGCTTCTTGCGGTCAATCTTTTTTGCTTTCATCTCGGATAAACCGGTGAATTTACCGTCTACTTCAATATAATCCCCTGCTGCGATCTCTTTCAGGCTAAGCGGATAATCCTGCTCATTTTCTATCCAGGCATCGGCTGCCTGTATTACCACACCGGAAATTTGCAGTGTCTTTTGCGCTTCATCCACAGCAGTGACTTTCCCTTTAAGCTCATCTGCCAAACATACCCCCGTAATTACAAAAGCTATTAAAAGTGCGATTATTCCTATTCTCACCATATGTCACCTTCCTTTTTTATTATTATACCGCCACAAACAAAAAACAAGCACCTTAATCTTTTATCTAGCGCAGTACTTTGTGCGAAGCACAAAGTATCCCAAAATTCTATCTATTTTCCATTAATCTGAATAATAATATCCTCCAGCTGCCTGTTGAACTCATCAGGAGCCTCAACCATCAGGAAATGCCCCACTCCCGGCATCACTCTCAGATGATAAGACTTCAGGTACCTGCTATTTATCTCCGGGTAACTCTGCCACAGGTCGGCATTCAAGCACCACAACGGGACATCCACATCAGCTAAAAGCGGGATAACCGGGGTATCAAAATAATACTCCATGGTATTGATGGCAATTTCCGGGTTAGACCGGGAGACATTTCTAACTACTAGCTCAACCAGCTTGGGGTCAGCGTTCTTAGTGAACATATTCCTCATAAACGGTGCGGAATTCTTTACAAAATCCTTTTTCAAAGGCTCAATGTATTTTATTCTATCTTCCGGAGTAGCCATATACTCAAAATTCTCCAGGGTGTCAACGGCAATAAGGCCGATTACCTTGCCTTTAAGAAGCCGGTTGGCCTCCAATATTATTGTGCCTGACATGGAGTGGCCTATAAGGATGACCTTATCCGCTCCTGCCACATTCACCACCGCGGCTACATCCTCGCCAAAGGCTTCTTGAGTATAAGCCTTTCTTTGGCGGCCGGACACACCGTGTCCTGCCAAGTCCAAAGCTACTACTTTGTATTTTTTAGCAAAATACGGTATCTGCTTATACCAGACAGCGCGGCTTCCGCACCAGCCATGCACAAAAACCAGCGCCGGCTCCCCTTTGCCATAGACGGAATAAGCAATCCTTACGCCGTCTTTGGAAAGGACAGTTTTATTATTTGCCGTCAGCGCATAGATTAAAAAAACAAGCGCTATTAAAACAACTAAAATTCCCAGATTACGAAATATTCTTTTCATATAGTTGCTTTCTCCTTTATTTATATTATATCTCCACTAACCAAAAATCCCAAGCCATTTCAAGCACCAGATGTTTTATCTAGCGCAGTACTTTGTGCAAAGCACAAAGTATCGAGCTTGGAATTGAGGAAAAATGTCTGATTATTTGCTCTAGAATCTATATGCTACGCCAACGCTTACTGCCGTTTCGTCTATAAACCTGCCTTCTACGTTCAATTTAAAACCATCTCCAAGATTCCAATCCATTCCCGTAAATACACCGACATTATAAACGGCATTAAATACTAAATTGTTCCACCGATTTAGGTCATTAGGGCTACTCTGATCCAACCTTAAATCAGAATATCTTGCGCCTAGATATGGAGTAAAGTTGGCGATCTTCTTAGCGATATAAGGCGCTACATGCCACTCTTGTATCCTGCAATTAGTATATTTCGCGCTAGCAACTGCCCCGGTACCCAAATTAGTAGCACTAAAATTTAAATTCAGATCGGTTGTAAGATACTGCACGTCACAACCAACGATCCAGCCTTTCTTTAATTCCCGGGCAAATTTAAAACCTAAACCGTAGAGAAAAGAATCTTTGGATGACAGATTTTCTTCGACAGTTTTTGTACCCCCAACGTAAACATCACCCTTGAAATTATAATTGGCAGATCCTACTTTTAAATATACATCCAGAAAATCAAATAATCCGTAAGAAATTTTGGCTACGGAATTACGTCCCCTGGTTATCTTGAAATTTAATGGCTGATCAGTAGCGTGTCCGGCAGGCCGGCTCGCTTTTTTAAAATCTAAGTCCGTATTAAATATATAAGACCATTCGGCTTCTACGGCAAGCTTACCTTTTCCTTGTGCTCCCGGGCTCCCCACGCTAGCAGCCCTGGCAGGAACTACCGCAATAAATACCACGCCTATAAAAATAAATATTTGTTTCATAATTATTTAACTTGTGTATAGTTACGCACAACGACTACATTCTTTCAGATTTAAAATAATTATACTCCGATTAACCAAAAATCCCAAGCCCTTTCAAGCACCAGATGTTTTTATCTAGCGCAGTACTTTGTGCGAAGCACAAAGTATCAAGCTTGGGATTCAAAAACCATAGGAGCTTCCCTAGTTCTCTATAGAGCGTCCTGCTTTTATTTTTATTACTTAAAGGTTACCTTGAATTAAAGAATTTATTATCAATCAAAAAACCCAAAATCCCTAACGTAATACCAGTAATAAAACAACCCAAAGAGGCATAACCTAAGCATAAATTGATAGGGGAAAATCGTGCGGCCCGGCGAGAAACAAGACAGGGCAGACGCGACACTCTCCCCTTGTAAATGAAATCCAATAGTGTATACTTTAATACGAGAGCCAGGAGACTGCGGAAGTAACGCAGCAAACCCTGACTCTTGTTCTTTTTTAGCTTAGATACTTCGTTTCAAGGTCACAAATTGTGACCTTGAACTTGAGGTTCCAATTTGGAACCTCA
>JAQTPA010000003.1 GCA_028713155.1 Candidatus Omnitrophota bacterium | reverse complement strand
TATCATATGTCCATGTTGCGCCGTTTTGTCCGGGTATTAAAGAATATCGCTTATCCTAAAATATGCCTGGGCTGCAAAACCAGGCTTGAGCCGCACCTTGCGGATGAATATATTTGCAGTCGGTGCCGGCTTAAGATCAAAAAAAATACTCCGCCGTTCTGCCATAGCTGCGGCAGGCACCTGGAAAAGAATAACCGGCACAAGAATATCTGTCCGGCTTGCCTGAGGAATAAATTACGTTTTGACCGGGCCTTTAGCCCTTGCCTATATGAAGGCGTACTCAAAGAATTAATCCATGAGTTTAAGTATAAAGGTAAAACGCACCTGGCTCAGCCTCTAAGCAAAATGATGACGGACTTTATCCGGGAGTACGACTTTCCTATCGAATATATGGATTTTATAATTCCCATGCCCCTGCATAAAGCCAGGGAGCGCGAAAGAGAATTCAACCAGGCAGAAGTTTTAGGCAGGCACGTTGCTTTCGAATTCAATAAAGGCTTAAAAAACAACCTGCTTAGGCGGGAGCGCCTTACGCAAACCCAGACAGGACTGGCTAATGACCGACGCTTTCTAAACGTAGAGAATAGTTTTAACGTAGCCAAAGATATTGACCTGAAAGATAAGAATGTGCTTATCGTTGACGATGTTCTGACAACCGGGGCGACTTCTTCGGCGGCTGCCGCGGCCTTAAAAAGTGCCGGAGCAAATATAGTATTTGTATTGACCCTGGCTAATTAAAATATGAAAATACTGCGCAGTTACCTGTTAAGGGAATTTACCGGGCCGTTCCTGATGACCCTGGGTCTTTTGAGCTTTGTAATGGTCGTCGTGGGTAACCTGAAAAAAATAGCCGACCTGGTCATCAATAAGGGCGTAGATATCTTTAGCGTATTAAAGATATTTGTGCTGATGGCCCCTTATATTTTGACCTACGCCTTACCCATCTCCATTCTGGTCGCCGTGCTCATGTCCCTGGGCAGGTTATCCAGCGATAACGAAATTATCGCCATCAGGGCCAGCGGCATAAATCTTTTTCAACTTATACTGCCGTTACTTACCCTCGGGCTGATTTTGAGCTTAGCTTTGGCTCTGTTCAATGACCGGGCTGCCTCCTACGCGCACTACGCCTACCGTAAGACCCTGATTGAAATAGGCGTGAAAAACCCTACCGCCGCCTTTGAAGAAGGGGTCTTTATCAATTCCTTCCAGAAATATATACTCTTCATCTATAAGGTAGACCAGAAATTGAATAAACTGATAAATGTGCGCATATATGAACCTCAGGGAGACGACCGGCCGACGCGCACGATCGTCGCTAAGAGCGGCGAATTTATCGCTGTCCCGGAAAATAACACAGTCAAGCTCAAGCTAATGGACGGGACAAGCGATGAACCCGACCCCAGCAATCCTACCAACTTTTATAAATTGAATTTCCGGACTTATTTTATGAATCTGGACCTGGCGGACGCGCAGAAGAAACAGAATATCGAAAAAAAATACAAGGAAATGACTATCCGGGAATTAGATACGGAAATCGCGAAATTAAAAAAGGAGAATATCAATCCCGCGCCGCTAGTTACCGAGATACACGAAAAATTAGCCCTGGCCTTCTCCTGTTTTATCTTTGTATTGATGGGCGCGCCCCTGGCCATCATTACCCGGCGCAGGGAAAAATCCATCAATATCGGAATTGCCATACTGATCATCGTGGTCTACTATCCTCTTTTTATCGGCTGCGAGGCCTTAGCCATGGAAGGCTTTATCAGCCCGGCTGTCACGATGTGGATCCCCAATATATTATTCGGAATACTGGGTTCATTCCTAACCTTTAAATTATGCGTATCTTAGACCGTTATATCTTAAAATCCATAGTCTCTACCTTTATCTCCTGCATATTCGTCTTCCTTTTTATGTATGTGATTATTGACGTTTTATCGCGGCTTGAGGATATCCTCAAAAACCAGGTCCATTACACCCTGCTTATCCAGTTTTACTTAACTAACCTGCCGATTATGTTTGTCCAGGTAGCGCCCTTTGCCTGCCTCCTGAGCACGCTTTATACCTTCAGTAAACTAAACCACGATAATGAAGTAATCGCCATGCGCGCATCAGGCCTGAGTATCTTTTACATTACCAAGACCGTGATCATCTTAGGCATAATCATAAGCTTATTCGTTTTCTGGATTAATGACCGTTTTGCCCCCGGCGCAATGTTAGCGATCCAGAAGATCCAGGCCAAAATGGATGAAGGTAAGAAGGGTAAAAAAGAAAAAAAGAAAGAGTCGTTAATCAACCTTTCCATGTATGGCTTAAAGAACAGGCTCTTCTTTATTGATAGGTTCTACCCCTCTACCGCGACCATGGACGGCGTGATTATACTCGAGCAGGATGAAAAACAGAATCTCACCCGTAAAATTGTCGCCAATAAAGGTATTTATGAGGATGGGCTCTGGAGATTTTACCAGTCCATTACTTATGATTTTGACCACAACGGCCAGATTGTCGGAGAGCCGTTGTATCTGGAAGAAGAAATAATGAACATACCGGAAACGCCGCAGGATTTCCTCGCCCAGAGGCAGCGGCCGGAAAATATGACGATAGCTCAACTGGATAATTATATCTGGAAATTATCCAAGAGCGGAGCGACCACGGTAATCCGCAATTTGAAGCTGGACCTGTATCAAAAGTTTGTTTCTCCCTTTTCCAGCCTGGTTATTATTTTATTAGGGATACCCTTCTCGCTAATGATCCAAAAACGCGCTACCGGGCTCTCTTCTATCGGTATTGCGATTATCGTGGGATTTTTATATTATATATTTGACGCGGTATGCATCGCTCTGGGACGCGGCGGGATGCTTCCTCCTATTATCGCGGTATCCTCGACTCACATCGTTGCTCTGGCTTTCAGCGTTTATTTAATTAGCCACCTTCCTTAAAAGACAGAAACTCTCGGGATACGGCTGCCTAAACCACAAACAATCTCGTAGGGAATAGTTTTAGAAAGGTCGGCTAGCTCCTCGGTTGTAATCATATTTTTACCCTGCGCACCGATTAAAACTGCTTCGTCGCCTATTTTTACCGCGGCCTTGCCGACATCCACCATAATCTGGTCCATACATATCCTGCCGCAGATCCTAAAGCGCTTTCCCCCGATTAAAACAGGAGCCTTATTAGAAAGGTTACGCGGGTAACCATCCCCGTAGCCGATGGGTAGAGTAACAACCCTGGTAGGCCTGGGCGTAACATACTCATGCCCATAACTTATGCCGCATCCGGCGGGAACATTTTTAACAAAGATTACTTTAGTCTTTAAGCTCAAAACCGGTTTAAGGCTTATTTTTAAATTTCCTTTTGGGTAAAGGCCGTAGATGACCAGGCCCGGCCGGACCATATTAAAATGGCTATGGCGATAATTAAGGATACCCATACTGTTAGCGGCATGGACCAGGGGTATAGCTATCCCCTCTGCGGCTAATCTCTGGATGAGCGCATCGAATAAATCTATCTGGTAAAAAGTAAACTTCTTATTTATATCGGCAAAAGCAAAATGCGTAAAAATACCTTCTACTTTTATATGTTTGAATCCATAAATCTTCCTGACCAGCTTGTGCGCGTCATAATGCAAGATACCGATGCGGCCCATCCCGGTGTCTACCTTGATATGCACTTTGGCTTTCTTGCGGAGCAACCGGGCCTTGTTATTTAAAGCTGCGCTCAGTTCTTCGTCGCAAACAGAAATAGTGAGGTCGTATTCAAAAAGCGGCGAGAGGTGGTCTTTAAGGATTAGACCCAAGACCAATATAGGGCTCTTGATACCGGCCTTTCTTAAGGCTATCCCCTCGTCTATTGAAGCAACCCCCAGAAAATCTACCCCGCAACTCTCCAGCTTCTCAGAGGTAGGAATTAAACCATGACCATAAGCGTCTGCTTTGACGGTAACTAAAATCTTAGTGCCGCAACTAATCCTCTCCTTTATCCGCAAGAAGTTATGTTCAAGGTTATTCAGGTTAATCTCGGCCCAGGTCGGCCGGTATCCGATATGTTTGGCAGTAGGCATATTAATTTTTACTTCTTAATTTTGGCTTTTGACTTTTTTTAACCTGGCATTCCTTAGGGTAAAGATAAATCGGGTCAACCTCAGAAAGAATATCGAATTTTTTATTTTTAATCCGGACTAAGGCCAGCTTAATGATATTATGGGCCTTGGGATACCACCGGTCTTTATCCGCAAAGACAAGGCCCGCGGTATTTTTTAAAATATCCTCCCGGTATAAATCCAGCGCGTCCCCGAAGAGTAGGGCCGGAGATTTTATCTTTTTCAGTAACTCTTCTTTTGAAACGAGCATGTAAGGAGATAATTTCTTAAGGCCATTACCCGTATTCCGGTAAAAACAGGAGTAGATAAGGCTTCTTTTGGCGTCAACAACAGGGATGAGCATCCTGGCATCGGCTCCCGCGTTCATCGCCAGGGTATCCAGCGTAGATATTCCGATTAACGGCTTATGGGTTAACCAGCTTAACCCCTTCATCGCGCTTAAGCCCACGCGCATCCCGGTAAAAGAACCGGGCCCCAGGCCGCAGGCAAAATAATCTAAATCGTTTATCCCCAGCCCTAAAGCATCCAGAGCCCTCTTAATGCTAACGGTTAAAAGCGACGATAATTTCGGCCCTACCTCCAGATTATATTCATAGACCGCTCCATCGTTATAAATACCCAGCGACAAAAACTTTGTTGCGGTATCAATAGCCAGTATTTTCATTTAATTCCCTGAATAATTTTTTTATAACGCGCCGCGCTTGCGGAAAATTTAAGCATTCTCTTATTTTTTCCACGATAGGATAATTCTACCATAAGATGTTCTTTAGGCATAAGATAATCTAACTTTTGTGCCCATTCAATAACCGCAACGCCTTCGTCGTAAAAGTACTCTTCATACCCGACAGCAGCTATATCGCCCGGGTCTTTGAGCCGGTAAAGGTCAAAGTGGTAAAGAGGGACCCTGCCTTCCAGGTGCCCTCGGATGAGAATAAACGAAGAGCTGGTGACCTTAGCTTTATTTACGCCTAGGCCCTCGGCAATACCTTTGGTGAATACGGTTTTGCCGGAGCCAAGTTCCCCTTCCAGGCAAATGATGTCCCCGGCCTGAAGATGCCCGGCGAGCAACCTGCCTAAATTTAAGGTATCCTTAACTGATTGAGAAATTATCTGCATTTAAAAATGTCTGAACCCTTTCGGAGTGATATTTATCAATTGCTCTTTTTTGTCCATTAATTTAAAACCATATTGCTTCATTCTTATTTCGCCGATGGGTTTAAATTCAGCTACTTTTCTTGCTAATAACTTTTGGGCCTCCCGCCGGGAAAGCGTAAAAAGAAGTTCAAACTCCTCTCCGCTATTCAGGGCGGCGGATAAATTCCGCACCCCTTTGCTCAAAGGAATCAAATCTTCATAGATTACCGCTCCTACCGCGCTCTTGTTTAATATATGCCGCAGATCCTGGACTAATCCATCGGAGATATCAATCATGGCGTTGATCTTAAAATTACGGGCCAGGAACCTGGCCTCTTCTACGCGCGGGGTGAATTTAAGATGTTTATCTGAAGCAGGCCCTTGGAGCTCTCCGGTCATAAAGATAATATCACCAGGGCGCGCCCTCTCCCTTAAAACCAGGCGCTTCTTCTCTACCTGGCCGAGCATACTCACGTCTATAATGATTTTATTACTACGGCTTAAGTCTCCACCGACAATATTAACCTTGTATTTACGGGAAATATCCCGCATTCCCTTAAAAAGTTCATCCGCAAATTTAAGCGGAGTATCTTTAGGCAGCCCCAAAGAAATAACGCAATAGCGCCCCTGGCCCGCGCAGGCGGCAATATCGCTGAGCGATACGGCAATCGCCTTTCTGCCGATAAGATAGGGCTTGTCTTTTAAGGTAAAATCCACATCTTCTGCGAGCATATCGCAGGTAAAGAGCTGATAATTTAATTTATCCAGCTTTAAGACCGCGCAGTCATCGCCGCTTGCTTTTATCACCGAAGGATCTGTCCGGATCGATTTCCGGAACCTCTCTATCAGGCCAAACTCTCCTATATCTTTTAGGCGCCTCATCTTTTCCTCAAAACCTGGCCCAACGTTCTTTTAATGTTTTCCCTGTACGGCTGAAGGATAACCCCTTTATCCGTGATAATCGCGCTGATTAAATTATGCGGTGTTACGTCAAAGGCGGGGTTAAAAACTTTTACCCCTGCCGGCGCAACCCTCTTTCTAAACAACAATTCGCTGACTTCCCGGCTGTTACGCTCTTCAATCGGAATATCTTTACCGCTTTGAACGTTAAAATCAAAAGTGGAAGCCGGAGCGGCGATATAAAAAGGAATATTGTGGTATTTGCTTAAAACTGCCAGGCTATAAGTCCCGATCTTATTAGCTGTATCGCCGTTTGCGGCAATCCGGTCAGCGCCGGCAATGACTTTATTGATTTTGCCCTGCTGCATGAGGGAAGCCGCCATATTATCGCAGATAACCGTTACATCAATACCTCTCTTCTTAAGTTCCCAGGCGCTCAGGCGCGAGCCCTGCAATAAAGGCCTTGTCTCACAGGCAAAAACTTTTATCCCCTTGCCTTCTTCTTTAGCGCGATAAATAACGCCTAAAGCTGTGCCGTAATCAATAGTCGCCAGTATGCCCGCATTACAAATAGTCAGGATAGTATCCTTGTCTCTAATCAACTTGCTTCCGTAACCGGCAAGCCTGCGGCAGTTAAGCCTGTCTTCCGCAATAATCTTACGCGCCTCCTTAAGGATTAATTTTTTAAGCGTAAGTAAGCTCTTATCCTTATTTTTCTGCGCAACTCTGCGCGCTCTTTCCAGGCCCCAAAAAAGGTTCCTGGCGGTGGGCCGGGAACCGGCGATATACCTGGCCGCTTTATCCAATGCCCGGATAAACGCGTTAAAATCTTTTGCCTTAACGTCTTTAATCCCCAGATATACGCCTAATGCGGCTGCCGCTCCTAAGGCCGGAGCTCCGCGTACTTTCAGCATTTTAATCGCCTGCCATAAATCATTTAATTTATCTATATAAATATATTCTAACTTCTGGGGTAGTTTTGTCTGGTCAATAAACTTAATCTTATTATTCTTCCACTCAATAGTAGTTATTTTCATAATCCTATAATTTTGGCAAACAGGCTCTTCTTGATTCCAATTGCTGCCGAAGGGCATGCCTCCTGGCAGCAGAAACAGGCAATACACTTTCTATAATCAAAAACTATCCCCTCTTGCCGCATACTAATACATTTATTCGGGCATATTTTAACACAGGCAAAACACCTGGTGCAATTATTCCGCACGGAATAAGGGTAATACTTAATCAAACGTTTAACCAGGTTAATTACCAGCCTGGGAAATTTCTTTACCGGGAACGTTGATGTCGGAAGTAAAAAAGGTTTTACCTTTAAATCCTCCGGTCTTTCACCCAGAATTTTTATAGCAGCTAGATCAGCCACCCCCAATCCCCTTTGGCTAGCCTCCCGGATACTCCAGACATCAAAAGGTTTAACTCCCATTATTTTAGCCATTACGCTATCCAGCGCTACGCAATCGCTCCCCGCCAGCAGTAATCCTAGGTTGCGCAGCTTTCCGCCGGTTGCCGGGCCATCCCCTTCCATAGCCACGATTCCGTCGATAATGGTCAAGGCGGGCCTGGCCTCGGCGTAAATATCCGCCATAATTTTTGAAAATTCTTCAATCTGAAAATAATTTTTGTGCAGTTCTGTTTTAAAGGTCCCGGTAACCAAACCAAAAAGGTTCTTTACTGCCCCCGTCAAAAGCGTGAGCCCGTGGGTTTTAAACTTTGGTATACTGACTAAGTAATCGCAATGGTCTAACCAGGTAGTTAAAGGGAATTTTTGACGCATGCGCCTTTTGTCAAATTTAACCAGCGCTACTTTTTCTTCCTGGCAAACCTTTAATATGCCTGAGCGGCGGTAAACTTCATCCACGTTTTCAATTTCGCCACCCCACACGTTCGGGCTATCGCCGACAAAAATATGGCAATTGATATCTTTTAATACCCGGATTACCTGACGCACCACTTCCGGATGAGTATCGATCCCGCACTCCGGCTCCTTGGCCATAAGCATATTCGGCTTGACCAATACTCTTGCGCCCGGTTTAACAAAACGGGCTATACCGCCGATTAGCCCGATGGCCTTTCTTACGCTGACTTCGACAAGTTTTGGGGTATAATCAGCGCATTTTATAATACTTACCTGTGCGTCCATTTAAAAATTGAAAAACCTCCTGGCATTCTCCGTGGTAACTCTGGCTAATTCTTCAAATTTTAAGCCTTTAAGTCCGGCGACCAGTTCGGCCAACGGCCGGACCTGGGCCGGCTCATTCCTTTTGCCGCGCAAGCCTTCCGGAGCTAAATACGGGGCATCTGTTTCAAGTAATAGGCTTACTAGCGGAACAGACTTAATTATCTCCCTTAAGGTATCCGCTTTCTTATAGGTAACATTACAGGTAAAGGAAACCAAAAAGCCTAAATCCAGGCATTCCTTTAAAAATCCCTTATCCCCGGAAAAACAATGCACTACTCCCCTTACCGGCAGCGCTTCTTTCAAAATCCTTAAAGTATCTGCCTGGGCTTCTCTTGTATGTATGACTAACGGCAGGTTTGACTCTTTGGCTAGTTTAATTAAAGTTGAAAATAAAGGAAGCTGGTTTTCTTTCTGGGAATAGCCCTTAAAATAATCCAGGCCAATCTCGCCGATAGCCACGACTTTGTTCTTTTTGGCCAGCTCCTTTATTTCTTTTTCTATCTCCCAGCTAAAATCATCCGCTTCATGGGGATGGATACCGACTGCCGCATAGACCGGCCCGTATTTTTGAGCCAGCTCAACCGACCTTCTTGAGCCTTCCAGGCTTGAGCCGATATTAATCATATAATCTACGCCCTGGGCCTTGGCGCGGCTTAAAACTTCATCTCTATCCTGGTCAAATACGGGAAAATCCAAGTGGCAATGCGTATCAACTAACATATGCGGGGAAATAAGGGAGAACCTTTCTTTATTGCGCTGCTCCCGATCTGTTCTCTGATTAAAGCAGCTGTCTGGGGCATAAATGCTTCTAATTCTTCGCCGACCTTCCGAATTACCTCTACTAATATACGGATAAATTTCTTAAGCTCCTCTTCTTTTTTTCCTTTTTCCAGGTTCCAGGGCTTGGTATCTTCAACATATTTATTCGCCACTCCAATCAGTTCCCAGATACTTTCTAAAGCGCGGCTAAAATCCTGGTTATTCAGTGCTGCATAAACCAACGGCTTTAAATTTTCAATCTTAGCCGTTATGCCGGCAACCTGCCGATCGCCGTTATGCTCGCTTAAATCAACATCCGGGATATTACCCGCAAAATATTTTTCAACCATAGTCAAAGTCCTATAGACCAGGTTGCCCAGGTCATTGGCTAAATCGCTGTTATAACGCTTAATGATCGCGCTTTCCGAAAAATTCCCATCCAGGCCAAAAGGCACGTCCCGTAAAAGAAAATACCGGTAAGCGTCAAGTCCGTATTTTTTGATCATCTCCAGCGGGTTAACCACATTACCCTTAGACTTGGACATCTTATCTTCATTGATCAGCCACCAGCCGTGCGCAAATACTTTTTGCGGGAGCCCGACACCCAAAGCATGCAGCATAATCGGCCAATATACCGTATGCTGCCGTAATATGTCCTTGGCCATTAAATGCAGGTCCGCAGGCCACCATGGGGATTGATATTTATCGTTTTCGTCAAACTCTCCTACGGCGCTTATATAATTAATGAGCGCGTCAAACCAGACATAGGTAACATGACCCGGAGCGAATGGCAAAGGTATGCCCCAGCTTAAACGTTCTTTGGGCCGGGAAATACATAAATCATTCAATTTATTTAATTCTAGAAAACTTAAGGTCTCTTCATACCGGCTGGAAGGCTTGATAAAATCCCGGTTATTATTCAAATAGCCTAACAGCCATTCCTGGTATTTAGCCAGCTTAAAAAAATAATTTGTCTCGGTAATTTTTTCTACCGGCCTCTGGCAATCCGGGCACTTTCCTTCCGGCGCCTGCGATTCCAGCCAGAATGTTTCACAGGGCGTGCAATACAAGCCCTCATATTTACCTTCATAGATATCCCCCTTTTTATAGAGTATATCTAAAACCTTCTGCACGGTTTTAATGTGCCGCTCTTGGCTAGTGCGGATAAAATCATTATAAGAAATATCGAGTTTTTGCCAGAGGCCTTTAAATTGCAGGCTCGTCTTATCCGCGAAATCCTGCGGGCTTAATTTTGCCGCTTCCGCGGCGCGCTGGATCTTCTGGCCGTGCTCGTCGGTACCGGTAAGAAACCAGACTTTATCCTCACCTATAACCCTACGCATATGGCGGGCTAAGGTGTCCGCGGCAATCGTAGTATAGGAGTGCCCGATATGCGGCGAAGCGTTTACGTAATAAAGAGGCGTAGTCAGGTAAAATTTATTTCCCATGCTCTTTATCCTTATAACTTACCGTTATCCATGTCCCGTCTTCCAGCTGCACTGAGGCAGTGCGCTTAAATACATTAATACTCATAACCTTACCCTTTCCCTGCGGCGTATGCACGTGTTCTCCTTCGCGGGGAAGACCTTTAGAAAGCAATTTATAACTTTCATATTCAAACGAAAGGCAGCACATCAGCCTTCCGCAAATCCCGGAGATTTTCGGCGGGTTTAAAGGCAGGCCTTCTTCCTTAGCCATTTTAATGGTCACCGGCTCAAAATCTTTTAAAAAGCGGGCACAACAGAGTTCTCTGCCGCACGGCCCGAATCCGCCAAAAAGCCTGGCTTCGTCGCGCACGCCAATCTGCCTTAATTCAATCCTGGCCTTAAAAATCTTAGCCAGGTCCTTTACCAAATTCCTGAAATCTACTCTACCGTTAGCCGTGAAATAAAATACTATTTTTGAACGGTCAAAGGAATATTCGGCCTGGACAAGCTTCATATCCAGTTTATGCTCTTCTATCTTTTTCACGCAGGAATTAAAAACTTCTTTTGCCTTTAGGCGGTTCTCTTCGATCTGCCGGATATCCGTGTCTTTAGCCAGACGCAATATCCTCTTAGGCGGCTCCTTACCTACTTGGCCGGCAGACGGGCCTGCCTGCCCAGCGGCGTTATCTTTAACGCAAGCAACTTCGCCGGACGTAACTACCTGTCCATAATCCTGGCCGCGGTCATGCTCAACAACTACATAATCCCCTTCTTTGACTTTAAGCCCGCCGCTATTATAGGGATAAACCTGGCCGGAATCCCTCAAGCGCACAAAAATTAAGCTTTCCATAATTCCATCCTCAGGTTAAACAGCAATAATCGCGTGTTGACATTCTTTTCTAAACAGGCTATGGCCGTAGACAGGTTTGTAAAAATTGTCTCTAAATCAAAAAACGAAAAAACCCTGGCCGAATGCGTTAATTCCTCCCGGCGGTCAGTATTGATAATCTCCTGCTCCGCCAGGCCGACTTTCAGTAAATAAATGTCCCTGAACCAGGCAGCCAGTAAGTTTAAAGAAAAACGCACATCTTCCTTATCCTGCTGCGCCAGGCTCTCCATATCCGGACGGGGGCTAAGGACAAATCTATCAATGAGGTTGTTTTTCTTAGCCAGTATCCCGCCGTCTTTTAACTTTAAGGCCCGGCCCAGCCTGCCTTCAGAAAAATAGGCCAGGAAATGCGCGAATTGAACGTCCAGCTTATATTCTTTTTTCAAAACTTCTTCCAGGGCCTCTCTTTTTAGCGGTAGGAATTTTAAAATCTTGCACCGGGAAATAATCGTCTTAAAAAGCAGGCTCGGCTTATCGCTGACCAGGATAATCAGGCTCTTCTTAGGAGGCTCCTCCAGGATCTTTAATAAGCAGTTCCCTGCTTCGGCAGATAAGGTATGGGCATTATCAATGATGTAAACCTTGAAAATCCCTTCATAGGCCTTAAGATTTATATCCTTCTGCAACTGCCGGATAGCCTCTATTTTTAGCTGCGCCTCCCCTCCTGAAATTACACGCACATCCGGATGCTGGCCATTTTCTATTTTCAAGCAGGAAGCGCAATGGCCGCAAGCGTCGGTTTTGGCTTCCAGGCAATTCAAGGTCTTGGCTAAGGCCAAAGCAGCCATTTTTTTTCCTATGCCTTCAGGGCCAACGAATAAATATCCTCCCTCCATCCGCGCATTCTTTATATAGCTCTTAATAATCTCTACCGGCCTATCCTGGCCCTTGATTGCGCTAAAGGACATATTTTTCTACCAGTTTTCTGATTGCGCCTTGGGTTTTATATTTATCTTTTTCTACCTTCACAACCTTGATCCGTTTTGGCTCTTGTTTAGCTAACTTCAGATAACCCCTGCGCACGCGTAAATGATAGTTAACCGAGCGCATCTCAATACGGTCCAGATTTGCCTGGCGGTGTCTGAGCCCGTGCTTAACCGCAAGATCCAAAAAGAAAGTTATGTCCGGGGTTATGCCGCGGGTGGTAAATGCTCCGACCTTTCTGATCAGAGCAATACTCATACCTAAACCATAACCCTGATAAGCAAGCGTGGAATCCAGGAACCTGTCGCAGATAACCATTACTCCTTTTTTAAGCGCCGGCTCAATCAGCTCAGCGACGATCTGCGCCCGGGCAGCCATGTAAAGAAGCATCTCGCATTGCACAGATATGGCTTGATTTTTAGCATCCAGGAGAATATCGCGGATCTTCTCGCTGATTTTGGTAGCGCCGGGCTCGCGCAGGTAAATGACGCGCTTACCCTTGGCTTTAAGATACTCATAAAGCATGGCTGACTGGGTGCTCTTGCCGCAGCCCTCTGAACCTTCAAATGTAATGAATTTACCTTTCATAGTGAGAATAGGGACCGTTTCCCTATACACTTTTCCCTATACGCTTATTTTCTACGCGGAATTGTTCCGTCCTTGGTATCTTCTAAAATAATACCCTTAACTTCTAGCTCTTTTCTAATTTCGTCTGCTTCTTTAAATTTTTTATCTTTTCTAAATTGCTCTCGCATAGCTATAGCAGTCATAACCCAGTTATCAGATTTTTCTTCTTTAATCTCCCCGAAAGACAAACCAAAAATATTTGCTAACTCGATTATAGTTTCCATAGCTGTTCTAAGTATAAATCTTTTATCGCTATCAAATATTTTATTACATTCAGTTACCATATCAAATAATACCCCTAAGGCTTGAGGAGTATTAAAATCATCGTCCATAGCTTTTACAAATTTATCTTTAAAAATACTAATGTTTCCTTTACTGCCTGTCGGCAGTTTAGCCGTATCTCTTGAGCCAAATTCTCTATCTATCTTTTGAAATAATATCTGGAATCTTTCGTATGATTTTTTAGCTTCCTGGATTTTCTCATCAGTATAATCAACCGGGTGCGTATAATGCGTAGATAAGAATAGTAACTTGAGTAAGTCCGCATTCTTATATTTATCCAGGAAGTCCTGGACAGTGATGAAATTGCCTAATGATTTAGCCATTTTCTGGCCGTTGATGGTCAGGAGCCCGTGGTGGATCCAGTATCTGGCAAATTTCTCTCCGGCTGCTTCGGATTGGGCGATCTCATTTTCATGGTGCGGGAAAATCAGGTCAATCCCTCCTCCGTGGATGTCAAACTCCTCGCCTAAAATATCCGAGCTCATTACGGAACACTCAATGTGCCAGCCGGGCCTCCCCCTGCCAAACGGACTGTCCCAGGACGGCTCATTCTCCTTGGCGGATTTCCAAAGCGCAAAATCCAGGGGGTTGCGTTTATTTTCCTGGGGAGCAACTCTTACTCCGGATTCCATCTTCTCTAACGACTGGTTGGATAATTTCCCGTAGTTTTTAGCTTTAGTAATATCAAAATAAACATCTCCCCCTGAAACATAAGCCGCGCCCCGGTCAATCAAGCCCTGGATAAACTTAACCATTTTAGGGATGTATTCACTGGCCCTGGGCTCAAAGATTTTTTCCTGATCAATCCCTATGTTTAAACTCTTTAATGCTTCCTGGTACGCAGCAAGGTATTTTTCGGCGACCTTTTTACAGGCAGCATTTAAATCCTCTCCCGGAAATTCCTCCTTAGCCTTATTAATAATCTTGTCATCTACGTCGGTAACATTACGGACAAATTTAACCTGATAATCCTTGTAAGCAAGGTAGCGCCGGATAACATCAAAGATATGGGCGCTGCGGGCATGGCCGATATGCGGCTCATCGTAAACCGTAGGGCCGCAGACATACATTTTAACCTCTTTGGGCTTTAAGGAATGGAATTCTTCTTTTTTACGGGATAAGGAATTATATATATAAATAGACATGAGGAGAAAAGGCTTTTTATTTTTCTAACTTTTCAATGCGTTTTTCCAGCTCTTCAATCAATTGCATTATCGGGTCAAGCACGTGGATATGGTCAAGGCTGATATCAATCTTCTTGCCCTCCTGTTTGGTAATCCTTCCCGGCACGCCCACGACTGTTGAATTCATCGGCACATCTTTTATCACCACGGCATTGGCTCCGATATAGGAATTATCGCCTATGGTAATATTCCCCAGGATCTTAGCGCCTGCGCCAATAACCACGTTATTACCGATGGTGGGGTGGCGCTTACCCTGCTCAAGCCCTGTTCCGCCTAAAGTGACGCCCTGGTAGAGTAATACATTGTCCCCGATAATCGCGGTTTCACCGACAACCACGCCCATGCCGTGGTCAATAAACAAGCCCTTGCCGATCCTGGCTCCGGGGTGTATTTCAATACCGGTAGCCCAACGCGCTAACTGTGAAATAAACCGGGCCAGGAAGAAAAATTTTATCCGGTAAAAGAAATTACCCACGCGGTAAGCAACCAAAGCATGCAGGCCCTGATACAAAAGTAAAATTTCAACGAAGCTCTTGGCGGCAGGGTCCTTCTGCTGGGCTGTTTTTATTTCCCGGTAGAAAAAAACCGCAATCACGATATTCTTGACGATAATCAATCCTAAAATTAATAATAATATCTGTGCGAGGAAAATCATAATAAGTTCTCCTTCCTGACCAAAACAACGGCATAGCAGGCAATCCCCTCTTTACTGCCCAATGCGCCCAGCCCTTCGTTGGTCTTAGCCTTAATGCCCACGCAATTTTTATCTATCTTCATGATTTTGCTTAAGTTTTCCTGGATCCTGTTTTTAAACGCCGAGAGGTTCGGTTCCTCGGCGATGATAACCGTATCTACGTTAGTTATCTTATAACCTTTTTTACGCACTAATTCCAAAACAATTTTTAGCAATTCACGGCTGCGGATACCCCGGTATTCGGGATTGGTGTCGGGGAATAACTTCCCGATATCGCCTCCGGCAATAGCGCCAAGGAGCGCATCGCATATTGCGTGGATCAAAACATCGGCGTCAGAGTGGCCCAGCAAGCCTTTAATATAAGGTATTTCTATGCCGCCGATGAATAACTCGCGGCCGTCCACCAAACGGTGGATATCGTAACCTATACCTATGCGGTTTTCCATAATCCGGCTATTCCTTTCGCAATTATAAAATCCTCCGGAGTGGTTATCTTGATATTGCTATACGAGCCTAAAACCACGTTCACCTTGGCCCCCAGCCTTTCTACTAACATCGCATCGTCTGTAGCCGGCAGACGTTTGAATTTCTTATACGCTTTTAAAATCAAGCCCTTTTTAAATACCTGCGGGGTCTGGATCTCCCAGAGGCTTTTTCTATCTAATGTTTTTTCTACGACTAATCCGCTTTGGACTTTTTTTATGGTCGCTTTTACCGGGACAGCCGCAATAGCCGCTCCCATTTTTTGCGTTCCTTTTATCACGGACGATACCAGGCTCTTAGTGATAAAAGGCCTGGCTGCATCGTGGATTAAGATAAGATCCGCCTTCGGGTTGACTGCCTGTAAACCCTTGGCCACGGAATCCCGGCGCTCTTTACCTCCGGGGACAATCTTAATATGCTTAGCGATTTTTTCCCGCTTTATAATATTGCGCAGGGCCGGAATATTCCCGGAATTACCTACGACAATAATCTCTTTTACCTGCGGGTGCGCGTTGAATACCGCCAGCGAATAGGCAATGACCGGCCGGGAATTTAATTTCAAGACGGCCTTGGAAACCTTAAACCCGAATCTCCTGCCTTTGCCGGCAGCAACAATTATCGCACTAACCATATAGCCTATCGCTCTAATTTGGTAAAAATCATTCTCCCGGCCTGCGTCTGGAGGACTGAAGTCACTACGGCCCGGACTTCCTGGCCGATTAAGCGGCGCGCGTCTTCCACTACGACCATGGTCCCGTCATCAAGATAGCCTATTGCCTGGTTATGCTCTTTGCCTTCCTTGACTAATTTAATCTGCATTTCTTCCCCGGGGAAAACCACGGGCTTAAGCGCGTTAGCTAATTCATTTATATTCAAGACCTTGATCCCCTGAATTGTGGCTACCCGGTTTAAATTAAAATCGACGGTCAGGATTTTTGCCTCTAAAAGTTTAGCTAATTTTACGAGCTTAGCGTCTACTTCGTTAGTCTCGGGAAAGTCCTCTTCGTGTATAACGATATCCAGACCGGAGTCCTTCTGGATCGTATTCAGGATCTCTAATCCCCGCCTGCCCCGCTGGCGCTTAATCGGGTCGGTGGAATCGGCAATCTGCTGCAGCTCCCTTAAAACAAATTTAGGGATGATAACTTTCCCGGAAATGAATTTAGTCTTACAGATATCCACGATCCTGCCGTCTATAATCACGCTGGTATCCAGGACCACGATATCGGCTGCCTGGTCCTGGCGGCGCAGGCGCACATAGGGTATAATGATGCTGAATGAATCTTTACCGCGCAGCGCTATGACCATACCGAGATAACAAAATATAAGCGTTAAAATAACCCTGATGGAATAAAGAGCGTCCGGAGGAAGCGGGGTAATGCTAAAGGCGTCTCCCACTAATTTGGCCATGATTAAACCTAAGATTAATCCGAATACTACGCTGGAAAGCCCGTTCACCGAAACTTTACGCAGGCCCACTTCAAGGATAATAATTATTAAACCTAATATGCCGCCGATAAGGGCGCCCGTCAAATCCGCCGCCTGATAACCCACCAGCGTGCTAGCGATTAAAAATAGAATGCGCGGAAATAATAAACTCATTGCCTTCCTCCTCCCTCGCCTGCCGGAGGTACACTTTTTCGGCTTAAGGCGATATCTAAAGCCTCTTTTAAATTCGCTACGGGAATCAGCTCAATATTGCCTTTATAATTTTTAATATTTTTATGATTATTCCTGGGCAGGAGGCAATATTTAAAACCTAACTTTTCCGCTTCATTTACGCGCAGCATAATCTGATGCGTGCTGCGGATTTCCCCGCTTAGGCCCACTTCACCCAGGATCACCGTAGCGGGAATCACTACTTGTTCGCGAAACGCAGAGGCTATGGCTATGGCTACGGCCAGATCCGCCGACGGGTCTTCTATTTTTATACCTCCGGCAACATTGACGAAAATATCCTCTGTTTCCAGGGCCAACCCTATTCTCTTTTCCAAAACCGCCACCAAAAGGCTCAGGCGGTTGGAATCAAACCCTTGCGCACGCCTGCGGGCGTAGCCAAAACTCGAGCGGGCCACCAGAGACTGTATCTCAACCAGGAGCGGACGCGAACCTTCCACTATGGAAGTAACTACCGAACCGGCTACCCCTTGAGGTTTTTCAGAAAGAAATATCTCCGAAGGATTTTTTACTTCGGTTAATCCCTGACTGCTCATTTCAAAAACGCCTATCTCATTGGTTGAGCCAAACCTGTTCTTCACCGCGCGTAAGATCCGGTAGATAGAAAACCGGTCCCCCTCAAAATACAGGACTGTATCGACGATATGCTCTAAAACCCGCGGGCCGGCCAGCGTGCCTTCCTTGGTTACATGCCCGATAATAAAAATGGAGGTCCCGGTTGTTTTAGCTAACTGCGTAAGCATTCCGGAACACTCCCTTACCTGGCTGACACTCCCGGCAGAAGAACTGATCCCCGGGTCAAAAATAACCTGGATAGAATCAATAATGACTACATCGGGCTTAAGCTTTTTAATGTATTCAACGATTAAAGATAAATCCGTCTGGTTAACGATATAAAGCCGCTCAGACTCATGTGAACCTAAACGCTTGGCCCGCAACTTGGTCTGAAATACGCTCTCTTCTCCGCTGATGTAGAGAATAGTCGCGCCATGCCGGGCCAACTGGTTGGATACCTGTAAAGATATGGTGGATTTACCGACACCGGGATCTCCGCCGATTAAAATTACCGAACCACTGACTATCCCTCCGCCTAAAACCCGGTCTAATTCCGTTATGCCTGTTTTAAGCCGCGCTTCTTCTTTAGCCTCAACATCCCTAAGCAATACCGGTTCATCTTTATATAAGGCAACCCGTTCTTTGGCGCCAGAGGCGGGAGAGGTATAATCCTCCTCGACGAATGAATTCCAGCTTGAGCAATCCGGGCATCGGCCTAACCACTTGGGAGATTGGTACCCGCAACTCTGGCAGGCAAATACGGTTTTAAGGCGCGGCATTTTATTTTTTCTCTTTAGTCTTAAAAAACAGTTTCCAGGGATGCTTCTTTATATCGGTAATCAGGGCGTCCAGCTCATTATAGATCTTATCGTCATATAAAAGCTTTCCGACGGTACCTTCTTTATGCAATATCTTTTCTATCCCGATATTAACATTATCCGCGATATTTTTGGCATCTTTCATAATCTCATTCATAGGAAGCGGGTCTTCTCCGTCCAGCTCCTGGCCTGCGGCCATAATCTGGCTGTAGTCCTGGCCAGGTATAATTTCAACATACTTCTCCCCTAAAAGCCCCAAAGTATTCACCCAAATCTTGGAATCCAAAGGAATACCGACACGCTTACTCACCCAACAGGTCAGGCGTACTTTGGTTTTTACCTTTCCAGATTCATAATAGAATTTGATGGACTTAACCTCTCCGACGTCCACCCCGGCAAATCTTACCGGAGCGCCGCGCTTGACGCCATTGACAAAATTAAAAATGAAATCCACTTTATAGCCCGAAGACCAGGTCTTCACTCCGCCGATAGAGAGGATAAAGACTACGAGTATAACCAGGCCGATAAAAACAAAAATCCCCACTTTCATCTCTAGTTTTGTTTTGCCGAATATCATATTTTATCCTCCGTTATTTAAAACGTTCCAGCGTCTCGGTTATCGGGCCGACAGCCAACCCGTTAATAAACTGATGCACAATCGGGTTTTTGGAATCCTGGATCTCCTCGGAAGCGCCCTCGGCGATAATCTTGCCGTGGTAAAGCATGGCTATTTTATCCGCTACCTTATAAGCGCTTTTCATATCGTGCGTGACTACAATGGAGGTAACTTTCAATTTATCGTGTAAATCTTTGATCAATTCATTTATGCTGTCGGCCGTAATCGGGTCTACTCCGGTAGTCGGTTCATCATACAATATAATCTCAGGCTTGATACAAATTGCCCGGGCCAGGGCCACGCGCTTACGCATCCCGCCGCTTAACTCCGAAGGCATAAGGTTAGCTATACCGTGTAAACCTACCAGGGCCAATGACTCTTCTATCCTCTCCAGGAGCTTGCGCTGCGGGATGTGGTCGTGCTCAATCAGGCCAAAACCGACATTCTCGCCGACGGTCATAGAATCAAATAACGCGCCTCCCTGGAAAACCATGCCGATCTTCAGGCGCAAGGCGTCTAGTTCTTTTTCATTCAACGCCCCCACTTCCCGGCCGTCAATCACAACCTTTCCTTTTTCCGGTTTTAAAATACCTACGATATGCTTAAGTAAAACTGATTTGCCGCAGCCGGAGCGGCCGATGACCACGCAGGTAATGCCCTTGTCTATCTTAAGGTGCACTCCGTTTAAAACCTTATGTCCGCCTAACGCCTTATGTAATCCGGATATCTCAATCATTTTTTACGGGAATATAAAATAGAACATAGCGGTAAAGAAGCAATCGGCGATAATGATCATGATAAAGCTAAAGACCACCGAACGGGTAGTGGCCCGGCCCACGCCTTCTGCTCCGCCCTGCACGCTAAAGCCTTCATAACAGGAAACCAGGGCAATGATCATACCGAAAAATATTGTCTTAAATAAACCGGTAAAAAGGTCTTTGTAAAACAAAGCCTCGCTAGTCACTTTTATATACATGTTTGAGGATATCCCCAGCCTGAATACACAGATGATATAGCCTCCGAGTATACCGATGGCGTCGGAGTAAAGCGTCAATAAAGGCAGCATTATGCTTAAAGCCAGGAAGCGCGGGACAACCAGGTATTTTATGGGGTTAGACGCCAGGGTCTCCAGGGCATCTATCTGTTCAGTGACCTGCATTGAACCTAACTCCGCGGTGATGGCCGCTCCCACCCTGCCGGCCACGATTAGCGCCGTAATTACCGGGCCTAATTCGCGCACGATAGAGAGCGCGACCATACTGGCAATATAAATTTCCGAACCAATGCGCTGCATAAAATACGCAGTCTGGAGCGCAAAGATAAAACCAATGAACAAAGATACGAGCGCGACTATAGGTAAGCTGTCATACCCGGCCTTTTTTGCCTGCTCAAACACACGGTCCTTTTTAAACGGCGGGATAAAGGTAAAATAAACCGTCTGAACGGTTAAATTAACCAGGCCTCCCAAAAAATACATAAAGGAGATGACCCGGCTGCCTATTAAACTAAAGAATCGATTTATCATTATTCGAAAACCAGCTCCCCGTTCTTACGCGTTACCTTCACGGCTGAACCTTCCTTAAACCGTTTAGAGATTATCTCCGAGGCCAGCGGGTCCTCCAGGAACCTCTGGATTGTTCTTTTCAGGGGCCGGGCGCCGAAGATCAGATCAAACCCCTTATCGATCAGGAGTTCCTTAGCTTCCAGGGAAACCTCCAAAGAAATGTTCTGCTCTTTTAAACGGCTGGCAACCTGGCCTATTTCAATATCGATGATACGGTTCAAGTCTTCCTTCATCAATTGCCGAAAGACTATAATATCGTCAATCCGGTTTAAGAACTCCGGTTTAAAAGTATGCTTTACCGCCTCCAACAGCTTATCTTTCATCTCCTGATAGGTAACTTCTTCTTTTTGCGTCTTAAAACCGAGCGAGCCGGCCTTACGGATCAAGTCTGCGCCGACGTTGGAAGTCATAATAATCACGGTATTGCGGAAATCAACTTTTCTGCCGAAGCTGTCGGTAAGACGGCCTTCCTCAAAAACCTGCAGTAATAAATTAAACACGTCCGGATGCGCTTTTTCAATCTCATCCAGAAGAATTACCGCATACGGCCGGCGGCGGATCCTTTCGGTAAGCTGGCCGCCCTCTTCATATCCCACATATCCGGGCGGAGCGCCGATTAAACGCGAAACATTAAATTTTTCCATATATTCAGACATGTCCAGCTGGATAAGCGCGTCTTCGTCGCCGAACATAAACTCGGCTAAGGCCCGGGCCAGCAGGGATTTTCCCACGCCGGTAGGCCCTAAAAATACGAATGAACCGATAGGCCTCCGGGGATCTTTGATACCCGCGCGCGAACGCCTGACCGCGTGGGCAATAGCGGAAATCGCCTCATTCTGGCCGACTACGCGCTTATGTAATTCATCTTCAATCTTAAGTAATTTCTCGGTCTCTTTTTCTTCCAGCCGGAATATCGGGATACCGGTCCATTGAGACACGATTTTAGCGATATCCTCTTCGCCTACCTCCGGCCGCGTTTTATCTTTGGCCTGCGACCATTCGCCGTTTAATTGCTCAAGCTCCTGGCGCGTCTGCCTTTCCTGGTCGCGCAAGGATGCTGCTTTCTCAAAATCCTGGCTCTTGATAAATGACTCTTTTTCTTTCCGTAAAGATTCTACCTTGCCCTCTAGGGTCTTTATGTCCGGCGGCACAATCAAAACATTAAGCCTGGCGCGGCTTCCTGCCTCATCCATTAAATCAATTGCTTTATCCGGCAGGAACCTTCCCGAGATATAACGGTCGGATAATTTTACCGCTGCTTCCAGGGCCTCGTCTTTAAAAGTAACCCGGTGGTGGGCCTCGTATTTCTCGCGCAAGCCCTTTAATATCTCAATAGCCTGGTCTACTGACGGAGGCTCGACCATAATCGTCTGGAACCTGCGCTCTAAAGCCGCATCCTTCTCTATATACTTCCTGTATTCGTCCATAGTAGTCGCGCCGATGCACTGCATCTCGCCACGCGAAAGCGCCGGCTTTAAGATATTGGAGGCGTCGATCGCGCCCTCGGCCGCTCCCGCCCCGACTAAGGTATGCAGCTCATCAATAAAAATAATGACGTCCTGCGAACGCTTGATCTCTTCCATTACGGCCTTAATTCTTTCTTCAAACTGGCCGCGGTATTTGGTCCCGGCCACCATTAAAGCCAGGTCCAGAGTAATCAGCCGCTTGCCGCGCAATATTTCCGGGATATTCCCGGCGATAATTGCCTGGGCCAGGCCTTCGACAATAGCGGTTTTTCCCACTCCTGCCTCGCCTAAAAGAACCGGATTATTTTTAGTGCGCCGGCTTAAGATCTGGATAACCCTCTCGATCTCCTGCATACGGTCAATCACCGGATCAAGTTTATCTTCTTTAGCTAAAGCCGTCAAATCACGGCCAAAAGCATCCAGCGCAGGAGTCTTACTCTTAGCCTGCTGGCCTCCGGGGAGGCCCTGGCCTCCGGGTAAAGCTGAACCCAACAATTCCATGACTTCATTACGCACGCTATTTAAATCCAGGCCCAGGTTCAATAATACCTGTGAAGCTATGCCTTCACCCTCACGGATAAGCCCCAATAAGAGGTGTTCGGTGCCGATATAATTATGTCCAAGCGAACGCGCTTCTTCCGCGGCAAGCTCCAGCGCTTTTTTTGCCCGCGGGGTAAAAGGAATATCTCCGATAATTTGAGTGGTCGGCCCGGGCTGTACCAGCTTCTCTACCTCCAGGCGTATATTTTCTAAAGACAAGCCGAGCTTCTGCAATACTGTACTGGCCACGCCTTCGCCTTCACGGATAAGGCCTAAGAGTATATGCTCAGTGCCGATATAATCATGATTAAAACGCCTTGCTTCTTCCTTAGCTAAAATGATTACTTTACGTGCCCTTTCAGTAAAACGATTAAACATGCAACCCTCCCTTAATGAATATTCAGCCTTTCTCTGATTAATTCCGCCCGCTTTAAATCGCGCTCGTCAGAAGAAAGCTTCTTGTTTTCTTTTTTCTGTAAATGCGCCGGCTGGGTAATGATAAATAATTCGTTAATACTGCGGCGGTCAATATTCTTAATCATCCCCAAATCGCATCCTAACCTGACCATCGAGAGCAACTCTACCGTCTCCTGGCTGGAAATAATCCTGGCGCTCTTTAAAATCCCGAGACTCCGGTTAATCCTGTCTTCAATGAGCGAGCCGTTCTTAGAGACCAGGTTTTCCCGCGCCTGGTTTTCCTGTTCGATAATCTGGCGGATTAAACCGTTTATACTTTCAATAATCTCATTTTCGCTCGGCCCCAGAGAAACCTGATTGGAAATCTGGAAGAAATTGCCCATGGCATGCGTGCCTTCGCCGTAAAGGCCGCGAGTAGTAAAGCTCAGCTTAGCGATCGCCGCCATTACCCGGTCAATCGTCCGGGACATGACCAATGCCGGTAAATGCAGCATCACTGAACCGCGCATACCGGTCCCGGTATTCGTCGGACAGGCAGTCAGGTATCCCCAATCCGGCAAGAAGGCAAAGTTAAGTTCTTTGGACAAAGCATCATCAATCTCATTAATGATATTCCAGGCCTCAAAAAGATTAAAACCCGACTGCATCACCTGTGTCCGGATATGGTCTTCCTCGTTAATCATAATGGAGATTATCTCCTCATCATCCACGACCAGCGCCTTATTATCGCTCTTCTGGGCGTGGTCAAGAGACATAAGGTGGCGCTCTACCAGAAACTGTTTATCCACGCTGTCAATATCCGCCAGGTTAAAAAACATTGTCCGCTTTAAAAAATCTACCCTGGCCAGGCCGTCTTTAACGGTACTCAGCGTGGCCTGTCCTTGAGATTTATTTGCCCAATGCGGGAAAGCCTCTTTATCCAGATTACGCGCCAGGCGTATACGGCTGGAGATTACAATATCGGAATTCGGCCCGGTGCCTTTTAGCCACTCGCTGGTATGGGTTAAGAGATCATTCAGCTGCATATTTATTTTTCCTTCTTATTCTCTACTGCCTTGATCTGGTCGCGTAATTTCGCCGCCTCTTCAAACGCTTCAGACTCAATCGCCTTCTGCAGCCTTATACGCAACTCCTGCGTACCGGCCTTCTTTTTTAAATCCCGGGCTGCTTTAAACGGAGATTTCCCGGTATGCTGCGTTGAACCATGGATGCGCTTCAACAGGGGCTCCAGGTATTTACTGAAAGTACTGTAGCAATTGCCGCAGCCAAGCCTGCCGATCTTCTTAAAGTCGGCATAACTTAAGCCGCAATTCGGGCACTTCAGGCCGGTAATGGGCTCTGCTTCTTTTTCCAATTTATCAAAATCAGTCATCCCGGCTAAAAGATCGCTTAAGCCAAACTGCTGCTCCATAGCTACGCTCTTTTGCCGTGCGCATTCTTCGCATAAATGCAGCTCATTCATCTGCTCATCGATAATCTCGGTCAGATGCACGGTCGCCTCATTTTTTTTGCAAATATCGCAAAGCATATTAATACCTGACTCCTTCTGTCTTGGTCATTTCCCGGAACTTCTTTAAAAGCAGCGAGGTGAGCTTTCCGGGTTTTCCGTCACCGATAACCCGGCCATCCACCGTAACTACCGGGATGATCTCCGCCGCTGTCCCGGTCAGAAAGCATTCATCGGAAATATAAACTTCGTGGCGCGTGATCACGTGTTCGTGCGCGGGAATCTTCTCTTTACGCGCGATCTCTAAAACCGCGTCCCGCGTAATGCCCCGTAACGTCCCCATACATTGCGGAGGGGTATAAAGATGCTTACCCTTGACGATAAAAATATTATCTCCCGTGCATTCAGCCACATAGCCTAAAGAGTCAAGCATAATCGCTTCATCGCTTCCGGCGTTTACCGCCTCAATCTTGGCTAAAATATTATTGAGATAATTCAAGGACTTGATCTGCGGGTTCAAAGCCTCGGGAAGATTCCTGACCGTCGGCACAGTCACGATCTTCAAGCCCTTCTTATACAATGCTTCAGGATAGAGAGCGATTTTATCGGTAATGATAATAACCGTGGCATTACCGTTGCATTTACGCGGGTCTAAGCCCAGATCTCCTTCTCCGCGGGTAACCACCAGGCGGATATAAGCATCCTTAAGATTATTCTTCTTTAACGTGAGGATAACCGCCTTAATTAACCCTTCCTTGGTCAGGGGAGGCTTGAGCATAATACTCCTGGCTGATTCAAAAAGCCGGTCAATGTGTTCCTTTAACTTGAATACCAGGCGGCTATACGAACGGATGCCTTCAAACACGCCGTCGCCGTAAAGCAACCCGTGGTCAAACACCGAAACCTTGGCCTGGTCCTTTTCGTAAAATTTCCCGTTGATATAGATTTTCATTCTGCCTCCTAGACTAATACTCCGTCTTTTAAATTATAAACTTTATCCGCCTGATGCGTTAATTCCGCGTTATGCGTGACTAAAACCACGGTCATTTTATTTTCCAGGTTTATCTTTCTTATCAACGCGATAATCCCGCTTCCGGATTGAGAGTCAAGATTTCCTGTCGGCTCATCGCAAAAAAGCAAAGCCGGGCTGTTAATCAACCCGCGGACAACCGCCGCCCTCTGCTTTTCTCCTCCGGAGAGCTGGCTGGGAAAATGATTCACCCTCTCTGCCAATCCGGCCTCTTCCAATAATCCCAGGGCCTTTTCCCTTAACTCGCTCTGCCCGGAGCGCAAGGCAGAATTTATCCGGGCGGGCATAAGTACGTTTTCTAAAACCGTAAATTCGGAAAGAAGATGGTAAAACTGGAAAACAAAACCGATTTTTTTATTCCTGATGCGCGAGAGCTCAGCGTCACCTAGTCTATAAATATCCTCTGCCTGCAGGATAACCTCTCCCTGCGTCGGGTTATCTAAACCTCCCAGGATATGCAAAAGCGTAGACTTACCCGCGCCCGACGGTCCCACAATAGCGACAAAAGCGCCCGCTGTAATCTTGAGGTTTACGCCCTTTAGGACATCCAGCTGGCGCTTACCGTCATTATAAACTTTATGTATATTTTTAGCTTCTAACAAATTTATGCCTATTCGTACCTGAGCGCTTCCACAGGCTTTAAGCCGGAGGCCCGGGAAGCCGGATAAATGGTTGCAACCAATATAATAACCAGCGCGGACATAATGATTAAAACTATATCCGGCCAGACCTGTATGGCTACGGGCAACCGGTCAATATAATAGATGTCCTGCGGCAATTTGATAAACTGGTATTTCTTAAGTAAAAAACAGAGGAGCGCCCCGCCTAGCCCGCCAAGCAGGGTCCCTAACGCCCCGATGATTAAGCCCTGATAAATGAATATCTTTCTTATGCTAAAGGCGCTCATTCCTAAAGCCCTCAATATGCCGATATCCTTGGTCTTCTCAACCACCATCACGATCAAGGTGCTGATGATATTAAATGAAGCGACCAGTATAATCAAGGTTAAAATTATAAACATCGTCAATTTTTCCAGCGCCAGCGCCGCAAAAAAATTCTGGTTAGCCTCCATCCAGGTCTTTAAAGTATAGTTAAACCTTAAGGCCGCGGCCAAATCCTTCCTGACCGCGGGGGCCAGATCCGGATTATCCAATTTTATGGCGACCGCGCTAATCTGGTCCGGCATACCGAATATATCCTGGCTGCTCTTTAAATTCGTAAATACCAGGTTAAGGTCATAATCATACATCCCGGAATTAAAAATCCCGGCTATTTTCAAAGTATACTGTTTGCCTAAAGGCGACTGCAGAGTAAGGTTTGAATTTAATCCCAGGCCAAGATACGCGGCCAACTCTTTACCGATAATAATGCCGCCCGCGGCCAGATTTTCCAGGCTGCCGGCGACCAGGTATTCTTTAAGCTTGGTGACCTGGCTCTGTTCTGACGGGACAATGCCCCTTAAGCCGACGGCAAAATACCGGTTACTCTCTTTCAGCAGCACCTGGCCCTGAATATAAGGGCTAATCCCTTTCACCTGCGTATTGGCGCGTACAATCCGGGAAATATTTTCGTATTCGTTATTATCTATTGCCTTAAAACCCATCAAATTGATATGCGCGTAATTGCCGATTACCTTATCATGCAGGTCTTTATCAAACCCGGACATAACCGCAATGACTACAATCAAAGCCATCACCCCGATGGCTATCCCCAGTATTGAAATAATACTGATCAGGGAAATAAATTTTTCTTTTCTCCTGGTCAATAGATACCGCCAGCTTATCATTAATTCCGGATTCATGTTATTCCTGCCCCGGGCGTAAAAGCGGAAATAAAACTACGTCTCTAATGGAGGCCTGGTCAGTAAGCAGCATCACTAACCTGTCTATACCGATACCTAACCCGCCTGCGGGAGGCATCCCGTGTTCAAGCGCCAGGCAATAATCATCGTCAATATTCTTCTGTTCGGCAGTTGCCAGTTCTTTAATTTCATCCTCAAAACGCTGCCGTTGCTCAAGGGGGTCGTTTAACTCTGAGTAAGCATTACCGACTTCCATTCCGGCTATATACAATTCAAACCTCTCCGAGACCAGCGGTTCGCCCTTCTTGTTCTTGGCTAACGGGCACATGCTGCTGAAATAATCCGTGACAAAAGTAGGATTTAAGCTCATCTGCCCCTCCAGGACCTCCTCGATAATCTTGGCAATCTGCGTGCGTGAAAGTTTATTTACTTCTTTGGCAAAACCTTTGGATTTTAACTTTTTAAGCATTACGGCTTCGTTATCCTCAGGAATAATGCTAAATTCATTTTTTACCAATTCCTGGAAGGAAAGGCGCTTCCACGGCGGAGTAAAATCCAGTTCTTTCCCCTGATAACTGATAATCGTCTTGCCGAAAATATCCTGCACCAGGCTAACTATCAGGCTTTCGGCTAAATGCATCATCCCGGCATAGTCGGAATACGCCTCATAAACCTCCAGCATCGTAAATTCAGGGTTATGGCGGGTGGAGACGCCTTCATTACGGAAAGAACGGTTAATCTCATAAACACGGTCCAGGCCTCCGACCAGAAGCTGCTTCAGATATAACTCCGGGGCAATCCTCAAAAATAAATCCATGCTATATTCATTATGATGCGTCTTAAAAGGCCGGCCCGCTGCTCCACCCGGAATATAATGCATCATCGGAGTTTCCACCTCCAGAAAACCTTTAGCGTCGAGAAAATCCCGGATGGCCTTAATGATTTTTGAACGGGCCTTAAATACTTTGGCCACGTCTTCATTTGAAATTAAATCCAGATAGCGCTGCCGGTAACGGATATCCACATCGCGCAGGCCATGCCATTTTTCAGGGAGCGGCCTTAAAGCTTTGGAAAGGATCTTTATTACCTCTACCTTAAGCGTAGGTTCGCCGGTATGCGTCTTAAAAAGCTCCCCCGCGACCTCGACAAAATCAGCAATATCAGTATTCTCGTAAATAAAGAAATTATCTTCCCCTACAATATCCTTTTTAATGTAAAGCTGGATCTTTCCGGTTGAGTCCCTCAGGTCTAAAAACGCAGCTTTCCCATGCGCTCGCTTGGCAGTAATCCGTCCGCAGAAAGCTATTCTTTGGCCTTCCTTAAAATCAGAGACAGTCCGCCCTATGCTCACATATTGAGAGCTCTGACTGGGATATAAAACCACCCCTTTGGCTTTAAGCGCCTCGGCCTTAGCCTTCCTTTGCTGGATAAGTTCGTTCAACTCCATAATTTTATAATTATATAGTGGAATTGGGGTTATGTCAATTAAAGAAAAAACCCGCCGATGGCTTTGACGGGCTTGTTCTCCTGGCTAAATCCTGTTAATCTAACCCTTATATTCCGAAAGCTTCTTGATACGCTTAAGCATATTAGGATGGGTGCTTAAGAGCTCCATAATCCTGTCTCCAAATCCTAAACGTACGTTCTTGTTTTGCAAAAGCAGTAATTCTGAAGGGTCGATTGTGCCGCTTTTATCTAAATCCAGCTGGGCTAATTCTTTAATCTCATTCCTGGCCTGGGATGGATCATTTATAAAAAAAGCCTTCAGGCCTTCTGACTCTTTAAGCGCCTCTGGCTTCATCCGCGCTGAACCATAGACAAGTTTGTAGAGGCTGGAAGCCAACGCCGAGGGCTGATTACCTAAAGCTATCGAGCCCCTGTCCGCGAAATATTCGCGGATGCGCGAAGCATAAAGCACCAAAAGATTGGTAATAAAATAAAACAGGAATGCTGCCAAGCCGATCAGAACGGTATTGCCTCCCCGGTCATCCCGCCGGCGGCCGAAGAAAAGGAATTGCCAGGCAATCCTATACATAATCATCGGGATTACGGAGAGCAGGGTAATGGTTAAAACATCCCTGTTCTTCAAATGGCTTAGCTCATGGCCTAAAACCGCCTTTAATTCTTCGTCGCTAAGCAAATTCAGGATCCCCTTGGTAACGCAGACCCTCCCGTCGCTTATGCTCCTGCCGAAAGCAAAAGCATTAGGGATCTCAATCTGGGCAATGCCTATTTTAGGCACGGGGATATTTGCCCGGTTGGCTAAACTTTCGACCATCTGGAATAACCCGGGGTTATCCTGCCTTTTAATATATTTAACCCGCATAGACCATTCCACGATCTTTGGCCCCAGCATATACTGGATGAACATCAGGGCCAGGGAAATAATCAGGTAGAAACTGAAACCTCCCGCGTGCAGGAATACCCTGCCGATGACTACGATAATTGCATAGACTATACCGAAAAGAACCGTTAATAATAACCACATTCTTACCTGTAAAGACCACATCTAAAAATCACCCTCCTTTTTTACTTAACCACGTCCGCTTTAATTATAAACCTGATCACCGGCTTGTCAACATCATCCGTATTAACATAGGTAAACTGCTGCACAGCGCCTGAATAGCCTTTAGAGTTGAACTTAATTTCAACGGGTGTGGATTCCCCGGGCAATAGAATTTTCTTCTTAACCTCTGAAACAGTGCAGCCGCAGGAAGTATTTACGCCGGTAATCTTTAGCGCCTTAGGAGAACCATTCTTTAAGGTAAAGCTGTGCGCAACCACTGCTCCGGATTTAACTTTTCCAAAATCCCAGGCATAAGGATCAGGCTGGTCAGCGCAATAACCCGCGTGTAAAAAGAATACAAATATAAGCAACCCCAGGATTCTCTTCACTCAACCCCTCCAGACTAAAAATATACCCAGGCTGATAAATATAATCGCCATAAGCAGCTTAACGCTGGCCAGATGTTTCCTGACGAATTGGCTAAAGGCGCTGGAAGTAACCCCCAGTAAAGCCAAAAGGAATATTATAAATAGCGGTATGACAAACATAACATTATAAAGCACCAGGTAGACCAAAGCCTTGGCCTTGAGCGGCGTGGTCTTTAAGATAAAGGCCAGCGTCGGTAAGTAAAGCTGCCCTGTGCAAACTGCCTCCAGAATAGAAACCAGGAACCCGGTGATTAAAGTGCCTAAGACCAATCTGGCCAGACCTAAGGGGCTTCTCTTTTGGCCATCCTTTTCTTTAACCTTACGATAATGCCTGCCGATTACGGAATGTATCTGATTTTTTACTGTTTTAGGCAATTGCAAAAGCTGGCCTTCGGCGTCCTGAGTCCTGCTGAATCTCACTAGATCATAAATAGCTAAAATTCCTAAAATCAAGCTGAATATACCGATGGAAACATTGAATATTTTAGTAAGTACCCAAAAACTCTCCAGCCGGTAAAGAAAATTAAAAATTCCCAGGCCAATCAGGAAATAAGTGAGAAACACGGTAAATATAAAAGAAAGCCCTACGATAACAAGCTCTAATTTCCGGTAGCCCTGAAAGGCCAGGTATGACATAAAAAAAACGATAACCGTAAAGGCGCAAGGATTAATCCCGTCAGTCAGGCCCGCTCCGGCGACGGCAAGGGGCCGGATATCTTTAAAGTGGCTCACCAAATCCGCTCCCAGGATTTCCCCTTTTTTCTCAGACCCTTCTTCTAAAGACGCGTTAATCAGGCCTTCGAGGTTCGCTTTTACATCTCCTGTGCCGTTCAATAATTTTCCGTTCATAAAAAATAACGGCAGTTCCAGCACGATATCCTTATCGTATTTCTCCTTGAGCCCCAGCATGGATATGTAATCCTTGATATCCGCGATATCGCGATACTCTATCCGGATCCGGCCTTTAAACTCGGCTTCTATCCGGGGAATAATTTCTTTTTTTACTTTAAGGCAGCGCTGGCAGTTCGGGGAGTGGAAAACCAGTAAAGCCGGCGCATCATCGCCATACGCCGGGCTTAAGGTTATGCCTAGCAACAGAAAAGAAACAGCGGCTAAAAACAATATGTTTTTATTCTTCATATTAATATAGGGAAACGGTCCCTATCCAATAATTAAAGATGATGCTCTGTATGCTGATGGGGATGAATATGCTCCATATCCTTATGCCTGTGTTTGTGGATATGCCTAAGGTTATTCGCCTGCAGCAATTCCACATCCTTTAATAACTCTTCTACCGGCCCGGATTTGGCTATTTTTCTCTCGCGGCTTAAAATATAAGCCAGGCTAGCTATCTCCTCCACAATGTGCAAATCATGAGTAGCGGTAATAACTGTTTTACCTTTGACATTAGCTTCGATGATAATATCCATAATATGCCTGGATGTCTGCGGGTCAAGCCCGGCTGTCGGCTCATCCAGCAGGAGGACATCGGGGTCAATGGCCAAAACTGTCGCTATGGAAACTTTGCGTTTTTCACCTACACTTAACTGATGCGGCGAACGTTCCAGTAAATCCCCGATTCCCAGGCTGGTGATAACTTCGTCCACCCGCTTGTTCATTTTCGCCTTATCCAGCCCGAGCTGCAAGGGGCCGAATAAAATATCTTCTTTTACTGTCGGGCAAAAAAGCTGGATATCGGGATTTTGAAAAACCAGGCCCACCTTGCTTCTAAAACGCCTGGAGAAATCCGCGTTATTCAAAGCAGCTTCATCCAGGCGCCGGCCAAATGCCTCAACACTCCCGGTGTCGGGAAAAATAAGGCCGTCCAATAGCTGTAAAAGCGTGGACTTACCTGAACCATTAGCTCCCAGAATAGCTATCTTTTGGCCCCGGGCAATATCCATATCCAGGCCGCCTAAAGCGGGATATTTCTTAAGATAGGAAAAACGGACAGCGCGCAGGCTAAAGATTAAATCATCCATGATTTAAATAGAGGGCCAGGCCCGATATGATCGCTACCAGGCAAACCCAAGCCCAATCCTTAAAAGAAGCTTTAAATTCATCTGCTAAAACCGGCTCACCCGTATAGCCGCGGGAAAGCATAGCGTTATAAACATCATCATTGAGCTTAAAAGAACGCTGCCAGAGCGTAGCGATATTCCAGGCCACTAGCGACTGGCCCTTACGGTAAGGGACTATCTCTCCTACGCGGCTCCGGATACCCTGATAAGTCTCTTGCACGATCTCCACAAAAAGGTAAATATACCGGTAAGACATTCCCAGGACCATCACGAAAACCTGCGGCACCTTAAAAATACGCAGGACCTTAAGCAGAGCGAAATGCCTGGTAGTCAATCCCAGCAGGATAATCAACGATACCGAAGTTATAACCCTGGTTACGAATAAGAGCGCTCCGGAGAACCCCGGCCGCGTAATAACGAGCCTTAGCCCTAAAAAATTAAAACTTAAAAGCGCTTCTCCCGGGCTGATAAAGCTAAATAACGCCGGTATGGCAATAAAGAGCGAAAAGAGCGGGATAAATATCCATGTCCTTTTCAGGAAAAACCCCAGGTTAATTTTAGAAATCCAAACAAGCACCAGGCAAAATACGTATAAAAATATCAGGGAATAAATATTGCGCGCAATAAGCACCATCAGGCAAAGCCATAAAAAAGTGGCTGCCTTGACCCGGGGGTCCAGTGATTGTAAAAAAGCGCGGTGCGAGGCGTGTTCTTCCGATAGAACCGATTCCCTGAAAAATGAGAGAGTGCCCCTTATCGAACGCCCGATAAAATTATGCTTATTGAAAGCGCTAGCCATTGCTCCTTTCCTGCTGGTTAAAATTTGTTGATAAAACTGAACTTTCCCGGGCCTAAAAATATCAGGGTAAAGCAAACAGCGGCAATAATAAAAGCGTACTCAGATCCTCCCTGCGCCAAAAAGAAACCTTTACCTATATGGACCTTCATTATGGCCACAACCATCAGGATCAATAATAAAACTGCACTTCCCCGCGTAAATAAACCCAGGATCAGGAATATCCCTCCCATAACTTCAGTATAGGCAGCCAGGTAGGCCCAGGCCAGCGGGTAGCTAAAACCCAAACCGGAAAGCATCTCGGAAAAACCCTTGATCCCGGGGCCGCCGAATAACCCGAAGGCCTTTTGTAAACCGTGGGCTGCGAAAATAACCCCCAAACTGACCCTTAACACTAAAATCCCCAAATCAACCATGGCTCACCTCCCTGCGATCAGGTCTTTTATAATACCCAACTTATTTTTAAAACCGTAAGTACGGTAGATACACATAATATAATGGAATAATACGGGTAAATAGCCTTGTATACGGGTCCCTAAGATTATACCGCAGGCTTTATTATTCGCCAGGGGAATAATCAACCCTAGGTCTACGGGCTTATACCTCATCAGGCTTTTGCCGTTAAGGGCCCGGATAATATTCTCCGCAGCGCAGTTACCCTGCATTATAGCAAATTGCACCGCCATTCTTAAGAAATTATTTTTATAGGAAAAATGCGCGGCGTCGCCTGCCGCAAAGCAGGAATCGTTAACCCGCAGGCACTCGTCCGTCTTAATCCTACCCTGGCTATTTTTTTCGACTTTTAAATCCTGGATAAAATCGGAGGTTCTGACTCCCGCGGCCCAAATCAGCATAGGATGGGAAAAACCTGTAACTTTTTCAATACTGGTATCGGTGAATACCTCTATCCCTATTTTTTTAAAGTCAGCTAAAACATAACCCTTCATCCACTCCGGCAAAGCCCCCAGGATGGAAGAAGAACGCTCTACGATAATTATCTTTTTATGGATTTTCCTTTTGTTTAAATAAACTCTTAAATTCGTAGCCACTTCTACCCCCGTATAGCCCCCTCCGGCTACCAGGTAAGCGTCATAATCTTTTTCATCCAGGGCCTGGCGCAGGTAAGCGGCATCCTGCGCATCGTCAAGCTTAAAGGCGCTTTTTTCTATTTCAGCGTTACCGTAAAAATTAGTCTCTGAGCCGCTGGCGATAATCAAAAAATCGTAGTTCAAGGTTAAAACCGAAGTTGAAACCTCTTTTTTGACCAGCTCGAGCGCGGTTACTTTATCTTTAATAAAATTAAAATTCTTTTTATAGCTTAAGGCTGCCAGGTCAAAAACCAGGTGCTCCGTCGCGATACCCCTGCCCAGGCAATCCGGAATCAGGGGAAGGAAACTGAATTGCTGTTTATCGTTTATAAGTGTAACCTCCAGGCCTTGCCTCTTATTATAATTATAAAATCTGGAGAGGGCAGCCAACCCGGCGAATCCCGCGCCGATAATGACAATCTTTTTCATAGGAGCCCCAGGATTAAAATGATACTGATCAACATCTGCATGTTTATGGCCAGCTTAGACGCAGGGATTAACCTGGCTTTGTCGGCATAATGTCCTTTTAGGATCATACCTGCCTTAAAAGCTGAAAAAATCAACGCGAAAGAAAAGATAGCGATAAAGCCTAAGTATCCCAGGTACGCCCCTAAGCCGATTGAACAGAAACCTGAAAAGACGATTAGATAGTAAATGCCAAACGCCTTCTGCGGGCCGCATAAACTTACCAGGTTATTTTTCCCCGTTTTGCTATCGCCGGGAAAATCCGGTATTTCATTGGTAAAAAGAATGGCGGCGGTAAAAAATCCCGCGGGTAGCGACAGGATAAAACTTTTTAAATCGGGGAATATCCCGGTCTGGATAAAATATCCTCCCATGACTGTCACCGGACCAAACAGTAAAAAAAGGGAAAGCTCTCCCAGGTAATTATATGAAAAACTTAAAGGCCTGGCGGTGTACTGCCAGCTGAAAATAATAATCAACAGGTATATCAAAATAACGCAATAACTCTTAAGGATCGCTGCCAGAATAACAACGCAAAAGCCGGCCATACCTGCGCATAATAATGCCGCCCCAAGATAGAATTTAGCGGCTAGCCGCCCCGCCTGGATAAGCTTTGAGCCGCCGAAGAAGCCATAGAACCTTTTATCCTGCCAATCCGCCCCGCTCTCAGAATCAAAATAGTCGTTGATCAAGTTAGCGCTTAAGTGCGTGAAGATAACGGCGCATAAGCCGGCTAAAAAACCGGAGGGATTAAAATTTTTTCGGGCAATCAATGAGCCGAGGATAAACGGCAGGATGCTCACGCCGATAAACGGCAACCTTAATGCGCGTATGATATTCTGGAGCATTATTCTATACCGATCTCTTCTGTCCAAATAACCGGGAAAATTGATTTGCTTTAGTTTTAGGTATATGTTAACATAACTTTATGTTTTTGAAAATGAAAAATCGGATTGAACGGGAATTAAGCTTATTTATCCGCGACCTAAACCGCAACTATTCTTTAAGCAAGCTCTCTCCCGCACTCTTTAGTAATATAAAGGAATTCTTATCCCGCGGCGGTAAAAGAATAAGGCCGATCTTTTTTTGCATCGGATATCTGGGATTCGCCAAAAAAGCGCCTCCCGGATTATACCGCAGCGCGTTATCCTTAGAGCTCCTGCATGATTTTATGCTTGTCCACGACGATATAATCGATAAGTCCGCTATGCGCCGGGGTAAGCCTTCGATGCACGTATTACTGAATAAATATTTAAAACACGCTAAAAACCTTAAATTTAAGGGAGATGACCTAGCCATTGCTATCGGTGATGTGATGTATGCTATGGCGCTGGACGCGTTCCTGGCAGTAAGAGAAAGGCCTGAACGTAAAGATCTGGCTTTAAAAAAACTTATCTCGGCAGCGCTCTATACCGGAAGCGGTGAATTTATTGAACTGCTCCTGGGCATAAAACCGATAGAGAAAATAAGTAAAAATGATATTTATAAAATATACGCTTATAAAACCGCTAACTATACCTTTGCCTCCCCCCTGGCCATGGGGGCGGTCCTGGCCGGAGTAAAAGACAGCCAGATAAAAAAACTTTTTGACTACGGAATGCATCTTGGCTGCGCGTTCCAGATTAAAGACGATATTATCGGGACCTTTGGCGAAAGCAAAGAAATTGGAAAATCCAACCTTACCGATATAAAAGAGGCCAAAAGAACGCTGCTCGTCTGGCACGCCTATAATCACTGCGATAGGAAAGGCAAAGCAGCGATAAAAAAAGTATTCTCCGGGAAAAAAACAGGGAAAAAAGAACTGCTTAAGATCCGCCGGCTCTTATCCGCTACGGGCAGTTTGGATTATGCCCGGGGTGAAATAAAAAACCTGCTGCTTCAATCCGAACGCATAATAACAGCTCTAAAAATGCGCAAGGATTACCGCAAGGCCCTGGTTAATTTCTCACGTAAAATCCTTTCTGTTTAAAACCAATCTTAACCGCCTCTATTAGAAATATTCCTGATATACTTCCTTGACTCTGTTGACAGTTTTTAGGAAAAGGTTTTTGGCAGGTTGGTGCAGCGGTAAAATTCCCGGGGGCTTAGTCTCCAGCGCTTCGCAAAGCATACCCAAACAGGTCAGGTAGGTTAAATACTTCTGGCCGGACAACTCACTATTTTCCTTGATTATGGAAACTATCTCTAAATTAGTAATCCTTCCCAGCTTTACCGCTACGCCCAGGACATTCTCCAGGGTCTCAATAAAACCTTCTACCAGAACCGTCCGGCCGACGACCACAAAATTATTGATTTCATAAAGCGCCGCCTTCTTCTCAACAGCCTCTTTTATCTTTGCGCAGATGGACTTAGCCGAAGCAGTAATAATCTCTGCCACCAGTTTTTGTTTTATCGGTTTATAGAATTCGCTTTTTTTGACTAAGATCTCCTTATCCTCGCCTATTTCATTGAAACCGGCAATAATGCCGTATGACCTCTTAATATCTTCGGCTAAATCAAAATTTATTTTTAAGTTATCGGAAAGCTCCCGGGTTAAATCATCCCCCCCGAAAGGCAAAACCTGGATATCCTTAAGCAGGCCGTCCTTAAATACCAGTATCTCGGTCGTATCTCCTCCTATATCGCAGAATAAATTTAAGCCCTCTCTGGCTCCGGGGCTAAAGACCGCCTTGCTGGTAGCCAGGCCTGAAAAAAATAAATCTTTTATTTCATATCCCGATTGGTTAATCACCCGGGCCAGGCTCTGCACTGAAGATAACTTACCGCAGACCAGGTATAACTCCACTTCCAGCCTGTGGCTGTAAAGCCCCAGGGGGTTAGGAATATTATTCTTGGAATCTATCGTGTAACTAAAAGGGATCATGTGGATTATTTCTTCTTCCAGGCTTGAGCCGAGGACGCGTGCCTGCTCATTTACCTTTTGCATATCCGAAACAGTAATTACCTTATTCCCCCTTTCGGCAAGCGGGATAATGGCGTGGCTGTGCTTAGTAACAATATCCTGTCCGGAGATGTTTACCGAGATAAATTTAATATTTACCCCGGATTTGGCCTTCAGGTTTTTCAAGGCCTTAGTGACCGAACCGATTAAACCGATAGAATCTACGATTGAGCCTTCCCGCATACCCTGGACAGGCAAAGATTCGAAATAAATACTAGCCAGCCGCTTCTTTTTGAAATACGCCAGGCAGGCAGAAATTTTGCTTGAGCCGATATCCAAAGTACAAATATAATTATTTAACATCTTTAAATTTTATCACCGGTTCCTTGAATCTCAGGTCTATATACTTTATATTGTCAAGATTGTGTTTTTCCTGGTTGATTAAGCCGGCCATAATCGCAACCTTATCCCGGATATTGCCCTGCCCGATCTTAACCTCCAAAAAACCGTTTTTTTCCGGGGCCTTCCAGTTGGCGTAAGTATCCTGCCCCCTTAAAATAGGTATTTGGATCGTAATATCATCTTCCCCCGTTACATTTATTTTTCGGATCTTATAGTCCCTGAATAGCCGGTTCTTTCCGGCCTCTTTAAGAATGAGCAGGGCGACGGAAAGCTCCTTATTATTATACCTCTTCCCGGTTTTAGGCCCGAAGATTTTAGTTTCCAGACCCAGGATTACCGGCAGCCCTGCCTGACCGGCAGGCAGGCCTGAATCTTGCGGCTGAAGGGGACTGGAAAAAATAAACCCTTCTGCGTCAACCGCAAAATAACGGTAGAATTTTATAAAAGCAACAGGCTTACGTTTAACGAACTCCACGAAGATACGGTCGGGTATGATCCTGGCCAGTCTGACTCGCGAACAATCCGGGCAGAACCTGGCGATATTCTCCGATTCTCTCGGCAGGGAAAGGCTGAAAATGTTTTTCCCTTTGAGGTAAGAAAGGTCGATATTGGAAACCTGATTCGCGATAACATCCCTGACCAAAAAATAATCCGCCGCGGACAAGACTCTCCAAATATAACCCAGAATAAATAACAAGGCAAGAAGAATTACCAAACTAAAAACTAAAACCCTGGTTGGAAAATTAACTTTTCTTTTTTTCATATGCCAACTTGATTAATTTAAGGCAGAGCGCGGTAAAACTTATGCCTGATTTTTTAGCCGCCTTGGGCAGCAGGCTGGTTGCGGTCAACCCCGGGATGGTATTTACTTCCAGGATAAACGGCGTGTTTTTCTCATCCAGGATAATATCTACCCTGGAACAACCGATGCAGCCCAGGAGTTTATGCGCGGACAATGCCGCTTCCTTTACGCTCCGGGTAAGACCCGGGGATAATTTAGCCGGTACAATATAACGGGTCAGGCCTTTCTGATATTTAGCCTGGAAATCAAAGAAGGCGCGCTTGGGGACGATCTCGATTACCGGCATGGCTTTTTCTTCCAATATCCCGACAGTAAGCTCCCTGCCTTTTATATATTCTTCAATAATTATTTTTTTATCAAATTTAAAAGCCAGTTCTATTGCCGCGGGGATATCTTTTAATTTACCCACGATAGAAAGGCCTATGCTCGAACCGTGGGTTGCCGGCTTAACCACTAAAGGCAAACCTAACTTAGCGCAATAAAAGCCCCGGTAAGTATCCCGGCTGAACACCCAAGACCGCGGCACTTTTAATCCGTATTTCTGGAATATTTTCCGCGAGCTGACCTTATCCATGGCCAGGCGGCTGGCCCTGACCCCTGAACCGGTGTAAGGGATCTTAAGATCGCTCAAGATTTTCTGGATCTCCCCATCTTCGCCAAACCTGCCATGGAGGGCGATAAAAGCGCAATCTATTTTCTTAAGCTTCAATAAACGGACATTATCCTTGAGCTTATCGGTTTTAATCAATACGGGCGTAACCTGCAAACCGGATCTCTGAAGCGCTGCGCAGACCGCCTGGCCGGATTTAAGAGAGATCTTTTTCTCCGTAGAAGGCCCGGCCATTAAAACGCCTACCCTGCCGAATTTTTCTTTCAGGCCCATATTTTTATCTCTGGCTGTAAAGTTATTTTAAATTTATCCTTAACCTTTTTTTTGATTATCCGCATAAGCCCTAATACATCTTTTGCGCTCGCCTTGCTGAGATTCAGGATAAAATTAGCGTGGCGCTCTGAAACAAAAGCGCCCCCTGATCTTCTCCCCTTTAATCCGCACAGATCAATGAGTTTTCCGGCGTAGCGCTGCGGCGGATTCCTGAAGATACACCCGGCATTGGGCTGGCTTAGATCCTGGGCTTTGCGCCGGAACATAAGATATTTACTTATATTTTTTTGGATTTGCCGACGGCTGCTTTTTTTAAGCCCCAAGAGAGCGCTTAAAATAATATATTTTTCCAGGCTGGATTTACGGTAACTAAACTTAATCTCCTTGCTGCCTAAGATTTTTATCCTGCCGCTATAATCCATCACGCCTACTTCTTTTACCAAATCTCCTATGGCGCTTTCCCAGCATCCGGCATTCATGGCCAATGCCCCGCCGAGCGTGCCGGGAATACCCGCCAGGAATTCCAGACCGGCCAGAGATTTAGTTTGCGCGAATTTAATGAGCTGGCTTAGAGTAACTCCGCTTCCCGCCTCAAGACAACTCCCCTTCAACGCTACCTTCTTAAAATACGCGGAGTTTAATTTTATGACCAGGCCCTTTACCCCCTTATCGCTGATCAAAAGATTGCTCCCTGCGCCCAGCACAAAAACAGGCAGCTTATTTTTTTTGGCTGCCCCCAGTAAAAACTTTAACTCCGTAAGGTCCTCTGGCTCGCTAAAAAACTGCGCACAGCCACCGATCTTAAAAGTAGTTTTATCCTTTAATGGATATTCAGCTTTTGCCCTGCAACCTCTCGGCCAATTCATCGCTTACCTTTACTATATCTCCTGCCCCTAGAGTAATTACCAGGTCGCCGGATTTTAAGATCCCTAAAACATGCTCTATGATTTTTTCTTTGGGAATAAAATTAACTGTTTCCCCTGGCTTATGCTCCTTTATTTTTTCACAGAGGAGTTGAGCGCTCACCCCCGGAATAGGCGGTTCGCTGGCTGCGTAGATGTCCGTAATGACCAAATGGTCTATACTGTCAAAACTTTTGGCAAACTCGTCCAGAAGTAACTGCGTGCGCGTATAACGGTGCGGCTGGAATATGGCAATAGACCTCTTAGCCTTTAAATTGGCAACGCATTTGAGGGTAGCCTGGATCTCCGTCGGATGATGCGCGTAATCATCAATAACCGTATAATTATGATCCTTAAATTTTATCTCTAGGCGCCTTCGCGCCCCCTTATATCCGGAGAGCGCCTTCTGGATAAATTCTAAACCTATGCCTAACTCGATCCCCAAAGCAACCACTGCCAAAGCGTTGGAGATATTATGCTCTCCGCCCAGGGCAAGGTTAAACCTGGCTATAAATTTATCTTTATAATAACAGTCAAATTCGCTGGTTAATCCGTCTAATTTTATATTTTCAGGATAAACCTGGCTGGTTTCTTTTAACCCGAATAAGACGTATTTTTTCCGGTAACTTTTGAGAATTTCCCTTAGATTAGCGTCGTCTCCCGAACAAAAAACACAGCCATCCTCATCTGTCCTGTTCAGGAACTCCCTGAAAGCGTCAATCTCTTTTCCGAAGCTCTTATAGTAATCCAGGTGCTCGCGGTCAATATTGGTAACAATGGAATATTTCGGCTTATAATACAGGAAAGAGCCGTCGGATTCATCCGCTTCAGCCACGAAGAATTTACCGTCGCCTAAGCAGGCATTAGTATCTATGTTTTTAAGGATCCCTCCTACGGCCACAGTAGGAAAAAGCCCTGCTTCAAGCAACAGATACGCAACTAAAGAAGTTGTAGTGGTTTTGCCGTGGCTGCCGCTAACAGTGATCACGGTCTTATCCTGCATAAGCTCGGCCAGGGCCTGGGCGCGTACAACTAAAGGCAGGCTTTGTTTCCTCGCCTCGATGAGTTCAGGATTATCTTCTTTTATCGCCGAGGAATAAACCACGGCGTCCACTCCCCGGATATTCCCGGCATTATGCCCTAAGAAAACTTGCGCCCCGGATTCCTTAAGGCTCGCGGTAATCCGGTTTTCCTTAAGGTCTGAACCGCTTACTTTACAGCCGCAGGCTAAAAGCAGCTGCGCGATGCCGCTCATGCCGATACCGCCGATGCCGATAAGATGATAATGTTTTTTCATTTACTGTAGTTCAAGAGATAACGCCGCTTCAGCCAATAAACTTGCCGCGTCAGGCTTAGCTAGATCTCTAAACCCTGAGCGCATTGCTTCAATCTCTGCGGGATTATTGATAAACAATTCCAGTGTTTGCCTGAGTACATCCTTATCCAGTTCAGCGTCTTTTATTACCACCGCGCAGCCTTTTTCTTTTAATATCCTGGCATTCTCCAGTTGATGGCTGTAAGCATAAGGATAAGGAGAAATTATTGCCGGCTTCCCAAAAAATATCAACTCTGTTACGGTAGTCGCTCCGGAACGCGAGATGACCAGGTCAGAAGCACTGTAGGCTTGCTCCATATCCGTAAAAAAACCAAAAACCCTGGCAGTAATCCTTATTTTATTATAGGCCTGTTTAATCGCTGCGCAAGAACCTGTTCCCGTAAGATGGATAACCTGTAATTTTGAAGCATCTTTTAATAATGCCGCTGCCCTAAGAAATTCCGTATTAATATGCTGGCTGCCCTGGCTTCCGCCCATCACCAATAGCGTTAACTTATCCTTATCCAGGCCAAAAAAATCCAAGGCCCGGGCCTGATCGATTTGCTTCAACTGCCGGCGCAAGGGGTTACCGGTAACCACTATTTTCCCCGGGTTTATATTCAGATAATCTTTTGTTTCGCTAAAAGAAACGGCCACCCGGTCAACGAACTTGGCTAATAAACGATTGGCGCGTCCGGGCAAAACATTCTGTTCATGGATTAAGGTCTTAATCCTAAAAAGCCAGGCGAAAAATAAACAGGGAATGCAGTCTAACCCCCCGAAACCAACGACAATCTCCGGCTTAAATTCAACGATTATCTTCAAGCTCTCCCAGGTGCCCTTGAGGAATTTACCCAGGGCAATGAGATTACTGATATCAATACTCCGGCTGATCCCGGAAATAGAGATATACCTTACCTTATATTTGTCCAGCACAATGCCGGTCTTAATGCTCCTGGACGCCAGGACCAGAAGCGTCTCTGTTCCTTCCTGCTTATCTTGCAAGGCGCAAATAAAGCTGGCCGCGGGAAAAATATGCCCGCCGCTGGCGCCGGCAACTACCAAAATTTTCATTATGGGTATTCTCCGGTGCGTGCAATATTTACCAGTATCCCCACGCAGATCATATCAAAAATAAAAGAGGACCCTCCGTAACTGATAAACGGCAAAGGCAGGCCCTTGGTAGGTAAAACCCCGCAGGAAACTCCGATATTAATCACCACCCGGAAAGCAATCATCGCTACCAGGCCTAAGGCTAGAAAATACCCGAATTTATCCGGGGCACTCTTGATTACCTTAATCCCCTGCCGGATAAAAATAATGAATAATATTATTACGCCGATGGTGCCGATTAACCCCAGCTCTTCACCGATTATGGAAAAAATAAAATCCGTATGCGCTGCCGGAAGATAAAATAACTTTTGCTTGGAGTGACCCAGCCCTACGCCGAATAAACCGCCGGAACCCAGGGCTACCTGTGACTGAATTATCTGGAAGCCGCTTCCTTTAGGGTCTACCCAGGGATTTAAAAATGCCAGGATCCGCGCTTTGCGGTAAGCCACGCTGAATATCAAAAAATACAACACGGGCAGGCTGGCTAAAATCAAGGATAAGATATAGGCCGGGCGTACTCCGGATACAAAAAGCATAACCAGGACTACGGCGCTTAGGGCTATAGTGCTGCCTAAATCCGGCTGCAGCATAATGAGCAGAGCAAAAACGGCTAAAACGCACATCGGCGCCAGGAACCCTTTAAAAAAAGTCTTCATCAGGTTTCCTTTGCGGCTGATAAAATCCGCCATATAGATAATGATAGCCAGGTTAGCCAGCTCCGATGGCTGGAAACTTAAGAATTTGAACCTGAACCATCTGCGCGCACCGGAGACCTCCCTGCCTAAACCGGGAATAAGGACCAAAACCAGCAAAATCAGGGAGATGATTAATACCGGCCGGGCAAATACCTTAAGCTTTCGGTAATCAATGCTCATAAAGAAAAAAGTCAGGACGCCGCCGATAAGCATAAAAATAAGATGCCTTTTCAGAAAGAAGAAACCATCCTTATACTTTTCCCAGGCATAAATACTGGAAGAGCTGTAAATCATCACTACCCCGATGCACATGAGGATCACGGCAACGGTAAATAAACTTACCCTGATATTACGGACCATATTTAAACCTTCGCTTTATCCAATTTAAAAACTATATTTTTAAAAAACCTGCCCCTGTCTTCGTAATCAGAAAACATATCGAAGCTCTTACACATAGGCGAGAACAAAACGCAATCTCCCGGGAGGGCCAACCGGTAAGCTTTCTTTACCGCCTCTTCCAGCGTCGCTGCCTCAAGCGTATTAAGCGAACCGGAAAATACTTTTTTTATTTTTTCCTTTGCCTCTCCGATTAAAACAGCGGCTTTTACTTTTTTAGCGGCCAATTCCACGGCCTTGCTATAATCATTTCCCTTCTCCCTCCCTCCGGCGATCAAAATCAGGGGTCCGCTTAAATTATTCAAAGCCCAGACAGTGGCCTCGGTAGTCGTAGACTTGGAATCATTAATAAACCGCACTCCGTTAATTTCAAGGACATCTTCCAGGCGGTGTTCTACGCCTTTAAATTCCCCGAAAACCTTCATTACCGAATCTTTATTTATGCCGAGTAGCGCAGCTACGCTCAGGACCGCTGACTGATTCGGGTTCAGGCCTTCTTTTTTACGAAAATAGACGGTCGTTGATTTTAGCTCTTTGGCCAAAGAGCGGATAGCCGGATCATCATAATTTAAAACTGCATAATCCGCGGCATCCTGGTTTTGGAATATCCGTTTTTTAGCCGCAAGGTACTCCGCCATATCTTTATAACGGTCAAGATGGTTACGGCTTAAATTAAGAAACACGCAAATCTTAGGCTTAAACGTATCTATATACTCCAGCTGGAAAGAACTTATTTCCAACACCGCAAAATCCCCTTCCTGCATTTTCCCTACTTCCGCGCAAAAAGGCCTGCCGATATTCCCGCAGGTAAAGACTCTTTTGCCCGCGGCGCTAAGCACTTTCCCGATTAAAGTCGTAACTGTGGTTTTACCGTTGGTCCCGGTTACGGCAATAACCTGCGCGGGGCACAGAATCCAGGCCAATTCAATTTCGCTGATTACGGGGATATTTTCATCTTTAGCCCAAATAACGGGTAAGGCATTATTGGGGATCCCGGGAGAAACAACAACGCTGTCTTTACCTCTGACAAAATCCCGCGAGTGCTTGCCTAGCTCTACTTTGATATCTTTTGATTTCAACTGGCTTAAGGCCCGGCGGATATTTGCGTTATCCTGATTATCCGTAATAAAAACTTGCGCACCTAAATCATAAAGCAGATTTGCCGAGGCCACCCCGCTGCGCGCAAGGCCTGCGACCAGGACCTGCTTACCTTTAAAACAATCCTTATTCTTCATGGAATAGGTTAACGGATCTTCAAAGTCACTATTGTCAAGAGCGCCAGGAGAGCCGCAATAATCCAGAACCTGACAATGACTTTATTCTCCGACCAGTTAAGAAATTGAAAGTGATGATGGAGCGGCGCGATCTTAAAAATACGTTTCCGGGTCAGCCGGAATGAGCCCACCTGTAAAATCACGGATAATGCCTCTACGACGAATATCCCGCCTACGATAACTAAAAGTAATTCCTTGCGGATTAATAACGCTACTGTCCCCAGCGCCCCGCCCAAAGCTAATGACCCGACATCTCCCATAAAAATAGACGCCGGATAACAGTTAAACCACAAAAAACCTAAACCTGCACCCAGGATACTGGCGCAGAAAACCGTCAATTCGCCGCTCCCCTTAATATACGGGACGAGCAGGTATTCGCTTAATTTGATGTTGCCTGAGACATAGCTTAAGATACTAAAAGCCAGGGCAACCATAACTACAATGCCGATAGCCAGACCATCCAGCCCATCAGTCAGGTTCACCGCGTTAGACGTACCGGCTACGACTAAAATCACAAAGATTATATAGAGGCCGTCTAAATCCAGGGAGATATGCTTCATAAACGGCACATCCAGCTTCAGACTATTTTGAAAACTGATTAAGAAAATAACACCCAGAATCAGACCCAGGATTATCTGGCTGATTAATTTCGCCCTGACGCTCAGCCCCCTGGATTTATTCTTGATTTGTTTCAAATAATCATCGGCAAAGCCGGTTATCCCCAGCCAGAGAGTGCTGAAGAGCACCACCCAGATATACTTGTTGGAAAGGTCAGCCCATAAAAGTGTAGAAGCCACTACTGCCGCCAATATAAGCAGCCCACCCATAGTCGGAGTATCGGTTTTAGAACGGTGCAGGTCATCCAATTTTAGGCTATCGCCTTTATTGATTTTTTCCCCGACCTTTAACGCCTTTAACTTCCTGATAATGATCGGACCGAACAATAAACTGATGATAAAACTGGTAAGGACCGCCATGGCCGCGCGGAAAGTTATGTAGCGAAAGATATTAAAAGCAGAAATTATGTCGTGGAGCGGATAGAGTAAATTATAGAACATCTAGATTTTAAGGACCTCTTCCATTTTCATCCTGCGGGAACCCTTGACTAAAACGATATCGCCCGGGACCACGCCCACTTTTTCCAACAGAATCCTGCGGGCTTCAGAAGCGCTAGCACAGTTAAATATTTTATTTTTAGCGCTGCTGTTTTTATTTAAACACGCCCGGGTAAGCTCGCCTACCGTTATCAGCGCATCCGCAACCTTGAGTGCCTCTCTTATGGCTTGAGCGTGTAAAGCCCGGCTCAAATCCCCTAACTCCAGCATATCACCCATAACAAAGATCTTCTTTCCTCTAACGGAAAGATTATCTAAAACTCCCAAAGCGTGCTTTAGTGAAAGAGGATTGGAATTATAGGTATCATCAATAAACCTTATTCCCTCTATCTCTATAAAATTAAGCCTGCCCTCAGGAAGGCTAAAGCCGGCTAACCCGCAAGAGATATCCCGGTAGCTCAAACCGAAAGCCCTCCCCACCGCTATAGCAAAAAGGCTGTTGTAGATATTATAATACCCTAGCGTCTTTAATGCAAATTTAAATCTTTGATTTACCTTAAAAACTGGCCTGCCGCGGACGCAGCTAATCCCGCTGGCGAAAAAGTCGCTTTTATGCTTTAATCCTACACTTAAAATAAAGGGAGATGGCGTTTTTGTAAGCGCAATCCTTCTTAAAAAAGCGTCATCCGAATTCAATATGGCGATAGCGGGGTTTTGCAATCCGCCAAGCAAGCTATACTTCTCCTTAAAGACTCCGTTTAAACTTCTAAAATATTCCAGGTGCGCCGGCCCGATATTGGTAATTACGCCGATATTCGGACAAGCTATCCGGGTAAGGTATTCGACTTCCCCAAAATGATTAGTGCCTATTTCTAAAACCGCGATATCATAGGAATTATCTAATTTTAACAACGTAAGCGGAAGGCCGATATGGTTATTCCTGGTCCCTTCATTCTTAAGCACTTTGAACTTCCGGGAAAGGACACCCGCAATCATCTCTTTAACCGTAGTCTTGCCGTTGGAACCAGTGACCGCAATCACCGGAATATCTTTAAATCTTTTACGGTTAAAGCAGGCAATCTCCCCCAGGGCGCGGGCTGTGTCATCAACCCTAATAGATGTAACGCCCTTTTGCCTGACTTCTTTTTGCGTTATTAGGCAACCAGCGCCTCTCTTGACTGCTTCCGGAATAAAATCCTGGCCGTCAAAATTATCGCCCTTGATCGCAATGAAGGCTTCGTTTTTTTTAATGGTACGCGAGTCTATGGAAATACCCTTTGCCAGAGTATCTTTACTGCCTGAAATAAGCTCACCGCAAGTAGCTTTTAATAATTCGGAAACTTTAAACATCTCCTGACTTCCTTCCGGTCATCAAAGTGTATGGCCTTAGCTTTTAAGACCTGATAATTTTCATGGCCCTTGCCCGCCAATAATACGATATCGCCCCTGCCGGCCAGTGACAGGACTTTCTGAATCGCTCTTTTCCGGTCAGGGATTGCGCAATAATTATTCTTTTTTATGCCTCTGCGGATATCCCTGATTATACCCGCCGGATCTTCCGAACGGGGGTTGTCGCTGGTAATTACTGCAAAATCCGATAGAGCGGTTACCACCCTGCCCATTTTAGGCCGCTTGAGCCTATCGCGCTCCCCGCCGCAGCCAAAAAGCGTAATGATTCTTTTGGGGGACAACTGCCTTAAGGCAGTAAGGGCATTTTTCAGGGCGTCATCGGTATGCGCGTAATCAACAAATACGCAAAAACCTTTTGGAGAATTTATCCGTTCCAGCCTCCCCGGAACAAGAGAAAAATTTTCCAAGGCGGATTTAATAACTTTTAAACTGATGCCTGCCTTAAGCGCCCAGGCAATGCTGGCTAAAGTATTATAAACATTGTGCCTGCCGATTAAATTTATCCGGAATTTTATCTCTCTCCCGCAGAATAAAAGCTTAAACTCCGTATGCCTGACGTCAAACTTAATATCCCTGGCTAACACTTCCGCTTTATTATCTATCCCATAGGTAATTATTTTAGCGCAAGTAACCTTTTTAATCCTGCCCGCATACCTGTTGTCATTATTAATTACGGCGAACGAGCTTAAACTGAGATTTCTAAATAATTTCAGCTTGGCCTTAAAATACCCTTCCAGGGTCCTATGATAGTCCAGGTGATCCCGGGTCAAGTTGGTAAATATCGCCGAATGGAAATGCACCTGGCCAACCCGTTCCTGGTCTAAAGCATGCGAGGAGACCTCCACTGCCGCGTATTTGATTTTTTCTTTTTCCATACGCGCCAGTATAGATTGAAGCTCTACCGGCCCGGGCGTTGTGTTCTTTGCCGGAATGACTTTATCCTTAAAACGATAATTAATCGTGCCGATTACGCCGGAAGAAAATTTTGCTTCTTTCAAAATCGCCTCAAGCAGATAAGTAATGGTAGTCTTGCCGTTAGTCCCGGTAATCCCGATAACCTTGACCTTGCGGGATGGATTGCGGTAAAACTGGCTAGCTAATCCAGCCAGGGCCAAACGCGTATTTTTTACTCTTATAAATTCCGCTGGTTTAAAGCGGTTTACTTTTACTCCTGCATCGCAGACCACAAACTTCGCTCCCCTGTCCACCGCTTCATTAATAAACCTGCTCCCGTCTTTTCGGCTCCCCTTGACAGCCACAAAAATGGAATTTTTCCTAACCAGCCGGGAATTAGAACTTAAACCGCTGATTTCCTGATTTTTTATTAATTTAACGAGCTCTGCGATTTGCATTTAAGTCTTCGGCCAAGGACTGTTTGGTTTTTAGGTATCTTACCACATCGGCAGCAACATTCTTGAACACCGGAGCAGCGACTACGCCTCCGAAATAATACGGATGCGGCTCGTCTACCGACACTACGATAGCAACTAAAGGGTCTTCGGCAGGCGCAAAACCGATAAAGGAAGCCACGAATTTATTATGTGAATATGCGCCGTTGGGCTCTAACTTCTGGGCGGTTCCGGTTTTTCCAGCAGCGGTAAATCCGGGAACCTGGGCCATTCTCCCGGTACCCTCTTCCACTGCGCCGGTGAGTATCTTGGTCATCCTGGAGGCAGTTTCCAGGGATATGACCTTACGGATTAATACCGGAGACGTTCTTTTGATTACTTTCCCCTGCTTGTCGCGGATTTCTTCTATCACAAATGGGCGCATCAACTGGCCGCCGTTGGCGATCACGGAAATAGCGCTGACCAGCTGCAGCGCGGTTACGCCTACCTCCTGGCCGATGGGGACCGCGCCTATGGAAGTCTTAGACCAAAAACGCGGCTCCTTAATCATCCCGGATATCTCTCCCGGTAAATCTATCCCCAACTTAGAGCCGAAACCGAATAATCTTACATACTTATATACGGTATTCGGCCCCAGTAACTGGGCGACTTTAGTCGTGCCGATATTACTGGATTCTTCAATTACCTCTCTAAAGGTGAGCCACCCGTGCGGCTTATGGTCATGCAAGGTGTGGTTAGCCACGCGATAAGACCCGTTTTCGCAGAAAAACTTGTCTTCTTCACCAACCCTCTTCTCCTCCAGCGCAGCTGAAGCAGTAACGATTTTAAATACTGAGCCCGGCTCAAATAAATCACAGATGGCCCGGTCACGCGTCTGGTCCTTGCTTACATTACTATGCTCATTTAAATCATACGTAGGCCGGTTGGCTAAAGCCAGGATCTTTCCTGTGTGCGGATCCATAACAACAATGCTTGCGCCTTTGGCATGGTAGGTTTTGAAGGCCTTATCCAGTTCGCGTTCGGCAATATACTGAATCACCTGGTCAATAGTTAAAACTATATCATTTCCGTCCCTGGGCAGGACCATCTTCTCCCAAATATCCAATTTTTTCTGCCGCGCGTCCCGTAAAAATATCGCCCAGCCCGGAGCGCCTTTTAAATATTTATCCAGGTAAAGCTCGATACCTTCTAAACCGGTATTATCCAAGCCGGCAAAACCGATGATCTGGCTGGCCAGGTAGGTATTCGGATAGCTGCGCTTGGTTTCTCTCAAAAAACCCAATCCTTTAATATTTAATTTTTTTACTGCCGCTTCCTCCTGAGGGGTTATTTTGCGGGCCAGCCAGACAAAATATTTTTTACGCGCTAACCTGCCCCTTAGATAATCCTGGTCCATATTCAATATTCCGGGGAGTGCAGCAATAATGCGTTCTTTATCGCTATCTTTTATAGTGTTGGGTGAAGCATAAAGTGAAGGCGCAGGTAAATTCAAAGTCTGCGGTTTTAAATTACAATCATAGATAACTCCGCGCACAGGCTCCAATTCTACAAAAAGATTGTGTTGTTTCCTGGCAATACCGGATAGGTAGGTGGAATTGAAGAACTGGATGTAAAGCAGGCGCGCAATGCAAAAAATTAGAAAAGCGAGGAAAAATAGAAATACCGCCTCAGCCTTGCGGCGATAATTGCTTATATACACATTAAGTTTTGATTAATAAATCTACGGGTTGATGGTCCTGGCTTCGGCCTGCCTTTTAATACCAAAGATACGCGCCAACAGAGTCTCTTTATTTGCTGCCCCTTGAGTAAAAGTAACCCCTTCCTTAGAAGGGACTAGCCTTGCTAACTGGTATTTATCGGGCATCTGGAAATCTGAACTATTGGATACACTGCCGCCGATATTTACCAATGAACAGTTCTTTTCAATATTATACCTTAGAATGCTGTTCCTATCCAACAACTTCTGGAAGACCGCATATTGCCTTTGTTCGGAATAAGCCAGCCTTAGGATTTCGGTCTGCTGGTAAACATAAAGCAGCGAAAAAAGGGTTACGCAGACAATCATGGATAAAAATTTATTCAGTTTCATTTCTTTTTAAATCCTTTTTGCCGCCCTTAGTTTTGAAGAGCGGCTGGCCGGGTTACTCTCCACTTCCAACGCCAGCGGCGTTAAAGGTTTAGGTGTCAGGATATCTATCAGTCCCTCGCTTTGGGCTTTACGGAACGCAAACTTTATCGCGCGGTCTTCCAAAGAGTGGAACGTAATAACGCATACCCTGCCCTTCTTTTCAAGGAGCATAATGGCTTTATTTACTGCCGTATCCAGCACCTCCAGCTCTCTATTAACGGCAATGCGTACTGCCTGAAAAGTGCGGGTGGCCGGATGTATCCGATAAAACCTATGCCTGTACCTGGCCGGTATGGATCTGGCTGCGATATCGGCCAGCTGCGTTGTGGTAGTAATCGGCTCCCTTTCTCTTTCCTGCACCAGGATATGGGCGATACGGTTATGCCACCTCTCTTCTCCGAAGTTCCACAATAAGGTGGAAAGCTCTTCTTCGTTCAGGTTATTCACCAGGTCGTATGCCGAGACATAGCTATCCTGGTCCATACGCATATCTAACGGGCCTTCATTCTGGAAACTAAAGCCCCTTCTGGCGTCCTGAAGCTGAAAGGAAGATATCCCCAAGTCAAAAAGCACTCCGTCAACTTTTTTGACTTTCAGATTTTCTAAGAGCGTATTTATCTCCACGAAATTTCCGTGGACTAATTCACAGGCGGACCCAAATTCACTCAGGCGTTGGCGGCCGACCGCTAAAGATGTGGCATCGCGGTCAATACCAATGAGCCTTCCTCCAGGGAGAATCCGCTCTAATATTGCTTTAGCGTGCCCGGCAGTACCTAAGGTTGCGTCTACAATTGTCTTGCCGGGTTTTAAATCTAAATAATCCAAAACCTCCCCTAACATCACGGGAGTGTGAAATTTTAAGTTAGACATCCATCAATTTCTCGGCAATCTCTTCAAAAGACTGCCGGGAATTTCCATAAAACTCTGACCACTTATCTTTAGCCCAAATCTCAATGCGGTTAGAAACTCCGACGATAACCACATCTTTTTTAATCTCGGCAAAATCTTTTAAGTATTGCGGCAAGAGGATTCTTCCTTGCGTATCAAAATTTACTTCGACAGCGCCGGAAAAATAAAGACGGTTAAATTTACGCGATTCAGCTTTGGTGAAAGATATGGATTTAAATTTGGATTCCTGAGCCCGCCACTCTTCTTCGCTGAGCATAAAAAGGCAATTATCTAATCCCCGGGTCACAAAGAATTTTTCCACGAAATGCGCCTTGGCTGCTTCGCGAAATTTGGCAGGCAATATTAAACGCCCTTTGCGGTCTATAGAATGCAGATACTCGCCATAGAACATGGCTTAAGCTCCCTGCCTGCCGGTAGGCAGGCTCCACTTTAATCCACTTCCATCCACTTAATAGTCAAAGTATAGATAAAATACCCTGTTTTGTCAAGAAAAAAATTTACCTAAATTGTTCTAAAACAAGAAGTAGTGGATATTACCGGGTGAATTGGCTATATATTGTGGTATTGGGGGTGGCTTAAGCGAGGATTCTTTTGCAGAGAACTATGTCTTTCTTGATTTGCCCGGCCAAAAGCGCCAGGGAAGCAAATCTCCTGTCCGTCCGGACCATTTTCGCAAACTGGATCTCAAGATACTTCCCGTAGATATTTTTTTTAAAATTAAATATATGCACTTCAATGTGCACCTTTTTATTCTTTAGCTCAAGCGTAGGCCTCTGGCCGATATAACAGGCACCCTTAAGCTTATCCCCGCCGAAAATTATCCTTACGGCGTATATTCCCGCAGCCGGAATGACCTCATGGTGAGGATTGATATTTGCCGTCGGAAAACCCAATATCCTGCCCACAGCGGTGCCTTTGATCACCGTCCCTAAAATACTCACCGGACGGGATAATAATCTTTCTGCCTGCCCTATATCCCCTCTCTTTATTAACCTGCGGATTAAGGTGCTGCTTATTGCCCGGCCCTGCACTTTAATAATATTAATGCCCCGGCCCTTGAAACCATAGTCTTCCCCTATTATTTTTAAGAGGTTAAAATCTCCTTGGGCCTTTCTGCCAAAGCGAAAATCTTTGCCGACATAAACATATTTTGCGCCGATTCTGCCCGCCAAAATATTTTTTATAAAATCTTCGGCCGGGATCCCGGCAAAACTACCGGTAAAATTAATCACCACGCAGATATCAATCCCCAGTTCGGCGATGAGGCGCAAACGGTGCTCCAGCGAATAGAGACTGGCTTGTTTTTGCGGATGCGGACAGAAAGTAAGGACAACGCTTGTCCCGCCTATGGTATGCGCTTTATGCGCGGCAGCCTTTAATATCCTGCGGTGCCCGCGGTGCACGCCGTCAAAAACCCCGAGGGCCACCACCGGCTTCTTGATTTTTCCGATATTATTTATGCCATGAATTATTTTCATAATTTATTTTAGGTCCTGGCGTATCTTGGCAATGACTTTTTTGCGCACATCCGCAAGCTTGCCGCTTACGGTGCAGCCGGAAGCGGTTCGGTGCCCCCCGCCTCCGAAGGCTTGAGCGACTTTATTCACGTCAACTAAGCCCGTTGATCTTAAGTTAACCCGGATCTCATTTTTTACCCCCAGGTTTTCTTTAAATAACGCTGCGGCCTGGATGTCTTTTATCCCCCGGATAAAACTCAAGATATGGTCGGTTAAATCAAAGGATAATTTTTTATGCCTGAGTAGCCTAGCGGGAAGTTCAACCCAGGCAATCTTTCCTCCGGATGTGCGGTGTATATGTAAGAGCGTTTTAATTAACAACTGAATATCCGTAAAAGGGATTTTTTCGTAGATGTTCCTATAGACCAAGGGAACATCCAAACCAAAACGTAATAATTCCCCTGCCGCCTTATGCGTAAAAACACTGGTATTAGAGTAACGGAATGACCCCGTATCTGTCATCATGCCCACATATAACAACAGGGCTGCGTCCGCGTCAAAGGGCACGTGCATTTCTTTATAGAGCCTGAAAACCATCTCTGAAGCCGAAGAGGATTTAGGGTCAACCCAATCAACGGTGCCGAATTTTTTATTGCTTATGTGGTGGTCTATGTTAACAACGGACAAAGTATTGTTGATTAGCTTAGACACTTCTCCGGTGCGGCCTAAATCCGTACAATCAAGAATAACCGCGCAATCAAAATTAATGTCTTTAAGAGCAGGCCGGTAAAGCTTTATACTCTCTTTTCCCGGCAGAAAAAAGTACTCCGACGGCAAAGGGTCTTCATTAACAATAACCGCTTGCTTACCCAGCTTCTTGAGTAAATAATAAAGGCCTAACTCGGAGCCTAAGGCGTCTCCTTCGGGGCTGGTATGGGCACTGATTAAAAAACGATTATACTTTTTTATTGCGGCGGCGGCTTTTTTTAGGTTTATTCTGCTCATCGATCTCCTTTATTTCGTTCAAGACCTCTTCTATGCGCACGCTGTATTCGCTAGACCTGTCTTCGTAAAAAGCAATTTCGGGCGCAAACCTTAAATTTAACCTCTGGGCGATTAATTTCCGCACAAACCCCAAAGCCGAATCCAGGGCTTCTTTTGTATTCTTATGGGCAGCATCGTTACCCAGGACGCTGAAAAAAATCTTGGCATATCTTAAATCCTGTGTTATTTCAACATTCGTAATAGTTATAAAACCTAAACGCGGGTCTTTTAATTTATCGTGAATAATCACGCTCGCTTCCTGCCGGATCGCCTCGGACACTTTATCCTGTCTAGACATTTAATCAACTCCTCTTTCTTAATAGCTGCTTAATCAGCGCCAGCTCCTCTTCTTTATTCCTGACCTGGCCATTGAGCTTGGCTTTTAAAACTTGTGTGAATATCTTCCGGTATCTTGGCCCGGGCAAAACACCTAACCCGGCCAGATCGTCTCCGGAAACAGAGATACGCATACCGTTATAAATATCCAGAAAATCCGTAATATTGCGCTTAAATACAGGATTATTATATTTTGCCCTGAGCGCGAGGATAGTTTCATAACTTAACGGCTCAAGTAAAGCAAAAATTCTTGCCGGTGCAATACTGGCCCTGCTTAGGTCTGTGAGGAAACGGCCCTGGGAGCGCTTATAGCTTAACAGCCTCTTTTCTTCCCCTTTGCGTAAGCCAAATTTAGCGCAAATATTTTTGATTTTTTTTGCGTCCAGGGACTCCAATAATCCCATAAGATAAATTACCCAGGTATCCAGGGGCCTGCGTCCGGTATAGTTTTTATGGAAATAACCGATTTCCCTCTTGATGGCTTTTAAAAGCGCGTAAGTTTTCGGGATAATTTTCAGCTGTGGTAAGATAAAATCAAAACCCGCTAATTTTTCTATACGCTTTATCTCTTTAACCGGATTTTTTTCCTTAAGTATCAGGACCAGGTCATCGCGCGTCCTGTGCGGATGAATGCGCTCCAGCATTTTTAACCGGACTGCTTGCCTTAAAAGCTTGAGGCTCTCCGGTTCAATTTTAAAATTATACCTCTGTTCAAAACGTATCGCTCGGAATATCCGCGTCGGGTCGTCAATAAAACTTAAAGGATGTAATACGCGGATAACCTTATGCCGCAGGTCATTCAGGCCGCCAAAATAATCCACTAGCTTCCCGTCTTTCAAGCTTATGGCCATGGCATTAAGCGTAAAATCGCGCCGGTTTAAATCATCCTTAAGCGAACCCCCTTTAACCAACGGCAGGTGCGCCGGAGAAGGATAATGTTCCTGGCGGCTGCTGGAAAAATCTACTTTCAGTCCCGGCCGGACAAAAACCGTAGCTGTGCCGAATTGCCGGTGGACAGTAATCTTTACTCCGAGAGAACTTGCGAAATCCTGGGCTAACCCAATACCGTCTCCTTCAATAACTATATCCAAGTCTAAATTCTTAACGCCCAGGATCAAGTCGCGCACAAATCCGCCTACAAGATAGGCCTCAGTATTCTTCCTTGCGGCAATATTATGCACCTTATTTAATAAACCCTGAAGTTCTTCCGGTATTTTCCCCAGATATTTCTTCATCGTATTCCTCTTCATTTATAGTATTTATTAGGGCCTGGGATGAAATTGTTTATGCACGCTCTTTAACCTATCCTTATTTATATGCGTATAAATCTGGGTTGTAGAAATATTCGAATGCCCGAGCATCTCCTGGACTGAACGCAGGTCCGCTCCGTGCTCAAGCAGATGCGTGGCAAATGAATGCCTTAAAATGTGCGGCTTGATCGGCTTCTTGATGGCTGCGGCCCGGGCATATTTTTTAATAATCTTCCAGAATGATTGCCGGGAGATCTTCCTGCCGAAACGGCTGACGAATAAAAATTCCGATTCTTTATTTTTTAAAAGCTCAGGCCGGGAAATATCCAGATACCTTTTTATGCCGGCTATTGCCTTCTTACCCAAGGGGATAACTCTCTCCTTAGCGCCTTTACCGATACAGCGTAAAAATCCGATATCTAAATTTACATTATCCTTTTTGAGGTTCACCGCTTCCGATACGCGCATACCCGTAGCATAAAGCGTCTCTAAAATAGCCTTATCCCTTATACCCTGGATATCCCGTACATTCGGCTGGGCAATCAAAGCCTCTACTTCATTCAAAGAGAGCGTCTCCGGAACCCTCTTCCATAACTTAGGCGATTCGATCAAGGTGCTAGGGTCGCTCTTTAAAATCCTTTCCCGCGTAAGAAAACGGTGGAACATCCTTATTGCCGCCAGGCGCCGGGCAATGGAATTTGCCCCGATTCCTTTTTCTTTCTGGGCAAACATAAAATTGGTGATATTATTTTTGGATATTTTAGAGAGGGCATCGATATCGCTCTTTTCAATAAAATCCAGGTAGGTGTTTAAGTCTTCCCGGTAAGAGATAATCGTATTATTGGATAATCCGCGCTCTACGGACAGATAATTCAGGAAAGTATCAATCAATTCTTTCATATTAAATTATTTTTCTTCTCCTGGCCTATCGTGGAATCCGGGCCATGCCCGGGGTAGATCCTGGTATCATCAGGTAAAATAAATAACTTCTCTTTGATCGACTTAACCAATGCCGCTTGGCTGCCGCCGGCTAAATCCCACCTGCCAACACCCTGGCAGAATAATGTATCGCCGGTAAAAGCTATCCTCTTTGCCGGCTTCTGGAGAAGTAAACCGATGCCGCCGGCTGTGTGCCCCGGCAGGTGCACGACTTTTAATTGTATACCGCCTGTTTCAACGATCTGCATATCGTCCAGTAATATTATTTCGGATTTAACCGTACGGGGAAGCGAAAATAACCCCGACATATTTAACTGCGCGTCTTGCAGCATCGGCGCATCAAGTTTATGTACATAGACCGGGAGATTAAACGCATTATCCGCCCCGATATGGTCGTAATGCCCGTGGGTATTGATAATCAAGGCCGGCTTCAGGTTATATTTATCCAATACCCGTTGGATCTTGCGCGCTTCAGCTCCCGGATCGATAATGATCGCCCGGGAATCCCGCTGGCTAGCCAGAATATAACAATTAACCTGCAGCGCGCCTACGGAAATTTTTTCTAAGATCATAATATGTCGTTCTTTACGTCGCTATACGAGAAACGCTGCGAGATATTCATTTTTAGCTTCTCGGAATTCTGACGGTAAAAATTATTGGCATTACCGTAAATATCAGACTTAATATCATTCTGCAGGTCAACCAACTGTTTCAGGTAAATATCCAACTGCTTCTGCTTGCTTTCATTCAGGAGAGAGCGCAGGCCGACCAGGTTCTTCATCGCCTGCTGGACGCAATCAAGTTTCTTCTTCTGGGAAGCGTTCTGCGTTAAGGCGTTTATCAACTCATCCTGCCAGGATTGCCAGAAAACGAAATACTGCCGGTAGCGTTCCTCTTTAGTCATCTGCGGGCCTTTCCACTCTTCCGGCGCCAGGACCATTTCGACCGGGGCTTTATCTTTTTTAGACTTGCGCGTGAACTTACGCACAAATGCCTCGCAGCCGCATAAAGTAAAAAGCAAAAAGTAAAAAGTAAAAAGTAAAAACCACTGCTTCTTGCCTCTCATTTAATCATCTCCTTGAACGTTTTTTCATCAATAATCTCTACTCCTAATTGCGCTGCTTTTTTATGTTTTGCGCCGGGATTTTCGCCGGAAACTACAAAATCCGTATTCCGGCTTACCGCAGAAACGGTATTTGCGCCAAGAGAGCGTGCCAGTCTTTCGGCTTCCAGCCGACTCAGACTCTTAAGTTCTCCCGTAAAAACTATCCTTTTACCGGCTAAAGAAGTAGCTTTACCTGGCGTAAGATCTTCCTCAAAATTCAACCCCGCTGCTTTAAGCCTGGCGATGATTTTCCTGGTCGAGCCTTGGTTGAAATATTCCGTAATTGACTCCGCCATTACTGAACCGACTTCATAAATCCTATCCAGTCCATCCTGCTTGGCAGCCAGCAGATTATCCAGGGTCTTAAATTCGCGCGCTAAAACAAATGCTGCCTTCTCCCCCACATGGCGGATACCCAAGGCATAAATAAGACGGGATAATGTCCTATGCTTACTATTTTCAATACCTAAGAGCAGGTTATTAATCTTTTTTTCTTTAAATAACTCTAATCTTTTAAGATCATCCGATTTTAATTTATAAATATCCGCGAAGTCCCGGACTAACTTTAAGCGCACAAGCTGCTCTACAACCGCTTTCCCCATGCCTTCAATATCCAGGGCAGCGCGCGAAGCGAAATGCAACAGTTCTCTCTCCAGCTGGGCCGGACAGGACGGGTTTATACAGCGGTAGGCAACATCTTCTTCTTTCTCTTTCACAACTTTTCCTGAACAGACAGGACAATTCTTAGGGACTGAAAACTCTTTTTTTCCTTTGTGCTCGCTAACCTTGACCACTTTAGGAATTACTTCTCCGGCCCTCTCAATCAATACCCTATCGCCTATCCTGATTTTCAACCTGTTGATTTCATCAAAATTATGCAGCGTGGCGTGCTTTATGGTTACGCCGGCGCAGACAACAGGCTTTAATCTGGCCACTGGTGTTATTATGCCGGTCCTGCCAACCTGGGGTACAATATCCAGCACCTCCGTGGTCGCCTGATGTGCAGGGAATTTGTAAGCCACTTGCCCCCGCGGACTCTTCAGGGTAAAGCCCAATTCCTTCTGCTGGCTGATAGCGTTTACCTTGATTACTATGCCGTCTATATCGTAGGTAAGCCCTTCTCTTTTTTTCTCCCACTTATTGCAATATGCAATTGCTCCAGCTAAATTTTTACAAAGCTCCGAATACATATTCGCGCGTACGCCCCACTCTTTTAGCCGGGAAAAAAACTCCCAATGGGTCTTCAGGGCAGGCCCGGCGTATTCACCCAGGGAATGCGCGAAAAAATTCAGGCGGCGCTCGGACATAAGCGAAGAGTCGAGCAGCTTTAAAGAACCGCTGGCGGCATTCCTGGGGTTGGCAAATATTGCCTCGCCTTCTGTTTCTCTTTCTTTATTTAATTTAGCGAATTCCACCCTGTCCATATAAATCTCGCCGCGGATTTCGATTAATTCCGGGACATTACTGCCCCGCAGGAGCAGGGGGATTGCGCGAATGGTCTTAATATTCCGGGTAACATCCTCGCCGGTTTCTCCGTCTCCCCGGGTTACGCCGCTGACTAATCGACCGTTCATATAGGTAAGGTTTACGCTGACGCCATCAATTTTAAGTTCGGCTACAAATTCTATTTTTTTGTTTTTCCCCAGCCCCTTGGCTACGCGCTTATCCCAATCGTACAATTCTTCAAAACTATAGGTGTTATCTAGGGAAAGCATCTTCTGCCGATGCCTAGCTGTCTTAAACCCCTGCAAAATACCGCCGCTGACGCGCTGGGTAGGAGAATCATCCGACTTATACTGGGGATATTTATCCTCCAAGCCTTTGAGCTTACGCATTAAATCATCGTATTCTTTATCGGAGATTTTCGGCTGGCTTAAAACGTAATAAAGGTAATCGTGGCGGCGGATTTGTTCCCTTAGCGAATCTATGTTTTTCTCTATATCCGGCATTTAAAATCTTACTCCGAAATCTTTAAATGTACCTGTGGCAGGCTTCCAGTCTATCTGTATATCCTGAATATAGCGTTTAAAAATATTGTTCAGCTGGCTAAGGAAATCTTTAAGGGTATCTTCGTTGGCTTCGGCAACCAATTCTACCCGGCCATCGCTAAGGTTACTGACCCAGCCTAAGACACCCAGATCTTCGGCCAGGCGTTCGGCAGTAAAACGAAAACCTATCCCTTGCACCCGCCCGGAATAATAAACCTGGACTTGCTTTTTCATAAGTGGTCGGGGCGGACAGACTTGAACTGTCGACCTCTTGGTCCCGAACCAAGCGCTCTACCAAACTGAGCCACGCCCCGTATAATATCTTGCGTGGCGAAATCCCCCGAAGGAGGATGACCACGCCCCGTATTATTTAAATTTAGTATAACAGAAAATATTTAGGTTGGCAATAATTACAAGTTAACATAACGCTACTTGCCTTTTTTAGCCAAAAGGTCAAATTCAATATTAACCTTAGCCGATGGGCCCTTAAAACTCAAAGTAGTATTTCTAAGGGTATGCGGAATAATATATACGCTAAAAACATTGGACTGCTTAGCCATGATAGTTAAGCTGATTCCGTCAACGCTGACCGAACCTTTGGGTAAACAATATCCCAGGAATTCCGGAGGCACGGCAATCTCAAAAGCCAGGTTAGCGCCGGCGTAATTTTTCTTACGGATAATCCCCAGGCAGTCAATGTGCCCCAGCACAAAATGCCCGGATATCCTGTCCCCCATTTTCAGGCTGCGCTCAAGGTTGACTTTATCACCAACTCTGATATTGCCCAGGTTAGTTACTTTTAAAGTTTGAGGCATAACCTCAAAAGCAAAATAACCTTTTTTTATTTCTACTGCCGTCAGGCATACCCCGTTTACGGCCAGGCTGTCTCCTTTTTTTACATCGGCTAGAGTTTTTTCGGAGCTGATTTCAATAAGACGGATATTGGCGCGCTGCGAAATTCTTTTTACTACCCCCAGCTCTTCCACGATACCCGTAAACATATTATTTTATATACCCCTCGATCAGAAAATCTTCCCCGAACCGCCTTAAGGACATATTCTTTAATTTCGCTGCCCGTTCAATCCGCGCTATACCCTGGCCCATTACCGAGCTAATGGCATCTTTACCGCCGATAATCTTAGGGCTGATAAAAAACATTATTTTATCTATCAGGCCTTCGTCAAATAACGAACCAATGAGCATTCCGCCGCCTTCGACAAGGATGCTGGTAATGCCCACGCCGGCTAGCTTCTTCATTAAATCTTTCAGGTTAACCTGGCCGGCCTTCTCCTTAATTTCCAGAATCTTGGCCTTATGAGCCAGGATCGCCCTGTTCTCGGTCTCCTGGCCCAAACGCGTAGCCAGGGTGGCGATAATCACCGGGTTTGATCCGGAGAATATATTCGCCTTTTCCGGAGTACTTAACTGACTATCCACAACAATTTTAACCGGATGCCTTTTGGAAAACCAGACATCCAGCTTAGGGTTATCCCTTAAGACAGTATTTACTCCGACCATAATCGCGTCAAAATCAGCGCGCAGCCGGTGCGCAAAACCGCGGGATTTATCCGAGGTTATCCATTTAGAATCGCCGGTCCTGGTGGCGATACGGCCATCCAGCGATTCGGCTACTTTAACCGTAATAAAAGGTGTTTTACGGGTAATATATTTTATAAAAACTTCATTTAACCGCTTTAATTTATCTTCTAAAAAACCTACTTTAACTTTTATTTTATTCTGCTTAAGTATCTCAATACCCTTTCCATTGTTTAAGGGGTTAGGATCAACCATGCCCACTATAACTTCTTTGACTCCGCTTTTAATAACCCTGGCCACGCAAGGAGGAGTGCGGCCGAAATGGCAACAGGGCTCTAAGGTAACATAGAGAGTTGCGCCTTCCGCCAAATCCTGGGCTTCATCCAGGGCGATAACCTCAGCGTGGCTAAGTCCGGCCTGCCCATGGAAACCCCTGCCGACAATCCGGTTGTTTTTTACCACCAAAGCCCCGACCAGGGGGTTAGGCGAAGTCTTACCTTTGCCTTTTAGGGCTAATTTCAACGCCAGGTTCATATAATATTCGCGGGTCTTTTTCATTTTAAATTTTCTTTCGCCTCTTTTAACTTTTCAACTAACGCGTAAGGCACTTTGATTGAACCGATACGCACCTCGGGCTTAGCTTTACCGTGGCAGTCTGAGCCTCCGGTAACCAATAAATTATTCTGCCGGGCCAGCTCCAGATAAAAGTTAACCGCTCCCTGCGAATGCTCCGGGTAATAAACCTCCAGGCCCATAAGCCCTAACTTTACAAACTCTAAAATCAATTCGTCATTATTCAAAGTATAGGGATGGGCTAAAACCGGTACGCCTCCGGCTTTCTTAATAAATTCTATGGCTTCTTGAGGGCTAAAACGGAATCCCAAAACATAAGCCGGGCCATTATCTCCGATATATTTATGGAATACCTCGTATATGGACCTGACCAACCCTCCCTTAACCAATGCCCGGGCAATATGCAGCCTGCCTACCGTACCGCTAGCCGCCAGGTCAAATACGCTTTGCGGGTCTAAAGGTATACCTAAAGCATTTAATTTAGCGACTATTTTATAGACACGTTCAATGCGATTATTTTTTAAGGACGCTGTCTTCTCTAAGAAAGCTTTATCCTGATAATCAATCAAATAACCCAGGATATGGACTTCCTGGTTTTTATACTCCGCGCTGATTTCTACTCCGGATAAAACCTCCAGGCCGCTCTCTCCGGCTGCGGCTATTGTAGGGGCAAGGCCCGCTACGGTATCGTGGTCAACTACGGCGATAGCCGACAATCCGCTTTTTAAGCTTTGACTGATTAATTCTTCAGGGGTATAGGTACCGTCTGAAAATATGGTATGCAGGTGTAAATCCGCGGATTTCATTTATTTTTTTCGAGCTTTACCTTATCCAATATGGCATTGACGAATTTCCCCGATTCAATACCGGAAAATTTTTTGGCCAGTTCTACTGCCTCGTTGATGGAAACTTTCGGCGGGATATCCTCGCGGTATAAGAGTTCAAAGCATCCCAAACGCATAATATTCCTGTCCACCACAGCCATCCGCTTAAGCTGCCAGTTAGCCGCATATTTAACTATCTTTTTATCTATCTCTTCCAGGTTTTGGGCTACTCCCCTGACCAATTCCGAAGAAAATTCTTTCAAAACAGCATCAATTTCTTCGTCTTTACGGTTAGACCAAAAATTTTCTAACGCGTTTTTAGGCGCATCACTGGTAATATCCAGTTGATAGAGGACCTGCAGGGCGTATTCGCGGGCAAGTGTTCGTTTACGCATCTTATTTTATTTTCTCTAAGATATTAACCATTTCTATCGCCGATAAAGCGGCAGCGCTTCCCTTATTCCCGTCCTTGGTGCCGGAGCGCTCTACTGCCTGTTCAATCGTATCGGCAGTAATAATCCCGAAGATAGCCGGGACACCGGTGCTTTCCGAAACCCTGGCTATACCCTTGGCTACTTCCGAAGCGATATAATCAAAATGCGGGGTTGCTCCGCGGATAACTGTACCCAGGCAGATTACGGCATCATAATCTTTGGTTTTAGCTAATTTTTGCGCAACCGCGGGTATCTCAAATGCCCCGGGGACCCAGGTTACGGTTAAATCATCGCCACTTGCTCCGTGCCTGACTAGAGTATCCACGCATCCAGAAACTAATTCTTTAGTCATAAAATTATTAAAACGCGAAGCCACGATACTGAACTTTTTTCCTTTTGCGATTAAATTACCCTCAATCACCTTCATCATCTCTCTCCCCCCTTTTTCTTTAGGGACGGTTCTTAAATCCCGTCCCTAGGTTATATTTAAATTATGACCAAGCTTTTCCTTTTTGGTCTTTAGATAACGGTAATTAGACGGATTTGGCTCAATTTCCAAAGAAAGGCGCTCAACCACCGCCAGGCCATAGCCTTCCAAGCCGACAATCTTGCGCGGATTATTGGTCAGCAGCCTGATATTTTTAACCCCTAAATCCACCAGTATCTGGGCGCCGATGCCGTAATCGCGCAAGTCCGCCTTATGACCCAGGGCTTCATTAGCCTCTACCGTATCCAATCCTTTATCCTGTAAGCCGTAGGCCTTGATCTTCTCTACCAGGCCGATACCCCGGCCCTCCTGGTTCATGTAAAGGATAACGCCCTGGCCCTGCCTGCCAACAATTTCCATACTCCTGTTCAATTGCCGGCCGCAATCGCAACGCAGAGAACCGAAAACATCTCCGGTTAAACATTCGGAATGCACGCGCACTAAAACCGGCTCATCCTTCCACTGGCCCATAATAAGAGCGGTATGCACTTTATTATTAGTCAGGTCGCGGTAGAGTATAAGTTTATACTCTCCGAATTCCGTAGGAAGCCTGGTTTCGGCTACCTTTTCAATCAATTTCTCCGAACGCCGGCGGTATTCGATAAGGTCGGCCATGGAACAGATTTTTAATTTATGCTTCCGGGAAAATTCCAATAACTGCGGCAGGCGCGACATACTGCCGTCATCATTCATTATCTCGCAGATTACGCCTGCTGAATACAATGAGCCCAGGCGCATAAGGTCAACAGTTGCCTCGGTATGGCCTGCGCGCACCAATACTCCTCCGGCCATGGCCCTTAACGGAAAAATATGCCCTGGCCGGATGAGGTCTTCAGGATTAGACTGCGGATTAATTAAAACTTCTATTGTGCGCGAACGGTCGTACGCGGATATACCCGTGGTTATACCCTTAGCCGCATCCACAGACATCATCCAGGCAGTAGCAAAAGGGTCTTCCCGTCCAAAAGCCCCTCTATCTTTTAGCATCGGCCCTAAATTTAAAACCTTAAGCCTCTCTTCTTCCATCGGCACGCAGATAAGCCCGCGGCCGAACTTAGCCATGAAGTTTATATGCTCCGGCTTGACAAAAGATGCCGCCATAACCAGATCGCCTTCGTTCTCGCGGTCTGCGTCATCAACCACGATAACCATCTGGCCGTTTTTTAAATCTTCCAGAATTTCCGGTATAGTATTAAACATAAATTGTACCCCTTAGATCCCTCGCCTGTAACAACGTTAGTCAAAGGCTCGGGATTATTTCGCGGACGCTTCGCTATAACTTACGTTCGCTATGCGCTCCGTAAGTTATCCACTCAATAAAAAACCCGAAGATGATCTTCGGGCATAAGAATTATTAATCTCCTTCCATCTAGACTTTACAATCGGCTCTGGAAATTATCCAGATCATGCTTCCTATCGGAAGCTCGCGGGCTTGCGCTTCTGCGCTACCGCCGGTCGGGAATTACACCCTGCCCTGAAGATTAATCTAGTAATGAATTATAACACAATTTTCTACCTTGTCAATAGCCATAAAAGAGTTATAATATGCCTATAATTATGCAAAACCTTATAAAACAGGTACATCTACGCCTGCTAAAAAGCGGTAAGACCATTGCCACCGCTGAATCCTGCACTGCCGGACTGCTTTCCTCATTACTTACGCTCTTTCCGGATAGCTCCCGTTATTTTATCCTGGGGATAACAACTTACAGCAACGAGTCTAAAAAAAGTATCTTAAGAATTCCGGCTTCAGTTATCCGTAAAAAAGGCGCGGTTTCCCAAGAAACTGCACTCCTTATGGCGCAAAGAATAGAAAAACTCGCCAAAACTGACTTAGGGATTAGCATAACCGGTATTGCCGGCCCGACCGGCGCAACCCCCCAAAAGCCCGTCGGCACGGTCTTTATCGCCCTCTCCTCTAAAAATATAAACTTCTGCAAGAAATTTGTTTTTAAGGGAACTCGTAATAGCGTTAGACAGCAAGCAACCTTAAAAGCATTAAAATTATTAAAGAATATCTTATAGTTAGCGGATGGATTGGCTTGGTTCCGAGTATGCGCACATTTATTGCTATTGAACTATCACAAGAAATTAAAGATAAACTCTCTGAATTACAGGACTTGCTTAAGAAAGCGGGCGCGGATGTAAAATGGATTGAGCCTGAGAATATTCATCTGACCCTGAAATTCTTAGGTGAAATCGATGAAGGCAAATCCATAAAGATTACCGGAGCCATCGAAGATACTGCCAAAAAATCCCGGCAGTTCCGGATGAACCTTGGCTCTCTCGGCGCCTTCCCAAGGATAGAATTCCCCCGGATAGTCTGGGTCGGGATCGATAAAGGCGATAAAGAAACTGCGGTGCTTGCCAGAGAATTAGAAGAAAGAATCGAAGAACTGGGAATCTCCAAAGAAGAACGTCCCTTTTCTTCGCATATAACTATCGGTAGAGTAAAGGGAACATTAAATAAAGACGGGCTGGCTAATAATTTAAAGGAACTGGAGAATTATTTTTCCGGCAGGAATATTGAATTTGATGTAACAAAGATCACTTTATTTAAGAGTACCCTCGGCCCAGGCGGGCCTGTCTACGCAGCGCTAAAAGAAGTAAAACTCACCACTGCCTGAAGGATAAGATTGGTATAGAGCCCGGCAATAATATCATCGCTCATTACGCCTAAGCCCCCTTTTAATTTTTCAAACGAGCTTATCGGGTAAGGTTTAAGCGTATCCAGTATGCGAAAGATCACAAAAGCGATGATCACTAATCTTATATCGTAGGGCAGGAATAAAAACCCGATCAGCATGCCGCAAACCTCATCTATGACTACGCAAGGCGGATCGGTCTTCCGCATTATTTTTTCCGCCATGCCGCTAGTCAGAAAACCTAAAATCAATAATGCCGCTAAAGTTATAAGATAGGTTGTGGGATTATTTTTAATCAGGAAAAAGAAGAATACCGCAGCGACGCTTCCGGCTGTCCCGGGAATAAGCGGAAAATAACCGACATAAAAGAAGGTGCTTATAGTTTTAATTAAGAATTTAAACACGCTTATAACCTGGTAATAATTTTACGGTTTTCCCACAGATAAGATAAGCCCGAATATAGAGTAAGCCCGACAGTAAGAAGCATCATAATATTTATGCTTTTACGGAAAAAATCCTCCCAGACCGGATTCCAGCTGGAAAAGGTCATCACCGACTCCTTGACCACAATAAAACCCAGGATATAAAATATCACGGCCATCTGGGAAACGGTTTTATGCTTACCCGCCCTAGCCGCCGAAAGTACCTTACCTTTATTCAGCGCAAACAGGCGTAAAGAGGTAATTAGTATTTCGCGCGAGACAATAATCACAAACATCCAGGCCTCAATCAACTGCAACTGTAAGAACGCGGCAAACGCCGCCAGGACCAGAATCTTATCGGCAATCGGGTCCATCAGCCGGCCAAAATCCGTAACCATATTCCTTCTATGAGCGATCATCCCGTCAAAAAGGTCTGAAAGGGCAGCCAGGCTAAAAATTATTAAAGCCGCGATCTTGGCCCACAGGCCCTGCCAAGATAAAACAACCATGAAAACAAAAGTTAGAAGGATCCTGAGCATCGTCAATCTATTCGCGAGATTCATTATTCTACCTCCCCGACAAGGTCATATTCTAAGGTATCACTGATCCTAACTCTTACGAAATCACCCGGATGCAGTTTATGCTTAGACCTGATATAGACTAAACCGTCAACTTCCGGAGCATCATATTGCGTACGGCCCAGGTAAGAACCGTCCTCTTCTTCATCAACTAAGACCATAAGGCTTTTCCCCAAAAATTTACTGTTGATCTGGCGCGATACCTCCTGCTGGACAGACATAACCGCAGCTAAACGTTCTGACTTTAATCTGTCAGGCACCTGGCCTTTAAAATTATAGGCCCTTGTCCCTTCTTCGCGGGAATAAGTAAACGCCCCTAATCTTTCAAACTTGACATCCTTAATAAAATTAAGCAGCTCTTTGAATTCCTTCCCGGTCTCTCCCGGAAAACCCACAATAACCGAAGTGCGCAGCGCTACCCCGGGGATTGTCTTCCTTATCTTCTCAATGACCCTGATAATACCCTGGCCGCTTATTCCTCTGTTCATTAATTTCAAGATGCGGCTGTTAATATGCTGTATAGGCAGGTCAATATATTTACAAATTTTTGGTTCATCCCTGATCACCGCCAGCAATTTATCGCTTAAGCGCCCGGGATTTAAATAAAGCAGGCGGATCCAATTGATCTCTTTAGCCAGCCTGGCTATCCGCGGAAGTAACTCAGCCAGGCCTTCTTTACTTTTTAAATCCAGGCCATACCCGGTTATATCCTGGCCGATGATATTGAGCTCGCTAAGCCCCTGGCAATTAAATCTTTTTACTTCTTCCAGTATAGAACTCACCCCCAGGCTGAGGAATTTTCCTTTGATCTTGGGGATGATGCAAAAACTGCAATTATTAACACAACCCTCGCATATTTTTAAATAAGCGTAATGCCTCGGCGTCAGGGGAAATCTTTTTAAGTTATGGTTTAAGGAAAGCTTGCCGATAAAAGCATCCACCTCAGGCAGCTCTTTCCTTAAAGAATCTTTATAGCGGCCAGGCAGGCAACCGTAAACGAGAATTTTCTTAAGCTTGCCTTCTTTTTTAAGCTCGATTAAATCCAGAATTGCTTCAACGGATTCTTTTTTAGCTTCGTCGATGAAGGCGCAGGTATTTATCAACGCGACGTCCGCCGTATTTATATCGACGACAGGATACCCTTTTAAATTAAGCCGGCCTAATAAATTTTCGGAGTCTACCAGGTTCCTCGGACAACCCAGGCTCAATATCCCGATTTTAGCCTTCATCTGGGGATCCTCAAGCCGTCTTTTTCGGTGATGACTATATTTTTAAGCTGCTGCCCCCTTCGGCCTAACTTAGTGAAACGCTGGCCATTCACGATTAAGTCCACGGCCGCGGCGTTACCTAAGGAAAGTTCTATTTTTTCTTTTGCCTTCCAACTATCCGAACGGCCTTTTTCTAAAACCCGGTGCATCACTACCCGCCCGTCAACCTTAACCAAAATCAGGCAATTCTCTTTCGCGCTGATTACCAAACTCACCCCCCCGCTAATTTTCCTGGGGACCTTTATTTTTTCGGCAACCTTAAGGTTGGCAACAGGCGCCTGAACCCTGATTTTAGGCTTTGTTTGCGGTTTTGTAAAAATAAATTTTCCTGCCTTAAAAAAAACTACGCCTAAGACGATGACGACTAACGCCAAAATAATTATATTCTTTATTCTTTTATGCGACCCTAAAGAATCCCACTTAAGGGTCGCGTTTTCCAGGAATGCGGGGGGTTTTAAAGTCTTTTTCTCTTCTTGCGGAGAAACAACGGTCGAGGATACCGGAGATGCTTCCTGACGATCAGGGTTGCACTCCTTGGGGTCTAAACCTAAAAAATTACAGTAAATCTTCAGGAATCCCTTTAAATATACCGGGCTCAAATTAGTCAGGCTGTCGCCCTCTATGGCCTTCAGGATATTCAGGTGGATCTTAGTTTTCTTGCGGACTTCTTCCAGGCTCAGGCCCTTTTCCTGACGGATCTTCTTTAACCTTACACCTAGCGGCTCTCTGTTCATGTTTGCTTATCCTCAAAACCCTCTACCACAGCATCTTTAAGCCAGGCCTCGCGGTCAACCAATATCCTGCGCGGCTTGCTGCCTTCATACGGACCAACTAACCCCTCCTGCTCCATCATATCAATAATCCGGGCAGCGCGAGTATAGCCCAGGCGCATTCTTCTTTGCAATATCGAAACCGACGCCTGGTTACTCTCCATAATAATTTTTACTGCTTCATCATAAAGCTCATCCTTTTCGCCGTTGGCCAGGCCGGTCTTCTGCTGCTCCTTGACAATATCTTCATTATAGACCGGCTCGGACTGGCCTTTGATAAAGGTTACCACTTTTTCAATTTCTTTATCGCTGACCAGAGCTCCCTGGATACGCGTGGGCTTCTCATCTCCCGGGTTAAGGAAAAGCATATCGCCCTTGCCCAGCAGTTTATCCGCGCCGTTCATATCCAGAACAGTGCGCGAATCTACTTTAGAGGCGACTTTAAACGATAAGCGCGCCGGAAGGTTTGCTTTTATAACACCGGTAATCACGTTTACCGAAGGCCGCTGCGTAGCCAATATCAGGTGTATTCCTACCGCCCGGGCTAACTGGGCCAGACGCTGCACGGCAGTTTCAATCTGATCAGGCATAACCACCATTAAATCGGCAAATTCATCCACCACGACTACGATATAAGGCAGCTTCTTCTCTTTCTCGTTATAGCTTTCAATATTGCGGTTGCCTGCTTTCGCCAGAAGCCGGTAACGTTCTTCCATTTCATTAACTACCCAATTAAGCGCCGCGGCTGCTTTTTTTGCCTCGGTGACTAACGGGCATAAAAGATGCGGCAGGCCGTTAAAGGGCATTAGCTCTACCATTTTCGGGTCAATCATCACAAATTTCAAATCCGCAGGGGAATTCCTGTAAAGAAGAGACAAAATCAGAGCATTAATACAGACTGTTTTGCCTGAGCCGGTGGTCCCCGCAATCAATAGATGCGGCATATTTTCTAACCTGGCGACAATAGTTTTTCCGGCAATATCCTTGCCTAAAGCCAGGGCTAAGCTGGACTTTGTTTTCTGGAAGGGTTCTGACGCGAGCATTTCCTGCAAGTAAACCAGGCTGCTCTGCGTATTGGGAACTTCGATACCCACCCTGTCTTTACCGGGAATGGGCGCGATAATCCTCACTGACTGCGCTTTCATACTTAAGGCGATATCATCGCCCAAAGATTCAATTCGGCTTACCTTTACTCCCGGAGCAGGCTCAAGCTCATAGCGCGTAATCACCGGCCCGCGCTCGATATCGGTGACTTTGACCGAAATACCGAAATCTTCCAACGTTTCCTCTAAGATGCGGGCGCTGGCTTCCAGGTCTCCCTTAATCTGACGCGCCTCTAAAGGCGGCGGAGAATCAAGCAAATCTAATGCCGGCAGATGGTAATCGCCGATCTTCAGTTCCTGAGGTTTTATCTTTAATTCCGGGCTAGGCGCGGGTTTAGCCTTGATCTGAATCTTGGGTCTGGAAACCAGGGATTCGGCCGCGTCAATTATCCTGGGCTTGGATAAGGCCGGCTTTGGCTCCGGGATTAAACCCGGCTTAACCTTAACGAAAGTAGCGGATTTTCCTTTTTTCTCACGTTTAAAAACTCCGGTAAAAAATATTTTCGCCTTACCTAAAAGATTGGCAAATAAAGAAGCCAGCAGGATATCGGTAACCAGGGCCAGAGATAATAAAATAAAGGTAATAAAAATGATAAAACCGCCCAAGCGGCTAAAATAGGCGGTAATGAATTTGGGGAGCAAGGAACCGAATAAGCCGGAGTAGTAGAATCTAAACGATTCATTGTTCAGATTAAACATGCCGATCAGAGAACTGACGGAAACCAATAGTACAAGCATACCCAATATCCTGGGCAGGCTTAAGTAAGGCTTCTCCTGACGAAAAAACTTTACACCCAATAAAATGATTAATAAAGGAAGGACAAAACTCGTAGGCCTGCCGAATAAAAATATGATTATCTCGCCTAAGTAGGCGCCGAATATACCTAAGAGATTTTTGGGAGGAAAATTTGGGTGCGAGGTGTAAAACGGCAGGTCAAGGCGTTCAAATCTTATCAGGCTGGCTAAAACCATCAGCCCCAGTGCAACGAGGATTACGCCTTTTACTTCATTGAGTCTTCTTTCTCTCACTTTTACTTGCTGCTATCCTCACGCTTCAGCTTGTTTCTTACTCAGGTTAATCCTGCCTAATTCATCTATACCGATAACCTTGACTTTGATTTCATCTCCGATCTTAACTACTTCTTCCACACTCTTAACGAATTTATCGGCAAGCTCTGAAACATGCACTAAGCCTTCTTTACGCGGGGCTATCTCGCAGAAAGCGCCGAAGGCCATGATCCTTTTTACCTTAGCTATATATACGCGGCCGACTTCAACATCATCGGTAATCGCCTTAATCATCTTGATTGCTGCTTCGGATTTGGCGGCATCGGTTGAGCCGACCAAAACAGTCCCGTCATCTTCAATATCGACGCTTGCGCCGGTAGAGGCAATGATCGCTTTTATATTTTTTCCACCCGGGCCGATTAATTCGCCGATCTTTTCAGTATTAATCTTGATAACATCAATACGCGGAGCGTAAATAGACATCTCTTCTCGCGGGGCGGTTAAGGCCGCGCTCATCTTATCCAGAATAAATAATCTTCCTTCATTGGCTTGAGCCAGACATTTCTCAAGCAAGGGCAGGTCAATTCCGTCAACCTTTAAATCTAATTGCACCGCGGTAACGCCTTTTCTTGTGCCGGCTACCTTAAAATCCATATCGCCAAAATGGTCTTCTAGCCCGGCGATATCCGTCAAGATCAACGCCTTATCCCCTTCCTTAATCAAACCCAGGGCGATTCCCGCAACCGTATCCTTTATCGGGACTCCCGCGTCCATTAATGATAAGGAAGATGCGCAGACCGTAGCCATACTTGACGAACCATTGGATTCCAGGATCTCAGAAACTACTCTTATTGTATAAGGAAATTTTTCTTTTGAAGGCATAACCGCTAAAAGCGATTTTTCCGCCAATGCCCCATGGCCGATTTCGCGCCTGCCTGGCCCGCGCACCGGGCCGGTCTCGCCTACGCTAAAAGGAGGAAAAGTATAATGCAGCATAAAAGACTTGGATTTTTCACCCTCCAAAGCCTCAATCATCTGTTCATCTTCGCCTGTGCCTAAAGTCGTAACCGCTAAACTCTGGGTTTGGCCGCGGGTAAATAAGGCCGAACCGTGAGTCCTGGGAAGCACTGATACGTCGCAGGTGATCGGACGGATCTCCTTAAGCGCCCTTCCGTCAACCCGCACATTTTCTGTAACGATCTTATTCCTTACCTGCTTTTTTTCAACTTCGGTAAGTGCCATCTTGATATCTTCGGCAACAAAACCTTCCTGCGTTAATTTCTCTTCCAGTTCTTTAGCCAATAGATGCACTGCTTCTTCGCGCTCTTCTTTTTTACCTAATTTATAGACTTCATTTAATTTAACGCTGGCTAACTCTTCTACTTTAGCCATCAGTTCCGGCGCTATCTTCTTAAATTCGATTTTTGCCTTGGGCTTGCCGAATTTAGCGATAAAATCTTCCTGCATCCGGATAAGCTCTTTTAAATGCGAGTGGCCGAATTTAACCGCCTCAAGGTAGTCCGTTTCAGAAACTTCTTTAGCCTTGGATTCGAGCATTACCACGCCCTTGTGATTTGCGGCTATAACTACTTCTAAATCCGCATTATCCCATTCAGCGTAAGTAGGATTGATTATTAGTTCATTATTTACTCTGGCTACACGGCAGCAAACCAGCGGGCCGTTAAAGGGGATATCGGAAATACCTAAGGCGATAGATGCGCCGTTAACAGCCAAAACATCCGGGTCATTTTCGCCGTCGCTAGAAAGGACGATCGCCATAACCTGCACATCATTCAAAAAACCATCCGGAAAAAGAGGCCTGATCGGCCGGTCAATAAGGCGGGCAGTGAGAATCTCACTCTCCGAAGGCCTTCCTTCTCTTTTGAAGAACCCTCCGGGAATACGTCCGGCGGCGTAAGTCTTTTCCTGGTATTCTACGGTTAACGGGAAAAAGTCCCGACCCTCTTTAATCTCGCGGGACATACAGGCAGTCACCAGCACCACGGTTCCGCCGTAACTAATCGTTACCGAACCATTGGCCTGCTTGGCAATTTTGCCTGTCCCCAGGATTAAATCATTCCTGCCGAATTTTAATTTTAAGGTATTATCTTGCATAGTATTATTTTACGGGATGAAACCTCGATTTATTTTCTCAAAGAAAGTTTTCCCAAGATCTCTACGTACTTCTTGGTATCTTTTTTCTTGAGATAGTTGAGGAGCCTGCGGCGTGTACCTACAAGCGTAAGCAACCCGCGGCGAGAATGGAAATCTTTTCTATGGAGCTTAAAATGCTCTCCTAATAGATTAATCCTCTCGGTTAAAACCGCAATCTGAACCTCAGCTGAGCCGGTATCTCTGGCATTTACCTTAAATTCATCAATAATCTTTGCTTTCTTTTCTTTAAGCAAAACCAAGCTGAAATCACCTCCCTTAATTTTAGATATATATTATACGGTATTTTGCCTTTTAAGTCAATGTATTCGCTTCTTTATTTTTACTAAGCGCGTCTTTGATCTTGTTCAGCTTGTTCAATACAAGTACGGTAAAAATTACAAACCAGATAGTCAGCCCCAGCGAAATAAGCGCGCTGATTAAAGTAACTGCGTTTTCCATACGTATTCCTCCTTATCTTTAGAACTATTTTTTATATTAGCACAATAGTCTAAATCAGACAATAAGTTTATTATTTGTCCCCGGCCTCTGCTACAAATTTCTTGATCTCGTCAAGATTCTCCAGAATAAGGCGCGCCTTGCTCAAACCGAACGAAAAAGGATACTGGTCATTTTCATCCCTTTTTATAATCAAAACAGGTTTACCCTTGAATTCGCTTCTTTCCACCATTTTACTGCTCCTTTCGCTTTTGTTTACTTACTCTTGCCGCGCACCGGTATACCTTTAGCCCTTAGCGCATCGGTTTTTTCTTTCGAACACTTCATACATAAAAATACCGGCCGGGAAGCGCTCTTATCGTAATTTACGGTCTTAACCAGGCGCCACAAATGCGAGGTTGCCCCGCACTTATCACATTTTCCTTCTTTGATATGCCATACCTCTATGGCCTTAGAGGTAAAAATGAACCTGTCCACCCAAAAGAATATCGCTCCGCCGATTAAATTTGCGATTATTGTAGCCTGAAGACTTGCGCCAAGCTGCTTAACTACAATCCAAAGAATCGGAGTGCTTAGCTGCCAACGTATAAGGTAAAGAATAAATCTCTTCATAAGTTTTTTATTGTACTGCTAAAAATGGTTTAATACAATGAGAATTATTGCTTAGCGGACCTGGGCAGACGGGCAGATCTGGCTATAAGCGCAATAAGTGCAGGCCATATACGCGGGCGTCGCCTCAAAATCCTGCTTGCGGATACCTGCGCTGGCTTCTCTGATCTTTTCTTTTATCGTGTCCAAATCTTCATCCTTGATTTTATGGCTCCCGATAAGCCCTGATTCCAGGAAATAAAGCTCTACCCTTGCGGGTAACTTTCCGAAAATATTTTGATAGGCCAAGGCATAGAGGGCAAGCTGGAGGCTCTCGCTGACCTTTTTATCGGCGACTTTTTGCGCCTTGACTTCCGAAGTCTTAAAATCAATGATTACCGCTTCAGCGCCAATTTCATCTACGCGGTCAAACCTCCCGGTAATCTTATTGCCGTCGAATATGAATGAAAAATCTTTTTCGATGAATTTCGGCTGCGTAGAACGCTCTTCTTCCGTATGGAAAAACCGGCTTAACGCCTCCAGGCCGACCTTAAAACGCTCCTCCTGGTGGGCCTTGTCCAAAAATCCCTGCGGGTCAAAGCTATCCCTGAAAGCATCCAGGAGCTCTCCTAACTCCATTCTCTTACCGGCCAGGCAATACTGATAATATTTGGTTACTGCCTCATGCATTGCCCGTCCGTAAATAACCGTGTGATGCTCCATAATCGGAACACGCAGGATATTCACATACTTATACTTAAGAGGACAGGTCAGATAATCATCAATTCTATAATAAGTTAAATGCACGGGGGTATCCGCGTCGATTTTCTTAATTACCGGCTTAATGGAATCTTTCTTCGGGGCAAAGCGCTGGATTGCCTCTAAGCTGCTGGCCTTTTTCTTCTCTTTTTCTTTGTTTTCTGTCCCCAAGGCCTCAAAAACAAACTGGCTCACCCGGCGCAGGCGCTTGCCGCCGTAATCTTCGGCGCTGGTCAAATATAATTCTTCCTTAGCCCGGGTCAAACCGACATAAAATAACCTGCGTTCTTCCTGGATATGAAAATCTCCTGTCGGTAAGACTTCCTTAATCAGGGAATCAGGCAGTTCAATTGCCTGGGAACGGCGCGGCCAGGGAAAACGGCCCTGCACCAGACTGACTAAAAACACCACCCGGAATTCCAAGCCTTTGGCTTTATGGATAGTCAGGATATTGACTGCGTCGGTATCCAGGTCTGCTTCGGCTGTCGGCGGGTCATCCCCGGCTTCGATGAGAAGATTAAGGTAGTTTACAAAACTGATTACCCGGTCCTCCTTGGCTACAAGTTCGAAATCGCGCACATTATTAAAGAATTTGGCGATATTCTGGATCTTGGTTTCATTTTCCAGGTTTTGAGTCGAGGTTAATTTTTTCAAATAACCCGTATCGGTTAGAAATGCGTAAAGCAACCTGCCGGTTGTTTCCTGGCGGGAAATTGTCAGAAATTTTTCCAGGTCCGCCAGGATTTTTTCGATTTTTTTGCGGCTATCTTCCCCTATTGCTTTTAATTCTTCTACCTGGCCTAATTCCGTAAAAACCGAATAAAGGGTTTTATTCCTGCGCCGGGCATAATGGCTGCAGGAGTTAAGGTCAACCAGGTCTAAGCCGTAAATTTCAGAGCTGACCAGATAATGTAAGCTCAGGGAATCGGATAAATTCGCGGTAACCCTTAAGAAATTGATACATAGCTTCACCTCTTCTCTGGAGTAAAGCCCCTGGTTTCCGCTGAATTGCCAGGGGATATCCTCTAAATTGAGCGCCTGGATAAAAGGTTCGGCATCGGAATTAGAACGGACCAGAATCGCAAAGTCATTATATTTGAAATTACCGGATTTAACTTTATCTTTGATAGTCTTAGCTACATTATCCGCTTCGGTAGAGACAGTATCAAAATGCAGATGCTCCGGACCCTGGCCTTGTTTTGAAACCCCGACTAGATGCTTGTTTATATTTGCCTTAACTTCAAAACGTTCAGGATTATTATTCTGGATTAATTGATAAGCAGAATCCAGAATCGGCTGCGTAGAGCGGTAATTCTGGATCAGGCTGATTTTTTTGGCCTCAGGGAACTCTCCGATAAAATTCAAGACATTACTGTAAGCTGCCCCGCGCCAACGGTAGATACACTGGTCATCATCAGCGACAACATTGATATTCTTAAAACCGGCGGATAATAAGCTGACAATCTGAAACTGGGTAAAGTTAGTATCCTGGAATTCATCGACCAGGATATATTTAAACTGCTGCTGGTATTTCTTCAGGATGGCCGGATGGCCGCGCAAAAGGTTCAGGGCCAGATAAAACTGGTTACCGAAATCAAGCAGGCCTTCTTTAGCCAATAACTCCTGATATTTAGCATAGGCACGGGCAACTTCCAGCTGCTGGATAGCTTCTTCCTGAAGGGCCAGGTCAAGCGGGTTTTCCTTAGCTTTTAGACTTAAGCCTTGAGCGAATTTTATATATTCTTCAGGCGAGATGTCTTCATCCTTGGCCCGGCTAAAAAGCTGGATGAGGGCTTCAATAAAACGCGTAGGGTCGGCCAGCGGACGGAAATAATCCAGACTAAACTGAAAAATATGCTCGCGGAAAAATACCGCGGCTTCGCTCTGGGTCAAAACCTTGAAATCCGGATTTAAACCGGCAAGGAGAGCGTTCTCGCGCAGGAGCTTATCGCCAAAAGCGTGGAATGTAGAAATCCAAATATCCGTATATCCGTAAGGGACTAATTCATCCACCCGGCCTTGCATCTGACGGGCAGCCTTATCCGTAAAGGTAAGCGCCAAAATTTCATTGGTCTTGCATAGACCTTTGGACAATAACCAGGCAATCCTGCGCGTAATAACCGTAGTTTTGCCTGTGCCTGCGCCGGCGATGATCAAAAGCGGCCCTTCTTTATACGTAACCGCCTCTTGCTGCTCCTGATTCAACCCTTCCAGTATATTATCCATAACTATGCATATTCTATCTTGACAATACTTAAAATTCAAGTATACTTAGTTACTTAAATAAGGAGTAGTAAAAATGCTTAAAAAATGTGCTATCTGCGGCAAGGGCGAACTTAAGGGTAAAATTGTCACGCGTAAAGGCCAATATAAGGCTAAAGGCGGAACAGGCTCTAAGATCAGCCGTTGGACCATGCGTAAATTTCTTCCTAATTTACAAAAGATGCGTATTCTTCTTGACGGACACCCTAAGAGGGTTTATGTCTGCGCCAAGTGTATCAAAAAAGGCAACCTCAAGAAAGCTTAAAAACTTCCCCCCTACCTGAAGAATATATCCCTGGCCTCTAAAATTATTGAGGAATCATCCCGCCAATTATCCATGCGCGGCGTATAAACTATATCCAGGGATTTTGCCTCCCTGAGACTGGCTAGCAGGCTAGCCATCCCAAAACCGATTACCTGAAAAGTAACCTTTCCATCAGTAACCCAGAATTTTAAAGTCTGGCGGCCCAGGCTCTGCGGCTCTCCTTTTAACCTGAGGCCCCGGGTATAAAAAAGAGGTTCGGGGTTACCGGTGCCAAAAGGCTCTAATTTTTCCAGTTCCTCAACCAACCTTTCAGTCAAACTCCCCAAATCCAGCTCAATATCTATATCTAAGCTCGGCAGGAGGTCTTCCAGGGACAATTTATCCTGCGCCAGCTGGTTTATACTTTTTCTAAAATCGTCAATGCTCTCGCGGGTAATCGTAAGCCCGACAGCATGGGCATGCCCGCCAAAAGTACGCAGGAACTGGCGGCATTCCCCGAGCGCGCGGGAAAGGTGAAAGTTTTTTATGGAGCGGCCTGAACCTTTACCCATTTTCTCGTTCAGCGAAATTACGATCGCCGGGCGGTAAAATCTGTCGGCGAGCTTTGCTGCTACTATTCCCAGAACCCCCTGATGCCAATCGTCTTTGGCCACTACAATAACCTTATGTTCTTTAAAATTGACTTCTCTATTGATAATGTCTTCGGCCTCCTCCATAATCTTACTCTCTATCTTCTGACGGGCGCGGTTATGCTGCTCCAAGACCTTGCTCAGGCTTTGAGCTTTTTGAATATCCGGGCTCATTAACAAATTGAAGGAAGTCTCCGCTGAATCCATGCGGCCTGAAGCGTTCAGGCGGGGAGCGAGAATAAAACTTATGGAAGTAGTATTAAACTTTTTATTTTTTATCCCGGCTTCTTCAATTAACGCCCTTAAACCCGGCCTCTTGGTTGCCGAGAGCCTGCTTAGGCCCTCTTTAACAATCACGCGGTTCTCTCCCGTTAAAGGAACGACATCCGCGACAGTACCCAGGGCGACCAAATCCAGTTCATCCAGTAATTTAGAATTGCTTAAGGCCTGGCAGAGTTTATAGGCCACGCCTACGCCGGCCAGTTCCCGGTATTTATAACCAGACCCTTCTACCTTGGGATTAATTATGCTGACGCAAGAAGGCAGGGTATTTCCTTGCGGCTCATGATGGTCGGTAATAATGGTATCGATATTATTCTTTTTTAATTCTTCGATCTCCCGCTGGTTAGCTATGCCGCAGTCAACGGTAATCAGGAGCTTTACCTTATTTTCTTTGGCGATCTGCAGGATATTTTTGGTTAAGCCGTACCCTTCTTTTATCCTGTGCGGCATATAATGCAAGGCAGCTAGCCCCATCCTGCGCAGGCTGTCTTTAAGCAGGGCCACGCTGGTTATTCCATCAACATCATAATCGCCGAAAATCAGGGTTTTCTCTTTTTTGTTCTTTGCCTCTTTAATGCGTTCTACCGCTTTAGGCATCTGCCGGAAAGAAAACGGGTCAAGCATATGCTCTAATCTAACATTTAAAAATTCCTCCGCTTGGCCTGCGCTAGTGATACCGCGATTGACTAAGATTTGAGCCAGAATTTTGGAGATCTTTAATTCTTTACTTAAGGAATCCTGAAGGCGGGTATGAGTGAAAGCAATTCTTAAAATCTTATGCCTAGCCATGAGTTTACATCTTCTCAGGCCGGGAAACACCTAATAATTCCAGGCCCGTAGCGATAACTATCCTTGCCCCTTCGATAAGACCTAGCCTGGCCTGGGTCAGCTCCGGGTCATCGCTTAAAACGCGGTGCAGGTCATAGAATTTATGGAAAGCCTCGGAGAGCTCCTGAAGATAGACGGTAAGCATATAGGGATCCTGGGTTTTCAGGCAGATATTCAGGATATAGGAAAACTGCAATATTTTTTTGACCAGGCCCAGCTCCTCTTTTTCTTTAAGCAGCGCAAGGTCGGCTTCCTTATTTAATTTAACTCCTCCGTTACGCAATATACTGGAAATACGGGCATGGGCGTATTGCACATAATAAACCGGGTTTTCCGAGGTCTGTTTCTTGGCTATTTCCAAATCAAAATCCAGGTGGCTGGTAGTCCGGCGCATAAGAAAAAAGAACCGGGCAGCATCCCGGCCTACTTCATCCAGGACTTCTCTTAAGGTTATATATTCACCCCTGCGGGTAGACATCTGCACAGGCTTACCGTTCCTGAATATGGTGGCTAATTGCACAATGACTATGGAAAGCGTTTCCGGATCCCTGCCGAATGCCGCAACCGAGGCCTTAAGCCTGTTGATATAGCCATGGTGGTCCGGACCCCAAAGATTAATCAACCACTCAAAACCGCGCTTATATTTATCATTGTGGTAGGCGATATCCGGGGCTAAATAAGTATAGGAGCCATCACTCTTAATAACTACCCTGTCTTTATCGTCTCCAAAAGAAGTGGATTTGAACCAAAGGGCGCCGTCACTTTCATAAAGGAACTCTTTTTTCTTTAGAAAATCAAAGGCCTTCTGGATCTTAGCGCTCTTTTCCAGCTCCTTCTGCGAATACCAGCAGTCAAATTTTACTCCAAAATCATCCAGTTCTTTTCGGATTATATCCAGGATATAATTTGCCGCAAAATCACCGAGGCTTTGAGGATTTATTTTTTGCTTACCGGCCTCTTTGGCTATCTCGTAGATATACTCGCCTTGATAGTGGTCCTCAGGAAACTCTATCTTCTCTCCGGCAAGTTCTTGTATCCTTAAGGCCACGGATTTAGCGAGGATGCTTATCTGGTTACCCACGTCATTAAGATAATATTCCCTTTTTGCTGCAAACCCCAGGAATTCTAAAATATTAGCCAGGGAATCTCCCACGGCTGCCTGGCGGGCATGGGCAACGGACAAAGAACCGGTAGGGTTAGCGCTGACAAACTCAACCAATACGCGCTTTTTCTTCCCGAGGTCGATCCGTAAGGCTTCCTTCCCCCGGCTTAAAATTTCCCGCAGCTTGCCGTAATGGTATTTGGCGTTAAGATAAAAGTTGATAAAACCCGGCCCTTCGGTCTTAATTTCTGCAATAGATTCTTTTAAGGCGGTTTTTTGCGCTTGTTTATAGAAAGCCTTGATTAAAGTCTCGGCTACCTCACGGGGGGGTTTATGCAGCGGCTTACTCAGGCGCAAGGCAATGTTTGTGGAAAAATCGCCAAAACGCGCCTCCGCGGGAATATCCAGGTATAAATCTTCGCCCCGGTCCTGGCCTAAACCCGCATCTTTCAATGCCGCTTTGATTAATTCAATTATCTGCTCCTGGATATTCTCTTTCATGTAAGCTTTTAGGATTTACGCGGGAGGGATACCTTCTTCGCATCAGACCAAAGGCGTTCTAAACCATAGAACTCGCGCATCGGCTTATAAAACACATGCGCTATGACCGATACAAAATCCAAAACCACCCAACCGGATTCGTCAGTAGGAGAAACTTTGGAGAGCGGTTTTAAATTATCTTTCGCTAAATCCTCTGCTATGCCCTGGGCAATGGCATTGGTGTGCCGTAAAGAAGTACCCTGGCATAAGATAAAATAATCGCAGAAGGAAGCAACCTTACGCATATCCAAGATCACCACCTTCTGCGCTTTTTTTGACTTAGCTGCTACTGCGATACGTTGAGCTAACTTTTTTGTATCTATTGCCTCTAACCTCTTT
>JAQTPA010000040.1 GCA_028713155.1 Candidatus Omnitrophota bacterium | reverse complement strand
TTACGCATATGGAACTCTTTTAAGCCCCGGGTAGTCACTGCGGGCGTTCCGATACGTATGCCGCTGGTTACGCCGGCGCTCTTCTTATCAAAAGGTATAAGGTTTTTATTCACCGTAATATTGATTTTGCCCAGGATATTGGAAGCGTCGCTCCCGGTAACGCCTTTTTCGCTTAAATCCACGAGCATCAAATGGTTATCTGTCCCGCCGGAAACAATGCGGAAGCCTTTTCGCGCTAAATATTTTGCCAGTTCCTTGCAATTCCGGACTACCTGCCTCTGGTAAGCGCGGAACTTCGGGCTCATCGCCTCTTTAAATGAGACGGCCTTGCCTGCGATTACATGCATCAGGGGCCCGCCTTGAGTTCCGGGAAAAATCTGGACATCAATCTTCCGGGCAAATTCCTTGCGGCAGATAATAAACCCTCCGCGCGGGCCGCGCAGGGTCTTGTGCGTCGTGGAACTGACAAACTCCGCATAAGGCACAGGTGAAGGATGGTTGCCTGCGGCGACCAGGCCGGCAATATGCGCCATATCCACAAATAAATAAGCGCCGACTTTATCGCAGATCTTCCGGAAAGCCTTAAAATCTAATTTTCGCGGATAGGCTGAAGCCCCGGCCAGGATCATTTTCGGTTTATGCTTTTTGGCTAAATCCATGATCCGGTCATAATCCAGCATTTCGGTTTTGCGATCTACCCCGTAACCGACCATCTTAAAAAACCTGCCCGAGAAATTGTGCGGATGGCCGTGGGTGAGGTGCCCGCCGCTAGCCAAGTCCATCGCTAAAACAGTGTCCCCCGGTTCAACCGCCGCAAAGTAAACCGCCATATTCGCCTGCGAACCTGAATGCGGCTGCACATTAACGTGCTCGGCGCCGAATAACTTCTTAGCCCGTTCAATGGCCAGGCGCTCTACCTCATCCATATTCTCGCATCCTCCGTACCAGCGATTGCCCGGATACCCTTCGGCATATTTATTGGTCAAGACAGACCCTTGAGCCTCAAGCACAGCCAGGGAAGTAAAATTCTCTGAAGCAATCAACTCTAGATTCTCCTCCTGCCTCTTGATTTCATTCCGGATAGACGCGTAAATCTGCGGGTCGACAGCCTTTAAAAACTTCACCTTAAGCCACCTCTTACCTTTCTTTCAATTGTTTTAATTTGATTAAGCCTGCGTTCGTGCCTTCCGCCCTGAAATTCAGCTTTTAACCAGGCAGCAGTTATCTTCTTAGCCAGTGGAGGTTTAACAAAAATTGCGCCCAAAACCAGAACATTGCTATCGTTATGCTCGCGGGACAACCGCGCAACTTTCACATTATTGCATAACGCCGCGCGCACACCCGGCACGCGGTTAGCGACGATGGAATTACCTATGCCGCTTTTGCAAATCAGGATACCTTTTTTAAACTTTCCCTGCCTGACTTTCCCGGCCAGATTATAGGCCAGGGCCGGATAATCGCAGTGCTCGTTGCTAAAAGCCCCGAGGTCGCAAACACTAAACCCCTTCTTTTTTAGATACGGTTTTAAACTTTCTTTTAAAGCAAACCCGCCATGGTCGGCAGCAATAAGTATTTTCTTCATATCAGTTTAATCACCCTTTCTAAAGCCTCTTTTATATGGATAAATGTCTGTCCGTAAAAGTCCAGTGGCTTGCCTATCGGATCAACGATATCAAGATTATTGTCTTCTATTTTAGCAAATTCTCTTAACAAAAACACCCTATTTTTTGCCTCGGGAACGATTTTTAATATTGCTTCTTCATGCACCCTCTCCATAACCAGGATAAGGTCGGATCTCCTGATCATCTCCCGGGTAACTTCCTGCGCAACGTGGCCGGAGACATCTAGGCCTTGCCTGGATAAAACTATCCTGGCGCCTTGCGATGCGCCTATTCCCGAAAGGATCATTACCCCGGCCGAAGCAACTTCTACGTCGTCTCGTTTTTGCTCTAGCAGCATATTTTTTAAAAGCGCTTCGGCAATGACCGAGCGGCAGGAATTCCCGGTGCAGATAAAAAGAATGCTTTTTTTCTGCGCGGCCTTAAGGATATCCTCCCGGCTTAGCGCGCCTACCCGGGTTATCTGCAGCGGCTCAACTCTTACATCTACAATTGAGGATTCAATCCCTAATTTTACCGGCCCGGCGTCAATAGCCAGGTCCACCCGGCCGTCTAAATCCTGGATCGCTGCTTCAAAATTTGCCGGCGCCGGCTTTCCTAAAAGGTTAGCTGAAGGAAGGAGTATCGGAGCCTCTGTCTGCTCGATAATCCTCAAAGCAATCTCATCATCCGGAATACGCAGCCCCACGCTTGGCTGTTCGATCCCTTTGAAGACCAGGGTTAACGGCCCGGGCCAAAATTTACTTATTAATTTATAAGCGGCGATCGGGATATCGCGGGCAAATTCCTCAACTCTTTCTTTTTTATCAATCGCTATAGAAAAAGGCTTATCTTTGGGCCGCTGCTTAATTGCATATAATCTTTCCACCGCTTTCTGATTCAGCATATTCACGGCTACGCCATAAACCGTTTCGGTAGGGATGATTACTAAACCGCCGGCTCTTATGCTGTCGGCTGCCTCGCGGATATCTTCATCTTTGATATCGAGAAAATCTACCCTGAGTATTCTGGTTGGGGCCATAAATTTATTTCTTGAGTTTAATGCGCAACTTGTTCTTATACCGGGCTAACTTCGCCTGTATTTTTTTATCGTTGATTCCCAGGATCTCCAAAGCAAATATAGCGGCGTTCCTCGCCCCAGGTTTACCTATCGCCATAGTTGCAACCGGCACCCCTGTAGGCATCTGCACTGTGGAGAGTAAAGAATCCAGGCCTTTTAAACTCTTGGTTTCAATCGGCACGCCGATTACCGGCAAAGTAGTATTGCTGGCGATGACCCCGGCTAAAGCCGCAGCTCCCCCGGCAGCCCCGATAAAAACCTTAAAGCCTTTTTCAGTTGCCTTTTTTACATATTTTTTTAAGTTATCCGGCGCTCTGTGCGCGGATAAAACCCTGATCTCAAAATCCGCTCCAAAATCCTTGAGGACCTTGACTGTCTCATTTACTGTCCCCAAATCCGATTCGCTTCCCATGATGATGCTTATTTTACTCATCTCTTCCTCCTCTTTACCTAATACCTCAGGGCTTTCCTACCGATATCATGCCGGTAATGCATCCCCCGGAAACTGATCTCCCTGACTGCCGCATAGGCCTTCCCAATCGCCTCGTTTACAGTCCTGCCTAAACCGGTTACGCCCAGGACGCGCCCGCCGTTGGTTATAACTTTATTATTCAGCAATTTTGTCCCGGCGTGGAATACGACTACGTCTGGCATCTGTGCGGCCTTATCCAGGCCGGAAATTTCTTTTCCTTTCTCGTAACTCCCGGGATATCCTCCTGCGGCGCAGACTACGCAGGCGCAGGCGCGCGTATCCCACTCCAATATCTTTATCCGGTTTAATTTCTGCTCTGCGGTCGCCAGCATTATTTCCAGCAAATCGGATTTTAATCTCGGCAAAATCGCCTGGGTCTCCGGGTCGCCGAAGCGCGCGTTAAATTCTAAGGCCTTCGGGCCGTCTTTAGTGAGCATTATCCCGGCATACAAAACTCCGCGGTAATCTATCCCCTCTTTAGCTAACCCGCCTATGGTAGGATAAATCACTTTATCCACAATTTCCCGGAATAATTCCGGAGTTACTACCGACGCGGGAGAATACGCGCCCATGCCGCCGGTATTCGGACCGCTGTCATTGTCAAACACTCTTTTGTGGTCCTGGCTGGAGGCCAAAGCCCGCACTTCTTTGGAATCGGTAATTACAATAATGGAAACTTCCTCCCCCTGGAGGCACTCTTCGATGATGATCCGGTTGCCGGATTCGCCGAATACCCTCTCCTGCATCATGGCCACTGCCGCCTGTTTTGCCTCATTGATAGTTTTGGCTACGATTACGCCTTTTCCCGCGGCCAGGCCGTCAGCTTTTACTACGCAGGGCGCGCCGATTTTCTCTATATATTTTTGCGCTTCCTGCAAATCATCAAAAATCTTAAAATTAGCAGTCGGCACGTCATATTTAGCCATCATCTCTTTGGAAAAGATCTTGCTTGCCTCAATCCGGGCAGCAGCTCTTTTTGGCCCGAATATTTTTAAGCCGTACCGGGAGAATTCATCAACTATCCCTAAAGAAAGGGGGATTTCCGGGCCCACCACCGTCAGGTCTATTTTTTCTCTTTCAACAAATTCCAATAACCCCCCGATATCATCAACTTGAATATTCACGCACTCGGCAATCTGGGCTATACCGGCGTTCCCCGGCGCGCAGAAAAGCTTAGCGCAGAGCTTGGACTGAGCGATCTTCCAGACTAACGCATGTTCCCGGCCGCCTGAACCAATGACTAAAATCCTCATCTTAGGTTAACCCCGGTAAATTAAACCCGACAACATTCTTCATCTTCTGGGCCCCGATCTCTTGCGAACGTTTAATCGCCCGATTAAAGGTATCTTTTAAGGAATTTTCTAGGGAGGCTTTTGCCGCTGCATCCGGATCATCCTTGATCACTACTTCCTTTACTTCCTGGGTTCCGTTCATGGTAATTTTTACCGAACCATCCGGGCTCTGTATATCAAAATTTGTGCTTTCTAATTCCTTCTTTACTGCCTCCATCTTCCTCTGCATCTCCATTAACCCCTTCATCTTGTCAAACATG
>JAQTPA010000002.1 GCA_028713155.1 Candidatus Omnitrophota bacterium | reverse complement strand
AAAATAATCGCAGAAGGAAGCAACCTTACGCATATCCAAGATCACCACCTTCTGCGCTTTTTTTGACTTAGCTGCTACTGCGATACGTTGAGCTAACTTTTTTGTATCTATTGCCTCTAACCTCTTTTTATCCGATAAATTTATTTGCCTAAGATTTTATACATGCCTGTGCCGCAAGTTGAACATTTGCCCTTCATTGCCTGGCGGCCGTTTTTCATCGTGACCTTCTCTTCATCTTTCATCTCTTTTTTATCTTTACACTTTACGCAATAACCTTTTTCAGCCATTTCCTTCCTCCTTGTTTGAGTTAACTTCTATTTATATTATACCGCTTCGCGGCGCAAAGGTCAATTTTTATTTGTGGAACCCTGCGGAGGTATGCTTCTCTTCTATCTCACCGACAATTTCTTCCGTCAGGTCTTCCAGGGTAACCAGCCCAAGCGTCTTCTGGTTGCTATCGACAACAATAGCGATCTGGATTTTATCCGTCTGAAACTTTCTCAAAAGCTCATTTACCCGCATATTCTCCAGTACATAATAAGCTTTATGTACCAGGTCTTGTAAAAGAAACAATCCCTTATCCCTCAATATATAAAGCAGGTCGCGGGCATAAATAATCCCCAGGACATTATCTCTATCCCCGCTATAGACCGGCAAGCGCGCATGCCCTTCTTCCACGAATATATTTAACAGCTCTTCAGGGGTAGTGTTGAGATTAACTGCTACCATTTTGTCCTTGGGCACCATGACATCGCTTACCCTGGTATCCCCGAATTCAAAAATACGGTGGAACATCTGCCTTTCTTCGTCGCTTAAGACCCCTTCGTCTTTACCCACTTCTATCATCAGGCGCAGTTCCTCTTCGGTAATAAGAGGGGACCTTTTAGTCGGGCCTATTTTAAAAATCCGAAGGATAAAATTACTTATGCTGACAAAGAAAATAATGACGGGATTGAACGCCTTGATAAAGGCCTCCATCAGGGGGGCGGTAATCAGGGCTGATTTTTCCGTATGTTTTGCAGCCAGCATTTTAGGGGTTATATCACAGACAATAAGCACAAAGAGAGTGGTAGTAAAAGTAGCTATGGTGGCGCCCAGGCCGGAACCCAATAACGGAACGAATAACACAGTCACAATAGCGGACATGGCAATATTTACAAAATCATTACCGACCAGGATTGCGGCGATGAATTTATCCAACTTGGTAACCAGATTTTGGATACTTTGAGCCCGCTTTATGCCTTTAGAGACCATATGGCGCAACCGGATTTTACTCAAAGCAATCACTGCGGTCTCAGAGACCGCAAAGAAAAAAGACAGGATTGCTAAAATAGTAAATAGTAATATTAAAATAAAAGTCGTCATAGTTTATCCTATATATAACTCTTTGCGTATTTTATCTTCCGCTCCTTTTAGCGGGCCGATAAGGCTTAAATTAATATTCGCGTCCCGGAATATTTTACGCGCAACCGCGCGGATAGCACTTTTCTCCACCCGGTTGACCTCGGTAATAATCTTATCCAAAGAAAAAGTCTTGTCTGACATAAGGGTGGTTTCGCCGATCCAGAGCATATGGTCTAAAGTATCCTCCAGCGCCAGTTTTAACTGTCCCGTGTAGAATTCTTTTGCCCGCTTGAACTCACCGTTACTGATCAAGGCATCACCGGATTTCCTCAATTCTCCCAAAATCAGCTTAATAGCCTCGGGTACTTTTTTATTGTCGATCCCGGCGTGCACGATAAAGGCTCCGGTATCCTGGAAACGTCTTACTACTGTCCCTATTTCATAGGCCAGTCCGCGTTTCTCCCTTAACTCGTTAAAAAGGCGGCTGGACATATTCGCGCCTAATACAATGTGCAGCATACCTAAAGCGTGCTTTAGAGGGTGCTCACGCTTAAAGCTCCTGAAGCCTAAAGCCATATGGGTCTGCTCTGTATCTTTGTTTAAAATTGTCAATGCCGGCGCGCTCTGCTTTTCTTTTGCCGCGGGGAATATGTTTGACTTAGCCTGCTTAAATCCGGAGAATGCCCTTTCCACGTCCTGCTCCAGCTTATCAGTATCCAGATTGCCGCAGGCGCTCACTACGATATTGGAAGCAGTGTAATATTTACGCTTAAAATCTGAAAGTCTTTCACGGTTAACGCTCTTTACAGACTCAACAGTGCCTATTATCGGCTCACCCAAAGGCTGCCTGGGCCAGAGTAAGTTATCCAGGAGCTCATAGACATAACTTTGCGGAAGATCCTTGTACATCTTTAGCTCTTCCAGGATTACTGTCTTTTCTTTCTCGATCTCCTTCGGCGGCAATGTCGGGTTGACTACCATCTCCGTTAATACCTTTAAACCGGTATTGCAATGGCTGGCCGGCACTTTCACCAGATAACAAGTGCATTCCTCGGACGTAAAACCGTTGAGAGACCCCCCTATACCTTCAATAGATTCTTTAAGCCTGCGGCAGGAATAATTCTTAGTACCCTTGAACAAAATATGTTCTAAGAAATGCGATGTCCCCTTATTCCCGGAATTCTCAAACCTGCCTCCGACCTTTATCCATATGCCTAATGCCACTGACTGGCGTTCCGGCATCTTATGCGTAATGATTTTCAACCCGTTATCTAACGCTCTCTTGCGGTAAGTATCTTTCATTGGTTAAGTTTAGCGACAAAATTGCTTACTCTCTTTATTAAATCGGGCGAGCCGGAATTTTCTTTTATCTTTTTAACGATAGCGCTTCCGATAATTACGCCGTCGGCGATCTTTTTAATCTCCCTGGCCTGGGAAGGGGTGGATACGCCAAAACCCACGCAGACCGGCTTGCGGGCGTATCTTTTAATCAATCTTACATTCTTGCGGATATCTTCGGGAAGTTTGCTGCGCGCCCCGGTTACGCCGGTCAGCGAAACATAGTAAATGAATCCTTGCGCGACCCTAGAAATTAATTTTATCCTTTTTTTACTGCTGGTCGGCGAAAGAAAACAAATCGTATCCAGCCCTCGGCCTTTGGCTGCGGCAATAAAACCCTTGCCCTCTTCGGGCGGAAGGTCGGGGATGATCACTCCGTCTACTCCGGATTTCTTCGCCTCCAGGATGAATTTATCATCCGGAAAACAGAACACGGGATTATAGTAAGTCATCAGGCAAATAGGCATCTCTGTCTTTTTACGCGCTTTTTTAACCAGATTCAATATATCAACAAGATGCGTGTTTTTCCTGAGCGCCTCCTGGGAAGCTGCCTGGATTACCGGGCCGTCAGCCATGGGATCAGAAAAAGGCACGCCCAACTCTAAAATATCCACGCCTATTTTATCCAGCGCGTAGATAAGCTTTTCGGTTACCGGCAGGCTGGGAAAACCCGCGGTAATAAAAGCAATAAACGCTTTTTTCCCGGTTTTCTTTAAATCTTTAAATTTTTTATCGATACGGTTCATACTTTTTGGTTTTGCGTAACTATGCCCAGGTCTTTATCTCCCCTGCCGGATAAACAAACCACAACCAGAGACCTCTTATTAATTTTTTTGGCCAGCTTCTTCAAATAAGCAATGGCATGAGCTGACTCCAGGGCCGGGATTATGCCTTCTAATCTGGTAAGCAGGTTAAATCCTTCCAGCGCCTCTCTATCGTTGACCGCGACATATTGGCAGCGTCCGATTTTCTTATAGTAGGAGTGCTCCGGGCCTACGCCCGGATAATCCAACCCGGCAGAAATAGAATGCGTGAGGTTGACCTGGCCGAACTTATCCTCTAAAAGCCCTGACTTTGAGCCATGCAGGACGCCGATATCTCCTTTAACCAGAGTAGCTGCGTGTTTACCCGTAGATAAACCCCGGCCGCCTGCTTCCACGCCGACAAATTTTACTTTCTTATCATTAACAAAAGGAGAGAACAGCCCTAAAGCATTACTCCCGCCCCCGACACAGGCCAGCAGGTAATCCGGCAGCCTGTTTTCTTTTTTACGCAGCTGCGCCCGGGCCTCTCTGCCGATTACCGACTGAAAATCTCTTACCAGCATAGGATAAGGGTGCGGTCCGGCAACACTGCCGATAATATAATGCGTATCGCGCACATGCGTCACCCAGTCGCGCAAAGCCTCGGTCATGGCATCTTTCAAAGTCTGAGAGCCGCTTTTAACCGGGATTACTCCGGCTCCTAATAAACGCATGCGTAAGACATTCGGCTTCTGGCGCTCCATATCCTCCTGGCCCATATAGATATCACACTTTAAACCAAAAAGCGCGGCAACCGTAGCGCAGGCCACCCCGTGCTGTCCAGCCCCTGTTTCGGCAATCACTCGCGGCTTCTTCATCCGCAAACAGAGCAAAGCCTGGCCTAAAGTATTATTGATTTTGTGCGCGCCGGTATGTAAGAGATCCTCCCGCTTAAGGTATATCTTATCTATGCCAAAAAAGCGGCTCAATTTTTCGGCCAGATACAGCGGCGTGGGGCGTCCGGCATATTCTCTTAAATAATAATCCAGTTCGGCCTTAAACTTCCGGTCACCTCTGGCCTTCTTATATTCCTTTGTTAATTCATCCAGGGCAAAGACGAGTGTCTCCGGAACGAACCTTCCGCCGAATTCCCCAAAATGCCCGAATTTATCCGGTAATCTTTTTTTCATTTTAACGCCTCAATGAATCTTCTTAATTTTTTATGGTCCTTCTTGCCCGGCCGGGATTCCACCGAACTGGAAACATCCACCCAATCCGGATGCAGCTTTTTTAGCGCGCTTTTTACATTCCGGTTGTCCAGGCCGCCGGATAAAAAAACCCGACCATTTATTTTATCTATATTCTTTAATAAATTCCAGTTAAACTTTTTTCCTGTCCCTCCGGCTTGGGTTTTAGAAAAAGTGTCGAAGAGATAACCGTAGGTCTTATATTTTTTTATCCCGGCTAAATCTATTTTTTTGCCTACCTTAAAGGCCTTAACAACCTTATACCCTTTGAATTTATCGCAATAGCCGCAAGTTTCATTACCGTGAAATTGCAGGATATCCAGATTGCAAAACTTAGCAACCCTCTTTACCCATTTTTCCTGCGCGTTGACGAAAACTCCGGCTCTTAAAATATTTTTGGGAAGTATGCGCGATATCTTCCTGGCCTTAAGCGGCTCTATGCAACGCGGGCTATTTTTATAAAATACAAAACCGATAGCGTCAGCTCCGTTAAAGAGAGCTGCAAGCGCATCTTCCAGATTAGTAATCCCGCAAATCTTAACTTTAATCATACAATCAATTCAAACCCTAAGCGAGGGGTGACGCTGAAGAGGGGCATCCCCGCGCTCACCAACCCATCAGCTCTTCAACTTTTTGGGTGATATTCTCCGCCCGCATAAAGGCTGTGCCGATTAAAACGGCATTGACTCCCAGGATTTTCAAGAACAAGACATCCTGGTAAGTCTTAATCCCGCTTTCTACCACTACCACTTTATCCTTGGGGATAAGCGTAAATAACTTCTCGGTAGTCTTAAAATCAACCTCCAGGGTATGTAAATCCCGGTTATTGATGCCGATAAGCGGGACATTCTTTAATTTCAAAACCTTTTTTAATTCTTTCTCGTTGTGCACCTCAACCAGGCAGTCCATCCCTAAGTCCGCGGCTATTGCGATAAATTGGACTAGCTCATCCTGCGTGAGTAAACCCGCAATGAGCAGTATAGCGTCGGCTCCGTAAAAGCGCGATTCATAGACCTGATACGGCTCAAGGATAAAATCTTTTCTTAGTACCGGGGCAGTGATGAGGTTTTTTATTTCATTGATATAAGCAATATTTCCCAGGAAATAATCCTCTTCGGTTAAGACCGATAGCGCCTGCACCCCTACGCCTTCATAAGCCGTAGCGATCTCGGAATGATTAAAATCCTGGCGGATAATTCCTTCGGAAGGCGAGGCCTTCTTTATCTCAGCGATTAAAGAAATCTGGCGCGGCTTATTGATCGCCTCAATAAACGGCCGTACGGGATTAAGGGATTGAACTTTAATTTTTAACTCTTCTTCGGAAAGAGCTTGCTTTGCTAAAGCTATTCTCTCTTTTTTCTTCAAAATGATCTCTTTTAAGATATCGGATTTAGCCATTGTTGTGAGCACTCCTTTAGTAATTCTAATTTTCTGAAAGCCGCTTTACTGTCTATTGATTGGGTGGCTAATTCAATGCCTTCTTTAATGGAAGCGGCCTTGTCCGCGGCGTATATGGCGCATCCGGCATTCAGTAAAACGATATCCCGTTTAAAACCAGGCTCGCCCTTTAAGACCTCCCGGGCAATGCGCACATTATCAGAGAGGTTCCCCCCGGAAAGATCCTCTATGCGGCTGCGCTTAAACCCGAAATCTTCCGGAGCAATCTGGTAATCGCTGAATTTACCGTGATTAACTTCGGAAACAATAGTCTTATCCGTAGTAGTTACTTCATCTAAACCGTCCTGGCCGTGCACCACCAGGACATGCTTAGTACCTAAATTATATAAAACCCTGGCTAAAACAGGCGGCCAGCGCCTGCTGTAAACTCCGATGAGTTGATTAGTTACCCGGGCAGGATTGATCAACGGACCTAATAAGTTGAACATAGTTTTACGTGCGATCTGCCTGCGGGCAGGCATAACTTGTTGCATCGCCGGATGCAAGGCCGGCGCAAATAAAAAAGCGATCCCGATCTCTTCCAGGCATTTCTTAATTTTTGCTCTATCCATATTTATATTTACGCCCAGGGCCTCCAGAATATCCGCGCTTCCGCAGGTGCTGGAAACAGAACGGTTGCCATGCTTAGCTACGACTACGCCCGCTCCGCTGGCGACAAAAGCAGCAATAGTGGAAATGTTAAAGGTACCTAATTTATCCCCGCCGGTCCCGCAGGTATCCAGCATATTCGGCTTATCTACGATGATCGGTTCAACATATTTAAGCATTACCTCTACCGCAGCGGTAAGCTCTTCAGCCGTCTCCCCTTTAGCATCCAGAAAAGTCAAAAATTCAATTATATCCGCGGTATCGTTAACCCCGCCTAGGATATCCTGCATTACTGCCTGCATTTCGCGGGAGCTGAGGTTATTCTTTGCGGCGAGCTTTTTAATCGCTTCTTTGATGGTCATAATTTAATAAAATTCGCTAATAGGTCCATCCCCTGCCTGGTAAGGATAGATTCCGGATGGAACTGCACTCCCCAGACAGGATATTTCTTGTGCCTTAACCCCATAATTTCTTTTTCTTTGGTCCAGGCGGTTATCTCTAAGGCCTCCGGCAGGCCTTTTCTCTCCACCAGTAAAGAATGATAGCGCGTAGCCTGAAAAGGATTCGGCAGGCCCTTAAATATATCTTTTTTATTATGGTAAATCCAGGACGTCTTACCGTGCATAAGCCTCTTGGCGCCGATGACTCTGCCTCCATATACATAGCCGATGGCCTGATGTCCAAGGCAGACTCCTAAAATAGGGATTTGCCCGCCGAATTCTTTGATTACCGCGCAGGAAACCCCTGCGTCTTCCGGCCGGCCCGGCCCGGGCGAAATAACGATTTTTTCAGGGGCCAAACTTTTTATTCCGCTTAAGGTAATCTTATCATTGCGAAAAACTTTTACTTCCTTGCGCAACGAGCCTAAATATTGCACCAGGTTATAGGTAAATGAATCGTAATTATCAATCATTAAAATCATTCTTTTTCTCTCCAGATCTTTGCGCCTAATTTTTCCAGCTTTTCTTCCAGGTCCTGGTAGCCGCGCTCAAGATGATATATCCTGGAAATGGATGTTTTCCCGCGGGCGGATAAACCGGCAAGGACTAAACAGGCGGAGGCGCGTAAGTCCGACGCCATTACCGGAGCCCCGGAAAGTTCCTTAACCCCCTCCACGATAGCATGCGGCCCTTCCCTTTGGATATGCGCGCCCATACGGTTAAGCTCGGCAACATGCATAAACCTGTCCGGATAGATCTTTTCGGTAATGACGCTTATCCCGGGCGTGACGCTCATCAGCGCCATCATCTGCGCCTGCATATCCGTGGGAAACCCCGGATAAGGAAGAGTAGTAATATTCACGGCAGTAAGCGGCTTCTTATAGCGTAAGTGTATGGAATTTTCCGTTTTTACCAAAGACGCTCCCGCTTCTTCCAGCTTGTCGATAAGCGCGCCCAGGTGCTTATAAAAAATATTTTTAATCAGTATATCGCCGCGGGTAATTAAGGCGGCCAGCATTATTGTCCCGGCCTCAATCCTGTCCGGGATAATTGTATGCGTTGCGCCATGCAGACACCTTACCCCCTCTATTTCAATTACAGGCGTGCCCTGGCCTTTAATTCTAGCGCCCATTTTAATCAAAAATTCCGCCAGGTCCACTACTTCCGGCTCACAGGCAGCGGACTCAATGATAGTCTTACCGCTAGCTAAAACCGCGGCCATCATTACATTATCCGTAGCCAAAACCGAGGAGCCGTAAACTCCGCCTAAATATACATGATTACCCTTTAATTTTTCGGCCTTGGCGATAACATAACCTGATTCGATAGTGATATCCGTGCCCAGCGCCCTTATCCCCTTTAAATGTAGATCTACCGGCCGCACGCCGATTATGCAGCCTCCGGGAAGAGAGACTTTAGCTTTCTTAAGCTTGCCTAAAAGAGGCCCCAGGACGCAGAAAGAGGCGCGCATGGTCGAGACCAACTTATAATCCGCAACGTGGCTTATTTTCTTAAGGTTGCTTACCGAAACCGTCCCGTTTTCCAATTCCGCGTCCTTACCTAATGAACGCAATATCTTGATCATTGTATTGGTATCGCGCAGATCCGGCACGCCCTTAATTATGCAGGCGTCATCAGTAAGCAGGGTCGCCGCCAGGATAGGTAAAACCGCGTTCTTTGCTCCGGACACCGTAAGTTCGCCTTTTAATTTTACTCCCCCTTCGATAATTAATTTATCCATCTTAATCTGCCTTTCTTGCAACTACCACTCTATCCAGGTTATTATAATCTTTAATGATTCCGGCTATTTCAAATCTTCCCGATCCTAGAAATATTTTTTCTATCCCGGGCTTTTGCCCAAAACCAATTTCCAGGAGCAGCCAACCGCTATTTTTTAAATAATCCGGCGCTTCCCGGATTATCCGGCGGTAAAAATCCAGACCGTCAGCTCCGCCATCTAAGGCCAAAGCAGGCTCATAGTTTAATTCCGGCTGTAACTTTCCGATTTCCGCGCTCATTATATAAGGCGGATTGCTGACAATCATAGCGTATTCCTTATATCCCAAAGCGCTGAATAAATCACTCCGGATAAGATTAATCCCTACGCCGTGGGCCGAGGCGTTTTCTCCGGCTGTTTCCAAAGCCCGGCCCGATATATCGCTGGCATCAATTTCTAAATCTGTTGAATATTTAGCCAAAGATACGGCGATACACCCCGAGCCTGTGCCCAGATCCAGGATCCTGCCGAATTTCTCCCGCTTGGCATATTCTATGGCTGTTGCAACAAGGATTTCTGTTTCCGGCCGCGGAATAAGCACAGCCTCATTGACCTTGAACTCCAGCCCCATAAATTCTGTTTTACCCAGGATATATTGGATCGGCTCGGATTTGATCCTTCTCTTTAAAGCCGAAGAAATAAAATTAACTTCATCCCGGTTTAAACGCCTATCCTTATTCAGGTATAAAGCCATCCTGTCGCAACCTAAAACCCGGGTAAATAACAACTCTGTTTCGGTCATCGGTTCTTCTGTTTTTGCTCCCGCTCTGCTTTGATCAGGGCATCGGATATTTCGTCAAATTCACCCTCCAGCACAGATTCCAGCTGGTGGGTGGTAAAATTTATACGGTGGTCGGTAACCCGCCGGTCCGGGAAATTATAAGTGCGTATTTTCTCGCTGCGGTCGCCGGAGCCAATCTGGGATTTTCTTTCCTGCGAGATCTTTTTTGACTCAGCCTCCTGTTTGGCATCCAGAAGTTTGGCCCGCAAGACCCTCATTGCTTTATTTTTATTTTTTAGCTGAGAACGCTCATCCTGACAAGCAACTACTACTCCGCTAGGAATATGCGTGATGCGCACTGCCGAATCTGTTTTCTGCATATGCTGTCCGCCGGGCCCGCTTGAGCGGTAGGTATCGATCCTTAAATCAGCGGGATCAACCACTAAATCCACTTCCTCGGGCTCAACTAAGATCGCGACCGTCGCGGTTGAAGTATGGATCCTGCCCTGGGCCTCAGTCGTAGGCACGCGCTGCACGCGATGCACGCCGCTTTCAAACTTCAGCCTGCCGTAGGCGTCTTTTCCCTTTACACTGAAAGATACTTCCTTTAGGCCTCCGGATTCATTATTGGTTGCCGACATTAATTCTACTCTCCAGCTTTTGTTAGTTGCGTATTTTGTATACATCCGGTAAAGGTCCGCGGCAAATAAACCCGCTTCATCTCCGCCTGTGCCCTGGCGGATCTCCACGATTATATCGCTTCCGGCATAAGGGTCTTTTTCAGTAAAGGCTACTTTTATTTTTTCTTCTATCTCTTTTAGCCTGTCCCTCAGCTCTTCCAGTTCTTTCTTTACCAGCTCCAAAAATTCTTTATCGTGTTTTTCTCCAAGGACAAGCTCCAGTTCCCGGATCTCTTTGGTGGTCTGTTTATACTCGCGAAACAAGGCAACCGGCTCCTTTAAACCGGAAAGCTCCTTAGCCAGCTTATTCGAGCCCTGACGGTCGCTAAGCACCTCCGGAGAAGATAACAGTTTCTCCAGTTCTTCATAACGCGATTCTAATTTCTGCAGCTGTTCAAACATTATTTTTTGCCGTATTTCTTGATAAATTTATCCACGCGCCCGGCCGAATCCACGAATTTCTGTTTTCCGGTGAAAAACGGGTGGCATTTTGAACAAATCTCTACCCTGATGGAAGGCTTGGTTGAACGCGTATGCACAGTCTCCCCGCAGGCGCAGATAATCGTAGCATCTTTGTAGTTTGGATGGATCTTGTCTTTCATTTTCTACTCTCCTTTTTGTGTACGAACACAACACCCGCGCAATTCCGATTAGCGCGGGGTGTCTTATTCGTTATTGATTCATGCTGTTTAAAAACTCTTCGTTATTCTTGGTCTTGCCTAATTTTTCGATTAAGAGTTCCATTGCCTCAACGTTATTCAATTCATTAAGCACCTTCCTCAAAATCCAGGTCTTCTGCAAGACGTCGGATTTAACCAGAAGCTCCTCGTGGCGCGTATTGGAACGCTTGATATCGATTGCCGGATAAATCCTGCGCTGGAAGAGGTTCCGGTCAAGCTGGGTTTCCATATTGCCGGTGCCCTTAAATTCTTCGAAGATAACTTCGTCCATCCGGCTTCCCGTATCCACCAGAGCCGTCGCGATAATCGTCAGGCTTCCGCCTTCCTCAACCGCCCGGGCCGCCCCAAAGAACCTCTTGGGCTTCTGCAGGGCATTGGAATCAATACCGCCGGAAAGAACCTTGCCGCTATGCGGGATAACCGAATTATAGGCGCGAGCCAGACGCGTAATGCTATCCAGTAATACCACTACATCGCGCTTATGCTCGACCAATCTCTTGGCTTTTTCCAAAACAATCTCAGCTACCTGAATATGCCTCTCCGGAGGCTCATCAAACGTGGAAGAGATGACTTCTCCCTTCACATGCCGCTGCATGTCCGTAACCTCTTCCGGGCGCTCGTCAATCAAGAGGACAATCAGAATAGCATCCGGGTTATTGGTAGTTATGGCATTACCGAGCTTCTGCAGCAGTACGGTCTTGCCGCTATAGGGCTGGGCAACAATCAAACCGCGCTGCCCCTTACCGATAGGAGCAAGGAGATTCATTATGCGCATGGATATCTCATCAGGCTTGGTTTCCAGGTTAAACGCCTGCTGCGGATAAACCGGGGTAAGGTTATCAAAAAGGACTTTTTCCTTTACCTCTTCGGGGTTTTCAAAGTTCACCGCTTCCACCTTAAGCAGGGCAAAATATTTTTCGCCTTCCTTGGGCGGACGGATCTGTCCGGAAACCGTATCTCCTGTCCTTAAATCAAACTTTCTGATCTGCGACGGAGATATGTAGATGTCATCCGGACAGGGAAGATAATTGTAATTCGGGCTTCTCAAAAACCCGAACCCTTCCGGCAATATCTCCAGGACCCCCTCCCCGAACATCAGGCCTTCCTTTTCCGCCTGCGCCTGCAGGATCTTGAAAATCAAATCCTGTTTTTTCAGGCCGCTGGTACCGTTGGCATTGAGCTCTTTGGCCAGCTTATTGAGTTCGGTGATCTTCATATCTTTTAAATTTTTGATATCTAATTTTTCCACAACTTCCTCCTTATTTGCGCTACTTGTTTCCGTGTATTCATTAATGAACCGCTGTTATTTATGATAAAATCCGCAAGGCGCTCCCTGGCGTCCTGCGAAATCTGAGATTTTATTCTTTTCAGGATATCTGCCCGCTTTAAAGATGTTTTCTTGATCAGGCGGCTAAACTGCTTATCCTTATCGATCTTTACCACAACCAGGCAGTCTAGAGTACTTTTAAGGTTCGCCTCTAACAGCAAAGGCGCGTCCAGAATAACCACTCCTTTCTTTATGCTGTTAATTTTTGCTTTTATAATACGGATTACTTCCGGGTGAATAATGGCGTTTAACCGCTTCAGGCATTTTTTATTATTGAAAACAATCCCGGCAAGCCTGCGACGGTCGATCTCCTTATTCTTTCCTAATATACCAGGGCCAAAGCTGGAAACTACTTTTTTATAAACTCTGCTCCCGCGCCGGAGAGAAGCGTGCGCTATTCTGTCGGCATCAATGACTTTCGCTCCGGAAGAAGCAAAAATACCCGCCACGGTACTCTTACCGCTGCCAAAACTACCGGTAAGCCCGACGATAATCTTCTTATTTTTTCTTAGCCTTGGCATACAATTCCAGGTATTTTACGGCAGAGGCATCCCAGGAAAAATTGCCCTTCAGGGCGTTCTTGACTAACGCATCCCATTTTGTTTTAGCCTTGAACGCAGAGAGCGCCTTCTTTATCGTCTTAACCAGATCTGTCTTGGAATAGCAAGCAAAGACAAACCCATTCTCTGAATTCACTGTATCGGCAAGCCCTCCGGTTTTAAAGACTAACGGAATAGTGCCGTACCTTAAACTGATTAGCTGGCCCAGACCGCAGGGCTCATACCTTGAAGGCATAAGGAATATATCGCTGCCGGCATAGATCTTGTGCGCCAGAGGGTCATCAAACTTCAAGTTCAAAGATATGACTTTAGGGTATTTAGCGGCCATCTCCTGCAGGACTTGGTGATATTTTAAATCCCCGGTCCCCAGGATACCCAGCTGGATATCCAGATTGCAAATCTCGTCAATCCCTTCGGCGAGTATGTCCAAACCTTTTTGCTCGGCTAATCTTGAGACGATTCCGATTAAAGGCACGCCTTTCTTTAAGGGCAGTTTACAAAGCGCTTGCAGGTCTTCCTTGTCTTTGGCTTTACCGGCCAGGTCAGTAATTGAAAAATTCCGGGCGACGAACTTATCGTTTTGAGGATTCCAGATATCATAATCCAAACCGTTTAATATGCCAAAAACCGAATCCTTGCGTTTATTCAATACCCCTTCCAGCCCGAAACCGAATTCTTCGGTCTGGATTTCCCTGGCGTAAGTAGGGCTGACCGTATTAATGATATCCGCAAAAAGAATGCCCCCCTTAAGGATGTTTATCTTACCGTAAAATTCCAACCCCTCCATATTAAACAAACTCCGGTCAAGGCCAAGCTTAGGGAATTCCTCCCCGGGGAAAAGCCCCTGATAACCGATATTATGGATAGTCAGGACCGTGCGGGTCTTTTTATAAAAAGGGTCCCGGGAATAAACTGTCTTTAAAAAAACCGGGATCAGGGACGACTGCCAGTCATGGCAGTGGATAATATCCGGCTTAAAACCAATTTCTTGCAATAAATCCAGAGATTTTCTGCAATAAAAGGAAAACCGGTCCAGGTTATCCGGATGGTCGCCTTTTTTATCCCCGTACAGGCCATCGCGGTTAAAATATTCTTCGTTTTCAATAAAATAAACCCGGATATTTTTTCCGGCTAGCCCGGTTAAAACACCGCTATTTAATTTTCTAAGTTTGAACTTAGCTGTATCTATCGCCTTATACCTCGGCATAATTATGATTACTTCCTGGCCTTCTTTTTCTAACGCCAACGGCAATGCTCCCGCCACATCCGCTAATCCTCCGGTTTTAGCGAAAGGGACTACCTCTGATGAGCACATCGCTATTTTCATTTTACCTTCTCCATCTCTAACCAGTTATAGCCCTTTTTTATATCAACCCTGACCGGCACGTTAAGTTTCAAAACATTCTCCATCCTGTCCCGCGCCAGGGTTATCAAATCCTGCAATTCATCCTTAGGCAGATCAAAGAGCAATTCATCGTGGATCTGTAAAACCATCCTGGATTTTAATTCTTTCCTCTTGATCTCTTTATCTATGCTGATCATAGCCAGCTTAATCAAATCCGCAGCTGAACCCTGGATAGGAGTATTCACTGCCTGCCTTTCGGCAAATTGCCTTACTCCCTGATTTTTACTGTTAATCTCCGGCAGATATCGTCTCCGGCCCAATATCGTGGTAACAAAACCTTCTTTTTGAGCGAGCTTAATCTGTTTTTCAATATATTCTTTCACACCCGAATAGCGGGCAAAATACGCGTCAATAAAACTTTGCGCTTCGTCAAACCCTACGTTTAAATCACGGGCCAGGCCATAAGAGCTTAAACCATAAACAATTCCGAAGTTAACTCTTTTGGCCCTGTCGCGCATTTCATCGCTCACTTCTTTTTCTTCTACGCCGTAGATTAAAGCCGCGGTGGCTTTATGTATATCCATCCCCTTCTTAAAGGCGGTGGACAAATGCTCATCCCCGCTTAAATGTGCTAAGATCCTTAAATCTATCTGCGAATAATCCCCGGAAATAAGATAATTGTCTTTGCTCCCGGCGATGATTGCCTTACGGATTTTAGCGCCTATATCCGTCTTGATAGGTATATTCTGCAGGTTAGGATTGCTGGAACTAAGCCGTCCGGTCTCCGTCCCTGTCTGGTTAAAAGAAGTATGCAGCCTTGCGCTATCCTCGTCCGCCAGCTGAGGCAATACATCGATATAGGTGGTTTTTAGTTTAGTCAACTGGCGGTATTCCAGTAAAAACGCCGGGAGCTCATGCTTATCCGCCAATTTCTTAAGGACTTCTTCGTCTGTTGAAGCGCCGGTCTTGGTCTTCTTGACCACCGGAAGTTTAAGCTGTTCAAATAAGACTACCCGTAATTGTTTGGGCGAATTTATATTAAACTCGGTGCCGCTGAGCTTATAAATATCCTCAACCAGGCTGGTCAGCCTTTTGCCTAATTCCTGCGAAAGCGACTTGAGTAATTTTAAATCTATCTTTACCCCGAAGCCTTCCATTGCCGAAAGCACATCCACCAGGGGCATCTCGGTATCATAAAAAAGCCCCTCCAGCTTTTTCTTCTTCAACTCTTCGCTTAGCTTGGCTTTCAGGTTCTTGATAATATCTAAAGCCTCCCGGCCTGCCGGTAATTTGCCGTAAGGAAACTTATCCAGATAATCCAAAGCCACATTTTCCAAAGCATAGCTGCCCTTAGAAGGGTTTAAAAGATACGCGGCGATCATCGTATCAAAACACAACCCTTCCAGAATAAAATTCTCTTTGGCCAAAGAAGTCTTGATCTTCTTCAGGTCATGGCTTATCTTATTTATTTTAGGATTAACCAGAATATCCCGGAAACCGGGCTTATCCTTAGCTAAACGCAGGAATTTTCCCGCATGGCCAAAAACCAAACTGTCCGCGTTTTCACCATACAAGAATAATTCTCCGCCTGATTCCATGAACCCCTTTAAATCTTTTTCATCCCAGGATTCTGCGGCTGCTTCCGAAGCAGGCCGGCTCTCCAAATTTAAGCCTTTTAAGAATTTATTGAACTCCAGGTGCTTGAATAATCTGGCCAGCTCTTCCTGGTTAGCCTGCCCGACTTCAAGTTCTGCCAGATTAAAATCTATACCTATATCCTGCGTTAACTCTACCAGCTCCTTATTTAATCTTGCCTGCTTAATATTCTCTTTCAACGCCCCTCTTATCTTTTCCTTTTTTACCTTATCCAGGCCGGAGAGCAGTTTTTCTAACGAACCAAATTCCTTAACCAGTTCTACCGCGGTCTTTTCGCCTATTCCGGGTATGCCGGGTATATTATCCGCCGTATCCCCCATCAGGCTGATCACATCAGCGACCTGCTGCGGCCTTACTCCGAAACGTTCAAAGACTGCCTGCTCATCATATACTATGCCGGTATCTTTGTGCGGGCTATAGACTTCAATATCCTTATTCACCAATTGCAATATATCCTTATCCGAACTGATAATCAGTGTAGAAACGCCTTTAGCCTGGGCAGCCCTGGCTAAAGTTGCGATTATATCATCCGCCTCAAAGCCGGCCTTCTCTAAAATTTTAATTCCGTAATTGGAAACTATCTTTTTAATCAAGGGCACCTGCGAGACCAGGTCATCCGGCATAGGCGGCCGCTGTATTTTATATTCCGCGAATTTCTTAGCCCTGAAGGTATCCCGGGAGACATCGAAACAAACCGCCAGGTAACCGGGCTTATTGTCTTTCAGCACCTTGTTCAATAAATTCAGGAATCCGTATATAGCGCCGGTCGGCTGTCCAAAAGAGGTGGATAAACCTCTTACCGCGTAAAATGCGCGATAGCAAAAAGCTGTCGCATCTATCAGGTATAACCGTTTTTTATCCATTAATAAGACATTTGGAGTTCAATTTTGGTAGGAGAACTAAAATTTGTGGTTTTCTATGTACCCTTCTTCTTAGAATTCAGCTTGCGAGCATCCTCCAGGGCCTTCTGCATTTCTTTAGAATAGCTTTTTTCAAAGCTCTCAAGCTTTATATTTTGAGGTTTTTTAACGGCGGCTTGCTTACTGCTCTGGCCTAAAGTGGTTTTTTCAGCGATAACGTCTTGCATTAAAGTATTGACATCTTTCTCCTGGACCGGGATGGCGCTCTTCCCGAATAAAATAAGGTTTATATCTTTCAGGCGTTTTTCGGCCTTCCAGGTCCAAAGGTCATTCGGATTTCCTAATTCCACCCGCTTCTTCCAGAAATAAGCGGCTTTTTGCAGATCGCGCCTGTCTTCATAAAGAAGGGCCAGGTTGCTATACGCACTTTCATAAGAAGGATCGATCTCTATGGCCCGAAGATAACTTTCCTCTGCCCGTTCAAGATCTCCCTGAGATTCATAAATAACGCCTAAATCATTATGCACAACCGCATATTCGGGGTCAATCCCCGCGGCTTTCTGGTATAACTTTAAGGCGGTCTCCAGGTCGCCCAGATTCTGGGACTTTAAACCTTCATTACGATAGAGCTGGGCCTGCTTCTGGAGGCTGGTCAGCTCCTCCTTTTTTTTCTTAATAACCTTATCCGCAGCAAGCAGATGCGCGGTAAATATGAACAGAAAACAATTAACTATTAAGGTTATTCTCTTTAAATTTTTTTTGAGGGTTTTGCTTGGCATGTACCAGTTATTATATATGTTAAATAGGGCCGTAGTCAAGAAAAAAATTACATCAACGGCTCTAAAGAGCCAACCGGATGTTTAACCTTTTCCAGGTAAGCCGCTAGCTCAGCGGAGGTTGTGGCAACTGTTTCATCCGCAATCTTTTCCAGTAAATCCGGCTCGCCGATTTCTTCGCAGCGTTTCCTTAATTTATCTCCCAAAAGTTCCTTAAGCTCTTTAGGCATCCAAACCAGGCGCTTCAAGCCTCCTTCAGCCAGAATAAACTTCTTACTTATTATATAGAGCTTGCCTACTCCCAGGAACCCCGGAGTCTGAACCCCTCCTCCGACTGAACCGGCTAAAGTAGTAAAGCTCATACCGGAAGGGGTCAGGCCGGAAAAATCCCGGTGCACGATCATTACCCCGTTTACTTCCGGGATAATCGCCAGGATGCACTCAAAGCACCCGCAGGAAGACTGGGGAGAATCTATTAAAGAATACATACTTACCTTATCGATGCTTTTATTGGATTTCTGTTTTACGAATTCATTTACGTTTTCCCATTGCCCCAGCCTTGCGTCCAGCGTATTTCCTTTGGCTATAGGCTGATTAGGGCCGGTGGGAGTGATTTCAAAAGAAGCCTTCGCATCCAACCACGAATAAGCCCCGCAAAGACCCAGGCGTTCGGGAGTAACAATGCATACATGATTGGGAGCGAATGACTGGCACAATAAACAGGAATAATAGGTATCTACGCTTTCATCGGTCATCCCGCTTATGCGTTCATCGCGCTCATCAAAAACTTTTTTTGCGGGGGCAAGGAGCCTTTCTGCGTCTTCCTGTTTTGTATAGAGGCTAATTTGAATTTTATCAACAATGGCGCTGTATTCCTGATGCAGCATCGCATGCAGGATAACGCCGATATGCTTTAACCTAAAACCCTTAGCGAAAGCATCTTTACTGATCCTGATCCAATCCATATCGCGCTGGCCTACGTGCATTAAACCCATCGCGTAATTGACAAAACGGTGGATCTGTCTCTCCAGGATCGGCTCAAAATCCTTCTGCATTTTACGGCCATAAACGCTGACAATAATGGCTAAAGGCAGGGACTTAACGCCCGGGGGTAAGTTATCAATATCCGGCCCGACTATCTCTACCTTACCGTCTTCAACTTCATTTTCTTTTTTTGCGCTTAAGAATTCAAAGGCCAGGCTGGCCTTAGCGCCGAATTCAACGTGCAATTGCTCTTTCCTGACCCGCTCTCCTTCAAAGGCAGCGGCATAAGGCACCGGTACAGCGACCTCGGCCATTTTCACCTTTATCCCGCGGGTAAGCAGGCATTGAGAAGGAAGTTTTTTATAATCCTTCTCCGTAACTAACGCCTCAAATAAAGTCGTATCAATTTTACCTAACTGCGGGACTTCCAGGTCAGTGATAATCGGTAAGCCAAAGGTTAGAACCCCTAAACCTGTCGCGACAATCACCTCATCGACATGCCCTAAGAGTAAAACAAACGCGGGCACGCGGTTACGGATATAATCCGCGATTCCCTGCCATTCCCCCGGTTTAAATCCCCCGTAAATTAAGGGCGCGCGTACGGCAAAGTTTACCGCATAAATGGCCGAAAGATAATCATCGCCTAAAGGGACGATGTAATTATCCAAACCTACTTCTATTCCCTTGCTTTCTAATTGCTTCTGCAGGGTATTGCCTTGAATATTACCGGCTAACAAACAAACAATACTCTTGGATTGGAAATTACGGATCAATTCTACGGCTGCGTCTTCATCTTTTGCCGGGCCCAGAATTACGGCGATACCGGCTATCCTGCCGTCAACCAGTTGCAGGCCCAGGGATCGTAATATTTTATCGGGGATAAAACCGATGCCGGCCTTAGGGTGTTCTTTGTTCATTACGGCTAATCCGGCCAGGATCTCTTCAGAGAGGAGCGTAGCGACGCCTTTATTTAAAATGCCTCCCAGGTAGGGGATAGCCAATCCTGTTTTAGTAGCCTTCCCTTGATTTAAACCCTCGATCTCACTTAACGCTAAGGATAAATCGTTCAGGCTCTTTACTTCCAGGTTAAGCAAAGCATTAATCAAAGGAAAATAATAATTGGTTTCCGGAAACTCTATTTTTTCATCTTTTCCTTTTTCCGCTATACGCCTATCCAGCGAAGCCCGGGTAAGATTTATTACTGCCTCGCTGCCCTTAGTCCCTAACTGGATGAGTAAATCCGCCATGTTTTCTCCTTTATTATTGGCATTACTATCTTGCATTTTCTGGTCAACAAATAAGACTAAGCACACGCCGATGGCTAAGCCGCTTTTAAATTTGACTGCCTCGGCCTTGCCTTCCCCGACAATCTCCTGGATCGGGCTGTTGATTACCTGTATACCTTCAGGAAGCACGCCTTCAAACTTCTCTTCCCTGACGACTTTCACCCCGACTTTATATTTTTCATGGATGGACTTAGCCAGATTAAGCGCAGCTTCGCCCGGGCCGTCAATACAGACAGTATCATTGATAAAATAATCGTCTAATTTCTTAAAATCATCCTCGGAGCTTAAAAATAAAACGCTTTTTTTCTTTGCTCCGGGGATATGAGGTAAAGTTGGCATTATAATCCAGATGCATCCAGGACTGCGGGCACTACCTTATCCCAGCCAATAGGCATGATATGGACTCCGTCGCAGGCCGGCCTTAATTTCTTAATCAGGCGCGAGGAGATCTCTACGGACTGAGCGGTTTTATCCTTAGTCTCTTCCATTTCTTTGATTAAATCTTCCGGGACCGATACTCCGGCGACATTCTTATTCATATAACGGGCCATACCGGCTGATTTTAGTAAGACGATTCCGGCCAGGATCTTAGTTTTTAAATGTTTGGTTTTATCCAGGAAGTTTTCAAATACTTTTAGGTCATAGACTGCCTGGGTTTGGAAAAATTCCGCTCCGGCAACAATCTTTTTCTCCATTTTCATAATCTGAGGTTCTAGGGGGTCTGCCCCGGGGTTAACCACAGCGCCCATGCAGAATTTCGGCGGTTCGCCAATTAATTTATTCCCCTGCATATCGCTTCCTTCCCGGAGCTTCTGGACTACCTGCAACAGCTGCACTGAATCCAGGTCAAAAACAGGCTTGGCTTCCGGATGGTCGCCTAAAGCCGGATGGTCGCCGGTTAAAAGTAAAAGATTCTCAATGCCTAATGCCCCGGCGGATAAAATATCCGATTGCAGGGCCAGGCGGTTCCGGTCGCGGCAGGTTAATTGATAGATCGGCTCAAAGCCCTTTTGTTTAAGCAGAAAACAGACTGCCAAAGAACCCAGGCGCATTACTGAACTCTGCAAATCCGTGACATTAATCGCGTCAACCCTGGTGCGGATTAATTCCGCGTCTTCCAGGAGCTGCTTGGTGTCAATGCCCTTGGGCGGCCCGATTTCCGAGGTCACTGCGAACTTACCCGATTGTAATTTTTCTTTGAAAGTCATATTTACCTACGGAATCCTTCCTTACCCTTAAACGGCTGGCACTGCCTCAAGGGAACCTGACCTCTCCACGAGAAAACGGTAGACGAAAACCTCTGCCATAATCGTTATCGGAAAGGCCGCGAATAAACCGACCAGCAAAGCCAAAAGGCCAAACAGAAAGATACCGGTTAATAGAATACCTAGTAAAAATAGGTTCCAGCCATTACCTCTGGTCACGGCAAAGCTCTTCTTAAGCGCCTTTATGGGCCCCAGCTTCTTATCTACTATCAAATAGCCGAAAAACTGGCACCTTACCCATATAATAATGCCCGGGACAATCAATAACAAAAGACCGACAGATACGGCCAAACCATAGAGCAGCGAAGCAAATAAATATTTTAAGAAAACTCCCCGGACCGCAAAAAGGACGCTAAGCTTAGGGCTATCCGTATTATCATATAATTTTAAACTGATCTTGATCAAACCTATCGCAATTATAGTGCTCGCGATGAAAGAAATTATACTAAAGGCAGCTGAAACCAAAGGCAACTTCTCTCCATACAAGTTGGATAATACATTGGGGATAGCCTGCACCAGGATGACTATTATCAGTAAACCGCAGAAAAACCAGAAATACTTTTTCGTCGCTTCCCAGCCAAAAACTATTGCCTTGCCCTTAGAGAATTTTTCCACTGGCACTGCCCTCCTTACCTGATTAAAGCTGCTGCAGTTTTGCGGATTCGACGAGGTTACGCATGAGCATGGTTACGGTTAGCGGACCGACCCCGCCCGGCACAGGCGTAATAAAACCTGCGCGTTTTTGGGCTTCCTCAAATTCCACATCCCCGACAATCTTATCGGCGAGGCGGTTTATCCCCACGTCGATGACTACCGCGCCTTCTTTAATCCAATCCCCTTTGATTAACCCGGCTTTTCCGACTGCGACAATCAGGACTTCGGCCCGGCGGACATGTTCTTCCAACTTTCCGGCTTTACTTGTGCCGATATGCGCTACCGTAACTGTCGCAAATTTATCCAGTAATAAAAGCGCTAAGGGCTTACCCACGATTTCGCTATGGCCCACGATGACAACCTCTTTACCGTATAAATCCATGCCGCTGGAATTAATCAACTCCATAGCGCTGGCAGCGGTGCAGGGAATAAGCCTGGCCTTGCCGAACAAAATCTTCCCTATATTTTGCGGGTGCATACCCTCAATATCCTTTTCCGGGCTGATATAGGCGCTTATCTTTTTATAATCTATCGCTGCGGGAAGCGGCATCTGGATAATAATGCCATTGACCGATTTATCGGAATTTAATTTGCGGATAAAATCAATCAGGGCCTCTTCGGTAGTATCCTGGGCTAAGGTTTGCAGGCGGTATTCTATCCCTAAATTTTCGGCGGCTTTACTTTGAGATTTAACATAGCTGGCTGCGCCGGCATTCTCACCAACCATAATGCTGGCTAAAACCGGCTTAGCCTGCAAAGAGGCAACCTGTTTCTTTATTTCTTCCCTGATATTCTCCGCCAGCGGTTTACCCTCTAATAATTTTGCCAACTTTCTCCTCCGTATTTTCCCTGGTCTTGCGGATCATTTTACCTTTTTGCAGTAATTCTTTTGTTATTGTCCGGGTCAATTTTTTGTCGTTGATGGCCTTTAAATTTATCTCCACGTTAAAATACGCCGAGGCAAAACTGGATTCTAAAAGGACGGCGGCCACGGCTACATCGCTGATTAAATTGATATTACCTTTTTTGAGCAGCGGTTCACACAGTTTAATTCCTTCGGCGCAGAGCCGGGCAATCATAAACGGAGTATTCAAACTGTCCCGGGCGTCTTTACTCCGGTAAGCAATAACATCCAGGTCGGTTAATCTCAGGAATTCCTGCCTTAAGGCTTCGGATTTATCCAGGATGACCTTAAGCCCCTTTTCATATTTTGCGTATTTGGGCTTGCCTAAAGTAAAATTAACGACCATACTGATTAAGGCCGCGGCCATTGCCGCGTTAAATGCCGCCGCTGAGCCGCCTCCCGGAGCAGGAAGCCTAGCTGCCAGGTCATCCAGGTATTTTTTAAGCGATTCGTCTTTATACATCTTAGTAAGTAAACCTCCCGTTCAATTCAAACGCGTTTTTAATCAGGGTTATTTTTTCTTCCGGGCCGCAGCTATCCAGCGAGACCACGTCAAACCTTGCGCTTTTACCTAATAAGTTATTTTCTTTTAAAAAACTTAAGGCTGCCTTGGCTAGCTGGCCCTGCTTTTTCCCGGACACAGCTTCCGATCCTTTGCCGAATTTATCGGACAAGCGGCATTTTACCTCTACAAAACAAACCGTATCCTTATCCCTGGCGATAATATCTACTTCGCCTAATTTGGATCTATAATTCCGCCGGAGAATTTGATAACCGCTGGCCTTAAGGAACTCTGCCGCTTTAGCCTCCGCCTGAACCCCTAAATTTAAATTATATTTAGGCACAGTGAAAACTCTTCCGGTGGATCTGTGACGGCCCTATCCGGTTAAGGATTTCCCGATGGCTTTCTGTGGGATAACCCTTATGCCGACTAAACCCGTATTCCGGATAAATTACGTCATATTCACGCATAATCCGGTCGCGGGTAACCTTGGCTAATATGGAGGCGGCGGCTATGCTCTTGGATTTGCCGTCACCTTTGACAATATCAGTGCAGGGCCAATTTAATTCCAGAGACATCTTCCCGTCGACAATTACGTGAATATTTAAATAATTAAGGCCGGCTATCTTTTTGGTCAAAGAAATAACCGCTTGGCGCATCGCCAGGCGCGTGGCTTGTAAAATATTGATGCGGTCAATCATCTTTTCGCTGACTACGCTTATGCCGAATATGGATTTTCTGGTAATTTCTTCAAAAGCCTTCTGGCGGCGATGAAGGCTCAATTTTTTGGAATCGTCAATGCGGTTTTTAAAAATCGTTGTCTTAAGCGCGACTGCCGCTGCCACAACCGGACCGGCCAGAGGCCCGCGCCCGGCTTCATCCACGCCGATAATCAAATCGCAGCCTCTTCTTCTGAGCTTACGCTCGTAACCGAGTAAATCTTTAAACTTTTTCTCCCTGGCTTTCAATCTTGGTGGCCCGCTTACCGACCTTACTTCTTAAGTAGTAAAGCTTGGCCCTCTTGACTTTCCCGGAACGGACAAGTTCAATGCGTTCGATGCTGGGTGAATATAACGGGAATACGCGTTCAATCCCCTCTCCGTAAGAAACCTTTCTTACCGTAAAATGCTCCCTGGCCCCGGAACCTTCCTTGGAAATCACTACCCCCTCAAAAGGGTGCAGGCGGACCTTATCCGGTCCTTCCGGTATCCTGGTGAGGACTTTAACCGTATCGCCGACGCCGAACTTCGGCATATCTTTTTTGATAAATTGCGACTCAATCAATTTCATCTTGTCCATTTGTTTCCTCCTTAACCTAAATCGGCCTTCTTGAACAGGTCCGGCCGTCTTTCTTGCGTCCTTTTTAAGGCTTGTTTTTTTCTCCAAGCCTCTATTTTTTTATGATCCCCCGAAAGGAGTACCTCCGGCACAGCCAGATTGCGGAAATTCGCCGGCCGGGTATAGTGCGGGTGTTCTAATAGATTACCTTCAAATGACTCAAAATTCAAGGAATTTTTATCGCCCAAGACCCCCGGCAGAAGCCGCACCACGCTATCCACCAGAACCATAGCCGCCAGCTCTCCTCCGGTAAGCACATAATCACCTATAGAAATTTCCTGGTCTACTAACTCTTTGCGCACTCTTTCATCTATGCCCTCATAATGGCCGCAAAGCAAAATAATTTGTTTCTCTTTTGCGATATCTTTGGCGATTTTCTGGGTAAGTTTCCTGCCTTGAGGGCACAACAGGATTACTTTCGGCTTATTCTTTTTGGTTTTGGATAATATTTCTTCTACCGCATTAAAGATCGGCTCCGGGCGCATCAGCATACCCGAGCCCCCGCCAAAAGGCCGGTCGTCAACCTTACGGTGTTTATCCGGCGTATAATCCCTTAAATCATGGAGATAAAATTTCACCTTACCCTTAACCTGCGCGATCCGGATAATGGATGCGCCAAACACCGGGCTAAACATTTTCGGGAATATGGTAACTATGTCTATGCGCATACGGAATTATTATACCCGGCTAAAAATTCTTTTTTAAATTCGCTGAACTGGTTACCCTTGATTGCTTCGCGGATCTTACGGCACAGGTCCAAAAAGAAATAAACATTATGTAAAGATAATAAAGTCAAACCCAGCATCTCCTGGGCGTTAAACAAATGCCTAAGATAGGCCCGGCTGAAATTCTTGCAGACATAACAACCGCACTTTTCATCCAGGACCTTAAAGTCATCAGTAAACGCCGCATTCCTAATGATCATTTTTCCCCGGCTGGTAAAAGCAGTGCCATTCCTGCCGTACCTAGTCGGCACTACGCAATCAAACATATCCACTCCCCGCTCAACTGCCTCAATTATATCCGGAGGATAACCTATGCCCATGGCATAACGCGGTTTATCCCGAGGAAGTAATTTCGCGGTGTAATCTAATATATTATATATTAAATCGCTCGGTTCGCCAACCGAAACTCCGCCTATGCTAAAGCCGTCAAAATCTATACCGGTAAGTTCTTTGGCGCTTGCAGAGCGTAAATCTTCATAAGTAGCTCCCTGCACAATACCGAATAACAATTGTTTCTTGGTAGGCCCGTGCTTTTTATGCTCCTGCAGATGTTTATGCGAACGCCTGGCCCAGTTGATAGTGCGTTTCATGGCTACCTCTGCCTGATCTTTCCCGCAAGGATAATGCACGCATTCATCCAGCGGCATCATGATATCCGAGCCTAAATCCTGCTGGATATTGATTACATCCTCCGGGGTCAAAAAATGCTTGAATCCGTCTATATGCGACTGGAATTCTACTCCCTTATCGCTTAATTTCCTTAGAAGCGCCAAACTGAATACCTGATAACCGCCGCTATCCGTAAGAATGGGCTTATTCCACGCGATAAACTTATGCAGGCCGCCGGCTTTACGAATAACCTCCATTCCGGGGCGTAAGAATAAATGATAGGTATTGGAGAGCATTACTTCAGCTCCGGCTTCTTCCACGTCCTTAGGATAAAGCCCTTTAATGGTAGCATGCGTACCCACCGGCATAAAAGCCGGCGTATGGATTACCCCATGCTCGGTAGTGAGCTTGCCTAACCGGGCTCTACTATTCTTATCTTGTTTAATTAATTCAAACATTTTAATTACCTATAGATCCTAATCTTAATGTGATAATAGTTTGCTTAAACGTCAATCTATTGAATTTTTGAGGATTATCAGGATCATGCTCCTCAGCTACGCCATCAATTAAATTAAACTTAATCGCATTTTTTTCAGGCATATAGGCGTAGTCGCCGCTTTTTGCCTCAAGCGTTCTACTTTGGCTGCTGACTTTTATGCCGTAGAGCTTATTTCCCTCTACTTTATCTACCAACACAGTATATCCGCCGAATTGCAAAGGCTTGCCTGCTTTAAGCAATACCCTTGCCGCTAAACCAGTAACAATCGCGCCTCTAAAAATAAATACCGCTCCCCAGGCTAAAGCAACAATAATGATGACTGATATTATTACAGTAATTATCTTTTTATCTTTCATCTAGTTTTATCTTTTCTCTAACGTCTTCAATACCCTTAATTCAAAGTCCCGCTAAAAACAATAAACAGGATAGTTACCGCTACAACAACCAAAAGCACTGCAATATGAAAAAAGTATTTATGTTTTATTATCCGCTGGATCATCCCCTATTCCTCACTAATCTTCAAGTCAACCTTACGCGGGTCCTGTTATAGAATTTTTTCTAAAGACGAAATAATAAAATCCCTATCTTTCATCCTGGCATTGGGGATATTGATTTCGCTTATATTGGATGCGCCTTTGCTGCTCAGAATATTATTAATATATTTAAAGCACATTTTAACTCCCATACCGCTTCCTGAAGTAAGCAGCACAATCAGTCTTTTATTGTTTAGTCCTGTAACTTTGTCTAAATATGTATTGATGGCTGGCGTAGGAGCAAATGCCCATACGGGCAAGCCAATAATGATAGTATCAAAGCTAGTTGCATCAAACAGTACTTCTTCTATCGCGCATCTTTTTTTAGAACTAGCAGCCAGGCATTGAGAAAAAAATGAAGTTATTTCTTCTTTTGGTTTTAGCCTTTGGATCTTTAGCTCAGCTCTTTTTTCTAAAACTTCCTTAAATATACCGACTACTTTCTCAGTGATACCGCTATAGGAATAATAAGTTAGTAGTGTTTTCATTCTCTCCTTCTCCGCACCGTAAACAGAAGCAGGCTTAATCTTTAAGATCACAGTTGGCGGCCTTAAACAATACGCCCAGCGCCTGCCTTATCTTGCTCGAAGCCAAACCAATCCATCCGCTATATTATCATTACAACCTATTGATGTTTTAATACTTATGTATAATGTCTACGATTTATGGGGGGCAGAAGCAGGGAGTCTGGTTAAACAAATCTCCCATCCGTCGATAAATCAATGAGTTATATAAATAATACTTTTATTCCAAAGCTAACTTCAAGTCTGGATTTTTCCCGATTCTTCCCTTTGACTCCCGATGTTTTTCACTTGGATGGGCACATTTTGGGCACAAAAACAAAACTACTTATTTACCACGTAATTTCTCAATTACTTTACCTGTTGGAAGAAATAAAAGTAACCTCTTGCCCTCTTTTTCTATTTTTAGAAAACCTTTTGAAGCGAGAACCATCAAATCCTTACGAGCAGTATCATATGCGATACCATGAGTATTTTTGTGAGCTTCGATTGAATAAATAGTATCTGGATGTTGTATAGAATGATATATTAAACTCTTCTGCCGTAGATTTAACCCTCGGAATTTACCTAATAAATCATTTGCTTTTGATACTTCATGTTGTTTATTCTTAAAATATTTCCTCAACTCATTCAAAGCAAATCGAATAGAGAGTAAATTATAAACTAAAAAATAAGTGAGGTCATTATCGTCATTCTCAGCGTAAAGATATGCTCTTACATATTGCCCTGGTGCTCTAAGAAAATGCTTAGAAATAGACAAATACTGAAAAAGTTCATAGCCTCGGCTTAGAAGATACCAATACATCAACGCTCTGGCAGTCCTACCATTCCCATCGGTAAAAGGATGATCATACGCCAACCAGAAATGAATCATGGCTCCCTTAATTACAGGATGAATCCAATTTTCTTCATCATCGTTATTTGCAAACTCAATCAGCCCATCTATCCTTTTCTTTAATGTATCTGCCTTAGGTGGAATATGCACGATTTCATCTCTATACGTAACATGTATATCATCTTTATCCCTAAACTTTCCTGCTTCACTAGGAGATTCCAATGTTTCTTGCGTCAAAATAGTATGTAATTCATAGAGCTTATCTATGGAAAAAGGAGGCCTGCTATTCTCTCGAATGAATTGCATCGCATTCCAGTTGTTAAATATCATCTGTTCATTTTTGTCTTGCGGCTTACGACCCGACCGCAACATTTCTTTAGCAATTCTATATTCTGTCGAAGCGCCCTCTAACTGACTTGATGCAATAGCTTCATCCATCAAGGAATTAATAATATACTTTTCTTTGGCGGGGAGTCCGAACGGTTGGTCAGTAATTATTTGGCCACCAGACCATTTATCAACTTCACTTATACTACGATGCAAACAATCTGGAATCCAATATGTAAAGAATTGATTATTTTTATCCATTATAGGCGTGTTCCTCATATTAGAAGAACGACCCAATTTTAGATACACCCATATTTCTTCGGGTCTAGTTTCTATGTTAGCCGGTATACGATGAGCAAAATCTGACCAATAGAAATATCGATCGTTGGCTTTGCGTATCAAACCTTGCACATCTGGCATTTGGCAAGCCTTCATAATTCTTAAAAGACTTTCAGTATTCTTAAAGATAGTATCGTATTTAGGAGGCTGTTCGATTATGCTCATATTTAACTCCTTTTAATTACCAATAAAGTATAAAACAGTAATTAAATATTGTCAAGTATTATTTAATTAACGAAATCTTATAAAAAAGTAATAAATAATTAATTAACTTTCGATAATTTTATATCTATTTGATATGAAATAAGTTGTTTGCTTTATTAGACACTACTAATTAAATCAATCTTTAACTTATCTCTGCCTTTCCTATGTCTCTTACTTAGCCAAGCTGTAACATCCGCTTTTTTGAATCTAACCCCTTTCGGTAACTTATAATGTGGTATAAAGCCTATATGAGTCCATTGATAGATAGTCTTAGGGCTAACCTGGATTAATTCCCCTAATTGTTGTATAGTAAGCAGTTTTTCCACGGGATTAGATTACCTCACTCTACGCCGATTGATGTAAATACTTAGCGGATGGGTTGGGTTGTTTCCTAAGCAGGGCATGTGAAGTCCAGCAAGCAAGTGTCCCTACGGGAAACAAGACAAGCCAGACGCTAAATTATCAACATTGCATCGCCGTAGCTATAAAACCTGTACTGCTTGTAAACCGCTTCCTGATACGCCTGCTTGATTAATTTCTCTCCCCCAAACGCACAAGTAAGCATAAAAAGCGTGGTCTTGGGTAAGTGAAAATTAGTGAGCAGGCAGTCAACTAATTTGAATTTATATCCCGGATAAATGAATAAATTCGTCCAGCCCTCTTTTAACCCATCAGCATAAGCCTCTAACGCACGTAATGTAGTTGTGCCTACGGCAATGATGCGCGATTTATTTTTACGCGCTATTTCTATCTTCTCCTGGCTGGATTTTGGAATCTGGAAGAATTCCGGTTCCATCTTGTGCTTAGTGATATCTTCGGAAGTTACCGGCTTAAAAGTACCTAAGCCAACATGCAAAGTCAAATGCGCGATATTTACTCCGGATAATTCTATTTTCTTAAGCAATTCCTCTGTAAAATGCAAGCCCGCAGTCGGTGAAGCTATTGCGCCTTCCTTATTCGCATAAACAGTCTGATAATAATCTTTATCCAGCTCTTCGGGCTCTCTCCTGATATAAGGTGGTAGCGGCACCTGGCCCAATTCATAAATAGTCCCGGCATCTTTTGGCTTAAAAGAAATCTCTCTGCGGTTGGTGATGACCCCGGCGATTTTATTTTTCCCAAAAAATACCTTCTCACCTATTTTGGTGCGGCTGGGCTGGACCAAGGCATCAAAAGTAGAGCCGCTCTTGCGTTTGGTCAATAAAATCTCTACCTTTCCCCCGGTAGCCTTATGGCCGATCAGGCGGCAGGTAAGCACCCTGGTATCATTTAAAACCAGAAGATCGCCTTTTTTTAAATACGCGCTGAAATCCTTAAAAATACCGTCTTCGGCGGTATTACTGGAGCGCTTTACAACCATCAGCCGCGCGCCTTCCCTCTCCTTCAGCGGGTATTGCGCGATTAATTCTTTAGGCAGGCCGTAATCAAAATTGGAAAGTTTCATTATTTTTATATAAGGAATTATTGCGATTTACTCAGGTATTCCAGGATCTCCTCAGTCATATCGTCGTAGGAAAAGATTACTATGCCGTCGGCAGATAAACTCTTAACCATTTTGTATTGCTCAAAGAATACTTCCGGGTTATCCTTCATTAAATACAATCCCATCCCTACAAAGACCTTGCCTTTCTGCCGGTAGCCAAGAGAAGCGCGGACTATCTCTTTAGTCAGTTGTTTATCCTGGGTATAATTCATTAAGACTACGTAATCCAGGATACTCTCTTCAAGCCAGTAAGGCCAATCCTGAAACATGCTGGTATAAGCGCGTTCACCCGAAGGGACAACCGCAGCGGAAACTAAAAAGCTTCCTGATTTTTCCTTCAGGCGTTTAGTTATTCTCCTGACCAGGCTGGTAAGCTGCTTTCGCCTCCAATCATCCCATTTAGCGCAGTTTTTACCGCCCTTTAATCCCTTTAAGGGGTCCAACCCTGTCCATTCTTTAAAACGCTCTAAATTTTCCCTGCCATAACCGTAACTTAAGCCGTATTTGGTAAAACGCGCGCCGGGGATAAACGGCACAGTCATCGGATAACGCGCGTAATCAAGGTGGATGCCGCTTAAAAGAGGGTAACGCTCAATTATTTCTTCAACGATGGAAATCAGGTATCTCGCGACTCTCTGGTCTCCCGGCTCCAGGAACAATTGGTCTTCCCGCAGGTAATATTTATCCGATTCATTGGGGCTAGCCCTTCCGGAAACCCTAAGATACTGGTCGCGCGTGAAAATATCCTCGCCAAATTCATTGACTATATCCGCCTTGGCATTCTGCCCGAGGCTCAGGAGATTAACCCAGGCAAATACCTTTATATTGTTTTTTCCTGCTTCTTTTAAAAGAAAGTCAATAGGGTCAGCCCCGGAGGATTTAAGCATAGCCTCATACTTTGACCTGCCGCCTATTTTAGAATCATAGTATGCTTTCCCCGACTGATAAACCTGCAGGTATATTTCGTTAATACCGGCTCTCTTGCAGGAGTTAACCAGCTTTAACACAGCCTCCCGGGAATAAAGCACCTCTTGCTCTGAAAAAACAGTGACCCAGACCCCTTTTCTTAAGCTGCTCTCTTCCTGGCAGAATGCCGCGCAAGATATGAATAAAATAAAAAATAAAAGCGCAATAACCCTGGTCTTCATTTTCGGCTAAACAGGTAAAATAAAAGTGAAAGTATTATACTTATCAAAATGCATGTAGCTAACGGAAAATAGAAAGAAAAATTTTTTCTTTGAATATAGATATCTCCCGGCAGCCTGCCTACGAGAGGTATCTTCTGCATAAAAAACAAAAATATGCCGACAGCGATTAAGATAACCCCGAATATAATTAATGTCCTGGCAATATCCTGCATTCTATTTTTTCTTAGAGCGCTCTATCTCGGAATAAATACAGCCGCAATACCTCTGGCAATACACGCCTTTGGCTTTGGCCTCGTCATGCGCCTTCCTAAAGCCCGCCCTAAAATCCGCGTAATAAAATTCTACGCCCTCTTCCGCGGCAACCTCATTCCCGATCTTCTTCAGTAGCTCCTGGTCCTGATAAGGGCTCACCAGAAGAGTAGTGGTAAAATATTTGAACCCGGCAGACCGGGCAGACCGGGCGGTTTTCTTAAGCCGTTCCCTCCAGCAGATAGAACATCTTTCCGGAGCTTCTTCATTCAGATTAACCAGCCGAAAGAATTCCTGGGGGGAATATTCAGGATAAATAAATTCAATGCCGGAGCTTAAAACTGCCAGCGCTTCTTTTCTTCTAAGGTATTCGGCGAGGGGATGGATATTCGGGTTATAAAAAAACCCGGTGACCTTAAAACCCACATTACGCAATACTTCCAGGGGGTAAATTAAACACGGCGCGCAGCAGGTATGCAGTAAAAGTTCCATCCAGTACCCTTAAAATAATTCTTTTTGCTGCTCTTTGGTGTATTTTTTAGCGAAGTGGTCAAACGCTAGTCTTGTGGCGGTGCGGCCGCGCGGGGTACGTTTCAAATATCCGGCTTTTAAGAGGTACGGCTCAACCGTATCGGCGATAGTATCCACTTCTTCGTTTAAACTTGCTGCCAGGGATTCTACGCCCACCGGGCCGCCGTTATAAGAATCTATGACCAGCGTTAAAACCTTACGGTCAAGGCTATCCAGGCCGGCCTTATCGATACCCAGGTCATCCAGCGATTTAGCCGCCATCCCTAAAGTTACTTTTTTTGCTTTGGCCACCTGCGCGTAATCCCTTATGCGCCGGAGTAACCGGTTGGCAATACGCGGGGTACCGCGGGCCCTCTGGGCGATTTCAGCGGCTGCCGCATCTTCTAAATCAATACCTAAAATCCCTGCCGAATGCTGCACTATTTTAGTCAGGTCTTCAATTTTATAGAAATCCAGGTTATAAAATATGCCGAACCTTCCCCGCAAAGGTGCGGCTAATAAGCCTGTGCGCGTAGTCGCGCCCACCAGGGTAAAAGGTTTAAGGTTAAATTTTATAGTCTTGGCGTAGGGGCCTTTATCAATGACAAAATCTATCTGGAAACTCTCCATCGCCGGATATAAAAATTCCTCTACTACTTTGGAAAGGCGGTGTATTTCGTCAATAAACAAAATATCCCCTTTTTCCAGGTTAGTCAGTATGCCGATCAAATCCCCGGCGCGCTCGATTGCCGGGCCGCTTGTTGCGGTAATCTTACAGCCCATTTCATGGGCAATAATATGCGATAAAGAAGTCTTGCCCAGTCCCGGAGGCCCGCTTAATAAAACATGCTCCAGCGGTTCTTTCCTCTGCACAGCTGCCTGGATAGAGACTTTCAGGTTATCCACGATTTCCTTGTGGCCGACAAATTCCGCGAATTTCTTTGGCCGCAGAGAAATGTTTAAAACAACATCCTCTTCGGATTCCGTAGTATTGATTATATTAGGCGCTCCCTTAAGCAGGGCCTGCCTGGTTTCTTCGCTCATAAGGAATAATATTCTCTTTGTTTCTGACGATCTCTATCTCCTGGAATAATTCGGACTGGCGCGCAATGATCTCTTTCATGCGGATTAACTCCAATACCGCCAGGAAGTTTACGATTATTTCCAGTTTATTTTTTGTCCGGCCAAAGATCTCGGAAAGCTTCACCTCGGACCTGACTAATAAAAGATGGAGTATATCATGCGTAGCTTCCTCCACCGTATATTTATCTTTAACTACCTCATAAAAAACTTCTTTGGGTATGTCCTTAAGCGCCTGGGAAAACGCGTTAATTAAATCAAAGATGCTCGCTTCGAAATAAACATCTTTTTTTTCGCTCAAGTCCTTTTCTGTTTCGCCCTTGGGCCGTTTAAAAACCTCGCGCTGGTCGGTTTCTTTCTGGCGCAGGTCCTGGGCTATCTCTTTAAATTTTTCATATTCCAACAGCCGCCTGACCAGTTCTTCGCGCGGGTCTTCCTGTTCAGCTTCAGCGCTTGAGCCTTCCTCTGCCGGCAGGAGCATCTTGGATTTAATCTGCATCAGGGTCGCCGCCATAACCAGGAATTCTCCGGCAACGTTTAAATCCAGCATCTGCATCAGATTTAAATACTGCAGGTATTGTTCGGTAACTTTGGCGATGGGTATATCGTAAATATTCAGGTGGTCTTTTTTGACCAGGTAGAGCAGCAGGTCCAGCGGGCCCTCAAACATCTCTATTTTTATTTTATAGCTCATAAATTTACCGCTTTACGCACTTCTTTCATCGTCCCGGACGCTACGCCCGCAGCTTTTTTAGCCCCTTCATCCAGTATTTTCTTTAAGGCCGCCTTATCCTTTAACAGGCTTTTTCTCTTTTCTTGTATAGGCGCAAGCTTCTCTATAATGGCGAGGGCGAGCATCTTTTTACACTCTGTGCATCCTTTCTTGGCGTCCAGGCACCAATCATATACTTCATTTTTTATCTGCGGCATAAATACGGAATAATAGGAAAATACATTGCAGGTATCCGGGTGGCCTTTATCGCTCAACTTAATCCTCTTCGGATCAGTAAACATCGCGGAGACCTTGCGCATTATTACTTCCGGGCTGTCCGAAAGGTTTATGGTATTTAAATAACTCTTGCTCATCTTGCGGCCGTCCAGCCCGAGGAGCTTAGGCGTCTTGGTCAATATCGCATCAGGAAAAGGGAAAATTTCTTTTTTGGATAAATTATTAAAAAGCCTGGCGACCTGGCGGGTAAGCTCTAAATGCGGGAGCTGGTCCTGGCCTACGGGAACTTTATCGGATTTGTAAAGAAGGATATCTGCCGCCTGCAAGACCGGATAGCCCAGGAATCCATAGGTATTTAAATTCCGCGCCTTTACTTCGCGCATCTGTTCTTTATAAGTAGGGCAGCGCTCCAAAAGCCCCAACGGAGTAATGCAGGAAAAAATCACGTGCAGCTCTGCGTGTTCCGGGATATGCGACTGGATGAATACGGTGGACTTATCCGGATCAATCCCTACGCTCAACCAGTCAACTACGTTATCAATAATATTCTCGGGAAGTTCAGCGGTATTCTCATATTCACTCATAAAAGCATGCCAATCCGCGACCATAAAGAAACAGTCGTATTCCTCCTGAAGCTTGACCCAGTTATCCAAAGCGCCCACTAAATGGCCGAGGTGCAATTTTCCGGTCGGCCGCATCCCGCTAAGTATTCTTTTTTTCATCCTTCGACTTAATCCTTATTTTATCCGCCAAGCGCTCAGGATGACCCTGAGCAGAGGCGAACGGGTCATAGTTTCCTGGCTATTTTTTCTATCTCATACCCTTCAATGATATCGCCTTCCATTAACTGGTCAAACCCCGCCAGGCTCATCCCGCATTCAAAACCTTCGCCTACTTCGCGCACATCGTCTTTAAAGCGCTTGAGCGAAGAGAGCTTGCCTTCAAAAACAAGCTGGCCGTTCCTGACCAGGTTGATTACGCAGATGCGGTTAAATTTACCCTTGACGACAAAACAACCGGCGACTGTCCCCGAACGCGATAATTTAAACACCTTCCTTATTTCAGCCCGGCCTAATAAAATCTTCTTTAACTTCGGCTCGAGCATGCCTTCAATCGCCGCTTTTATATCATTGGCCAATTCATAGATAATACCATAGGTCCGGACATCTACGCCTTCCTTGCTCACCAACTCTTTGGCCAACTCATCCATCGTAACGTTGAACCCGAGGATCAAGGCATTGGAGGCTACCGCCAGGATAACATCCGAGTTATTGATATTACCTACGCTGGTATGTATAAAATCTAATTTTATTTCCGAGACGTTCAACTTATTTAAAGTCTCCTTGATGGCTTCCAGCGAGCCCTGGACATCGGCTTTAATGATCAGCTTCAAGTCCTTGATTTTTCCTTCCAGGATCTGCGCGTGCAGGTCTTCCAGGGTTATATGCTTAAAGGATTTTATCTGCTGCTGTTTTTCTTTTTCCAGGCGGCTAGCGGCTATGCCCTTAGCCTGTTTTTCATCGGAAATAGCAAAGAACTGCTCTCCTGCCGCGGGCACGCCCGATATGCCTAATACTCCCACCGGGACCGAAGGAGAAACACTGGTCACGGATTGGCCGTGGTCATTAAACATCGCGCGGATTTTGCCGTAAAAATTCCCCACGATAATATTCTCATTTAAATGCAGGGTGCCGTTTTGCACAAGTAGCGTAGCTACGGGGCCGCGGCCCTTGGACATCTGGGCTTCAATAACTATACCCTTAGCTAGCCGGTTAGGATTGGCCTTTAATTCCAGCATCTGTGCTTCCAGAATGATCATCTCCAGTAAATCATCGATACCCTGGCCGGTTTTGGCCGAAACAGGAACCATGATAGTCTTACCGCCCCAGTCTTCGGGATTCAAATCCAGCTTGGCTAATTGCTTTTTCACCTGGTCAATATCCGCTCCCGGCTTATCAATTTTATTCATGGCCACGATTATAGAGACGCCGGCTGCCCGGGCATGGTCGATGGCCTCCTGGGTCTGGGGCATTACTCCGTCATCAGCGGCGACCACCAGGACAACGATATCCGTAATCTTAGCTCCGCGCGAACGCATAGCCGTAAAAGCCTCATGGCCCGGCGTATCCAGAAAAGTAATCTCACCGTGCGCAAGGACTACTCTGTAAGCGCCGATATGCTGAGTAATGCCGCCGTGTTCGGAATCGACAACTTTAGTTTTTCTTATGGCGTCTAATAATGAAGTCTTACCGTGGTCAACATGGCCCATAAAAGTAACGATAGGCGAGCGGGGCTTTAAATCTTTAGCCTCATCCTTAGCCTGGTGCACGCTTAAGGTTAATTCTTCTTCGCCTAATGCTTTTTTAATTTTATAACCATACTTTTCGCAAATTTTAACTACTACTGCTTCGTCTAAAGTCTGGTTTATCCCGGCCATTATCCTGGCGTCCAGGAGACTCTTAATAATGATGGAGGGCTTTTCCTGCAGTTTGATTGCCAGGTCCTTCACGGTGATAGGAAGCTCGAGCTCTAATTCTTTAAGTTCAATTACCGGCGCAGCAGGCGTAACTTTAACTTCAGGTTCAATTTCAACTTTAACCGCTGGCTTGGCTGCGTGCACCGCTGGCTTGGGCATATGAACAGCTGGTTTGGGCACATGAATAGCTGGTTTGGGCACATGAATAGCTGGTTTGGGATGAATAACTTCTTTAATAACCGGCTTGTGCGGGAGAGCCGGCTCGGCCTTAGGCGCTAAATGCGCAGGAACAACCGCTGCCTTCTTCTCAACTGCGGCTGGCTTTTTTACTTTAAGCTTAGGCTTAGGAGCGGCTTTCTTAACAGCGGCCTTTGCCGGCTTGGCTGCTTTTTTAACCTTAGGTTTAGTCTCTTTTTTAACCGGTTTCTTTTCTTTCTTTAGTTTGACAACCATAACCCCTTCTTCCTGATTTTAAAAACTATTTTTTACTTTTGGCCTGGGCAATTAATTTCTCGGCCTTTTTCTCGCCGATACCCTTTATCTGCGTTAAACCTTCTACTTTTGCCGCAAGTAGCCCGGCCAGCGTATTGATCCCTGCTTCTTTTAAGCTGGTTAAAGTCTTTTCTCCTATGCCGGATAACTCTTCCAGGGAAACAGCGGCCTTCTTCTTTTTCTTTTCCTTCTTAGACTTCTTTTCAACCGCGGAAGCTTCTTCTGCCGCTGCAGCCGCTTTTTCTTCTTTGGCTTTGGCTTCTTCCTTAGCCAAGGTTTCGGCTGCCGTAGCCTTGGTGCGGATATCCAAATCCCAGCCGATAAGCTTAGAAGCCAGGCGCACATTCTGGCCGTGCTTACCTATAGCTAAAGACAACTGGTCATCGTCAACAATAACCTCGGCTTTCTGATGCTCTTTATCCAGTTTTATCTCGGAAACCTTAGCCGGAGAAAGCGAGTTTTTAATATATTCGCGGATATCGTCGTTAAAACGCACGATATCGATCTTCTCTCCGTAAACCTCATTCACGATATTCCTGACGCGGTTACCCCGCATGCCCACGCAGGCGCCGACTGAATCCACCTTATCATTCTTGGAATAGACGGCGATTTTAGTACGCTCTCCTGCCTGGCGGGAAATAGCCTTAACCTCAACAATCCCCTCATAGATCTCCGGGACTTCCAGCTCAAATAATTTCCTTACCAGGGCCGGATGCGTGCGCGAAAGAATAATCTGCGCGCCCTTGGCATCTTTTTTTACATCCAAAACATAGGCCCGCAGGCGCTGGCCCTGCTTGAATTCCTCTTTGGGCGACTGTTCGCGCTTGAGTAAAATCCCTTCAGCCTTACCCAGGAGGTCAATAATAATATTGCCTTTTTCAAAGCGGTAAACCGTGCCGCTGACGATTTCTCCGACCTTGCCCTGGAATTCGTTAAAAACAACGTCTTTTTCCGCCTCGCGCATCTTTTGAATAATCACCTGGCGGGCAGTGGATGCGGCAATACGGCCAAAATCAATGGAGGTAACTTCTTCCGCATTCCTCCAGGCGCGTATTTTACCGCTATTGCGGTCAATCTCAACCCGGAATTCCTCATCGGGCTTAAGGTCAATCACGCGCTTGGCGGCGCTGAGCATCGCGCTCTCTACCGCCTGAATTAACACCTCTTTTTTAATTCCTTTTTCTCTCTCAATCTGTTCAATTATCGCTAATAGTTCCTGACTCATCTTAATCTCCAATCCTAGATTATGCGCTTTGCTTTATTGATCCTGGCCAAAGGCACTTCCATGGCTCCGGCCTGCGTATTAATATAAACTATTCCCGAGTTGACCCCGGCAATAGTCCCGTCCCATTCCAATTTTCCATTAATAAGTTCGTTTAAGAAAAATTTTACCTTTTTATCCAGGCAACGCAAGAAATCTTTCTCTGTCTCTAACGGCCTGTCCAAGCCCGGAGAAGATACCTCCAGTATATATTTCTCCTGTAAAATACTCTTTTCATCCAGCAGATCGCTTATTTCGCGGTTAAGCCCGGCGCATTCACCGATACTTATGCCTCCTTCAGGCTTATCCAGCAGGATACGTAAAACTAAATCCCTTCCTTCATACCTATGGATAAGGTCTACCAGGTCTAAGTTCCGGCTTCTCAGGAAATCCTCCAGAAAAACTTTTAATTCGTTAACCAAGCTCTCTCTATCCATTGCTAAGTTTTATTATTTCCCGCAATATTCCTTCTTTGGGCTGAATAATCTTTTCCTGGCTGCGCCGGATTTTAAGCTCAAGCGTCCCATCCTTTAAAGAGTTCTTTCCGACAATGACCTGTAAAGGTATCCCCAGAAGGTCGGCGTCTTTAAATTTAACTCCCCCCCGTTCGTCGCGGTCATCCAGGAGCGGCTCTATCCCATTCTTTTCTAATTCCTGATAAACAGCCAAAGCCAAATCCATAATTTTCTTATCCCCGGCGTCTAAAACCAAAATCATGACTTTATAAGGAGCTACTTCCAGCGGCCAGATGATCCCGTCTTTATCATTATTCTGCTCAATCACGCTGGAGATCAGCCTGGAGACGCCGATGCCGTAACAACCCATGATTACGGGCTTGAGCTGGCCTTGCGCGTCAAGGAAGTTCGCGTCCAAAGAAGCGCTGTATTTGGTCCCTAATTTAAAAATATGCCCTACCTCAATGGCGTTTACCTTTTCCGCATTGACCTCAACTACATCTTCGCCGTCCTTAGCCGGAACCATAAATTCATGCGAGACCTTTCCGCCCATTACCCCGGAGTCCGCTTCGGTAGTAATAATATCCAGTCCGCATCTTTTAAATATCCTTAAATAAGCCGCGTGCATCGCCTGATAATTTTTATCCAAACCCGCTTCGTCCTGGTCAAAGCTATAGGCGTCCTTCATGATAAATTCACAGGCGCGCACCAGGCCAAAACGCGGGCGCAGCTCATCGCGAAATTTAGTCTGGATCTGATATAAAATTAACGGTAATTGCTTATAGCTGGACACCTGGGTTTTAATCAGCTCCGTAATCACTTCTTCATGCGTGGGGCCCAAACAAATCTTTCTACCGCGGCGGTCAGTGAACTTAATCATTACTTCCCCGATTAGCGCGTCGCGGCCTGAACGCTGCCATAGCTCCAGCGGTTGTAACGCCGGTAATAATAATTCTACCGCTCCGCAGGAATTCATCTCCTGGCGGACAATATTCTCAATATTCCCTAAAACCTTTAAACCTAAAGGCAGGTAGGAATAGACCCCGGCCATCAGCATGCGCACGGCCCCAGCGCGCAGTAAAAGCTGGTGGCTGATTGATTCGGCGTCCTGCGGTGTTTCCTTGAGCGTAGGAATAAAAGTTTTAGTCCAGAACATACTCTTTAGCCATCTCCTTTAATAAAATATCCACGCAATCAGAATAGGCGATTTTTTTTACGGGCTTACCTTTTTTAAATAAGAGGCCTTCGCTTTTACCAAAAGCTACCCCGATATCCGCTTCTTTTGCTTCGCCCGGGCCGTTAACCACACAGCCCATTACCGCGACTTTTAAGGGCCGCGCAGAACTGAACCTTACAGCACCCGGCTCTAACTTTTCTTCTAATTCCCGGACTATTTTTACTAAATCTACTTCGCAGCGGCCGCAGGTGGGACAGCTTATCAGGCTGACCCCGGAATTGCGCAGGCCTAACGCTTCTAAAATACACCGGGCAGCGTAAACTTCCTGGACCGGCTCGTCAGTGAGGGATACCCTTATTGTATCACCAATTCCGTCTAATAGCAAAGCCCCTAAAGCGACACTTGTTTTTAGCGCGCCGCTAAAAGGAGAACCGGTAGCCGTAACTCCCAGGTGCAGCGGGTAATCGCAAAGCTTAGCCAGCTTTTTATAAGCGCTGACTGTATCCAGGACATCCGAGGCCTTTAAGGAAACCACGATATCATAGAACTTAAAACCTTCCACCATCCTGATGTAACCCAGCGCGCTATTCACTAATTTATCCGGCATACCCTTAGAAGAGACGTCTTTTACTGACCCTGAATTTAAGCCGATACGTAAAGGTATTTTGGCTGCCTTCAGGCCGCTGACTACTTTTTTAACTTCTTCCTTTTTATAGATATTCCCCGGGTTAAGCCGGATTTTATCCACGCCGCTCTCGATCGCTTCCAGGGCCAGGCGGTAATCAAAATGGATATCCGCTACCAGCGGAATCTTAACCTGTCTTTTAATCTTTTTTAAGGCGGCTGCATCCTGGCTATCTTTAACTGCCAGGCGCACAATCTCACAACCGGCTTTTTCTAACCCACGCACCTGCCGGATAACCTTAGCTACTTCGGAAGTCTTGCATTTTGCCATTGACTGTATAGCAATGGGGTTAGCTCCGCCGATAGAGAGACTGCCGATTTTTACTACTCTTGATTTTCTCCTCTTAATCCTCATATTTCATTTCACGAAAAACTTAGAGAGCTTATCCCCGAAGTTTTTGACAATATCATTATAGGTAACCAGAAAAACCAGGAACAAAATAAAGCTAAAGCCTATCTTATTGATAATCTGCTCGGATTTAATACTTAAAGCCTTACCCCTTATTTTTTCTAAAGCTAAAAACACGATATGGCCGCCGTCCAATATAGGTAAGGGCAAAAGATTAAAAATTGCCAGGCTCAAGGACAATACCGCCATTAAATGTAAAACCGCGATCACTCCGAGCTGGGCGGCTTTAGAAGTAATAAAAAATATACCCAACGGCCCGGTCATTGATTCGCGCATAGATAAATGCCCGCTAACTAGGCGCCCGAGAGCAGCATAAGTCATCAGCGTTAAATCCCAGGCCTTGCCCAGGCCCAAACCCAATGACTCCAGAAAGGCGTGCCTTACCGTAACCACTTCATCAAAAGGGCTTATGCCCAGGAGCGCTATTTTGCGCTTCTGGCCGATTTGATTTTCTAAAACTTTTTCTTTGAGCCGGACATTAACCGTAGATTCTTTATCCAGCCTTAAAAAAGAAACATCTACCGCTTCAGCGGATTTCCTGGCATAAATTACTTTCTGTATATCTTCCCAGTTTTTTGTTTTCTGGCCGTCGATGGCGGTAATGATATCACCGGACTGTAGCCCCGCTTCCTTGGCGCCGAAACCATCGATTAACCCGCCAATCTTGGTCGTCAGCGTGGGGTATCCGATAAAAAAGATCATCCAGAAGAGTAAAATCCCCAAGGCATAATTAAGCAGCGGGCCAAAGAAGATTATCCAAAAACGCTTTCCCGGAGCCTTGGAAAAATATTCATCGGGCTTTCCGCTGTATTCCTCTAAATTATCCCCGGCCATTTTCACAAATCCGCCCAGGGGAATAGCGCTAACCGTATAATCCGTGCCATTTTTCTTTTTGCGGAATAATACCTTACCGAACCCTAAAGAAAACTGCTCCACCCGCACGCCTATTCTTTTAGCGATGATAAAATGGCCGAACTCATGGACTACGATTAAAATGCTTAAAATAAGAAAGAATATGACCAGACTGAACATCTTTTAATTTAACCTCGCGATTACCCGGAGCGCTTCCTGCCTGGCCCAGGCATCGGCCTGCAGGATATCGCTTAGCGCGGGATTAAGCTTGTTAGTATGAGAGCGCATAACTTTAGCCGACACTTCCGGGATATGCCTAAACTTCAGCTTCTCTTTTAAAAATTCAGCCACGGCCACTTCGTTAGCGGCGTTTAAAACACAAGGAAACGTCCCTAATCTACGGGCAGCTGCGTAGGCCAGGCCCAAACACGGAAATTTTTTAAAATCCGGCTTTTCAAAATGCAAGGCCCCCAGTTTATAGAAATCTATTTCCGGAAGCGTATTCTTTAGCCTCTGCGGATAGCTTAACGCATACTGGATAGGGATACGCATATCCGTTGTGGATAGCTGCGCGATTAAAACTCCGTCAATAAACTCAACCATAGAATGGATAAGGGCCTCCGGATGCACCAATACTTTGATCTGGGAAGCTGCCAGGCCGAACAAAAACATCGCCTCCAATAATTCCAATCCCTTATTCATCAGGGTTGCCGAGTCTACCGTAATCTTCCTCCCCATCTTCCATCGGGGATGCTTAAGCACTTGTTTTAGGCGGATATCTTTCAACTCCCGCTTATTTAATTTACGTAAAGGGCCGCCGGAGGCAGTAAGATATATTTTTTTAAGCGCCCCGCGATCCTCTCCTTCCAGGCATTGCCAGATCGCCGACTGTTCGCTATCTATCGGCATAAGCCTTACTTTGTTTTTACGCGCTAAGCGCAGGATTATCGGCCCGGCCATGACCAGGGCTTCCTTATTGGCTAAGGCTACATCCTTGCCGCTCTCGATCGCACTCACCAGGGGCGTAAGAGCGCTTGCGCCGCTTATAGCGAAGACAACCTGGTCTATCCGCTTATCCCTGACCAATTCTTCCAAACCTTGCCGGCCGCTGAAAATCTTTACCCCGGATTTTATCTTGCTGGAAAGAGCAAGGGCCCTGTCCCGGTCATTTACGCAAACCGCTAAGGGCTTAAATTCCCTGATCTGGCTGGACAATCTACCTATATCTGAATTAACGCTTAAAGCAACAACCTTAAATTTATCCGGATAGTTGCGTATTACGCTAAGCGTATTTTGGCCGATTGAACCGCTAGCTCCCAGGATCGCGATATTTTTCATCTTAGGACTACGCTCATATAAAAATAAAATACCGGAGCGACAAACAAAAGACTGTCAATTTCATCCAGGACTCCGCCCATCCCGGGGAAGACCTTTCCCGAATCCTTCACTTCGCAGTCGCGCTTAATCAGGGACTCCGAGAGGTCGCCTAACTGTCCTAAAATACCTATACAAATACCCAAAATAACCAGATGCAGATACCCAAACCCAAGAATGGGCTTACAGATTAATGCCATAAGTACGCTGAAAGCCAGGCCTCCGATGGAGCCTTCAACCGTCTTCTGCGGGCTGATGCGCGGCAGAAGCGCATTCTTGCCGAAGCGGCTGCCGATTAAATACGCCCCTATATCTCCGGATTTGGTAATCAATAAAACCGCGGCCAACAGGCCCATCCCGCCGTCCAGATACCTTATCTTAATCAGGAAACTGAAAAACCAGGAAACATAGATTATCCCGAATATAGTAGTTGAGATATCTATGACTGCCCCTGAATTTTTGCGGCGCTTAAACTGCATAAGGATCAGGAACAATAAAGCCAGGACGATAAACAGAAACTCCCATCCGCGAGTAAGCTCAAAACGGGACATCGTGGATAAAGGGATAACCGCCCCTAAGCCGATACCGAAATATTTATACGCGTTTATCCCTTTCTTATCCAGCATGCTGAAAAATTCATACAGCCCGCCGATAATAAAAAGGGTAACGACCAGGCCGCAGAGCCAGTCAATAAACAACACTCCGATAATCATACTGATAAGCAAAATAGAAGTAACGATCCTCTTAGTTAACATTTTGTAGGCCTCCAAACCGCCTCTCTCTCGACTGGTATTCCTGGATTGCTTCTTTTAAATCCCCTGCGCGAAAATCCGGCCAGAATTTATCCGTAAAATATAACTCCGCGTAAGAAAGCTGCCAAAGCAGGAAATTACTTAAACGCTTCTCGCCGCTGGTGCGGATTAAAAGGTCAGGGTCAGTCAATTTAACGGTGTAAAGGTAGCGGCCAAATATTGCTTCATCCAGTTCTTTTATCTCTGCCTTACCGGCTAAAGCCTCATTAGCGAATTTTTTAACCGCGTCAACTATCTCCTGTCTGGCCCCGTAATTTAAGGCTAAGACGACGGTCAGGCCGGTATTGTTTTTGGTCAGACGCTCTGCTTCCCGGATCTCCTTCTGGATTGAAGCGGGTAATGGCTCGGCGCGGCCTACACTTAAAAAACGGATATTCTTTTTGTGTAACTGCCGGATTTCGCGGCTCAGAAAATCATGCAGATAGTGCATTAAAGCGCCGATTTCTTTTTTGGGCCTGGACCAGTTCTCTGCGGAAAAGGCAAAGAGTGTTATAATTTTAACTCCTGATTCTGCCGCTGCCCGGATAATCTCTTTGACTCTTTTTACCCCCTCGCGGTGACCGGCAGTGCGCGAGAGAGAGCGCGCCTTGGCCCAACGGCCATTGCCGTCCATAATAATCGCGATATGTTGAGGGATATTATTCTTATCTATCACTGGTGTGTCTTATAATCTATTCCGGGAAAAATATTATCTTTGTATTCTATGTCAGAGAGCCAATCCTGATTAATGGAATTTGATTTAATCTCTTCATAAAGGCGGTTAAACCGCAAAAGATGGTCCTTGGTCCGCCGCAAGGCGTATTCCGTATGTGTGCCGGTCCCCATTATAAACGCCCAATCCGAACTCTGGGCCAATAATAATTCGCGTAAAGCCTGGTTCAGCGCCCTTTTAGTTAAGCCGTTTACACTATTATAACTCCTGGCTAATTCCGTCATCCTCTCCGAAGCAGCATGCAAGTGCCGGTAGATCCAGTCATTCGGGCCCTGCAGCCACATCTCGCTATACCCTTTCCAACCCCAACTGGACATTGACGGAGTAATTACCTGGTTGCGCGGGTTCTCCTCTAAATATTGCGCGGCAGTAGTCAGGCTTAGTTCATCCTGGTCACAAACAATCTTACGGATTAAAAACTCCAGCCACAGCGGGCCTTCATACCACCAGTGGCCGAATAATTCCGCGTCATACGGCGAAACAATAATAGGCTTCCTGCCCATAAAATCATAAAGGTATTCTACCTGTTTCTGGCGGTTAAACATAAAATTGCCCGCCTGCTGGCTGGCTCTATCTTGGGCCCAATGCGGAACGTAAGGCTCTTTACGGTTACCTGAACCGGTAATCCGGTAATATTTTATCCCGGTATTAATCCTCACTCCATCCGGATGGATATACGGCTTGATATAATCGTACTCCAGGTCAAAACCTATATCGCGGTAAAATTCGCGGTAATTGTAATCTCCGGGATACCCCTCTATTGACGACCAGACCTGCTTTGAAGATTCCAGGTCCCTGGCAAAACAGGCGACCTGCGTCCCCTTGCAATAAACCGGAGCAAATACCCCGTATTTGGGCCGCGGGGAGCCATGCAGGATAGCGTGAGCGTCCGAGAAAAAATAGCGCAATCCCGCTTCCTTTAATATCGCGTCGTGCCCCGGATGGTATCCGCATTCGGGGAGCCAGATACCCCTGGGCTTGCGGCCGAAGACGCTTTCGTAATGGCCGACGGCCACCTTTACCTGGGCCCGCACCGACTCTTTATAGGTATCCATAAGCGGGAAATAACCGTGAGTCGCCCCGCAGGTAATGATTTCTAATTTCCCCAGGTCCTGAAAATTTTTAAAAGCGTTTACCAGATTGCGGTTATATCTTAAAAATGTATCCCGGGCTTTGGTAAATTCGGATAGATACATCAACGCCAGGTTATGGAATTCCGGCTGCCAGCGGGTCCTTTCTATCTCCTTATGCGCTAATTCAATGAGCCGGTTGATATGCTTTAGGTATCTCTCCTGGAGCAGGGTATCGGAGAGCATGGAAATCAAAGTCGGGCTCAAAGTCATCGTGACGCGAAAATCTATCCTGTCCGCGATCAATCTTTCATAGACCAGGATAAGCGGCACATAGGTCTCGGTGATCGCTTCATAGAGCCAGTCTTCTTCCAGGAAATCTTCGTGTTCAGGATGGCGCACATAAGGAAGGTGGCCGTGCAATACTAAACAAAGATACCCTTTAGGCATATTATTTGGTTCCCCTGTTCACGATAGGAGTTATAGTGCGTTCATCTGCTTTATCCCCGGATACGGCTTTCACCGGAATAACCTGTTTTCCGTCGGGGAGGGAAAAACGTAAAGTAAATGTCCCGTCCGGCCTTAAAGCTATCGGTTTACCCTGGACCGTAACTTTTGCATCGGAAAGCGTCGCGCCGTAAACAATCAGTTCGCAGTCAACCTTAAGCCAGAAACCTCTTTCTTGCGCCTTTTTTACGGGGCTGGCCATAGAGGCCACTCCGGAAGAGCTTACCATCCTCTCTCTCCAGGCCTTTCCTATGGGAGAACTCTTTCCCTGGCCAAAGCCCATACCATAAAGCCGGGCGAACATATCGTCGGGAATCATCCACTCTTCGTCGGTAATCCAGGATGGCCCGTCCAGGGGAGTCTGCACAACATTAGAACGCAATATGGTGACGAATTTGCCGTTAGAGAGCCTCAGGCCTAAATCCACGCACCAGGATTTTCCGGGGCCGGCAGCGTCAATATACCAGTTGTTGGCAAATTCATGTATCTCGATATCAAAAAAGCGATGCGCATTTAGGCCGTTAAAAATAATATCGGTTACATCATAGACCCTGAGGATACGCTTAGCTTTATAGAATTCATCCTTAAGCTCGGATTTTAATTTTTCTACCGTTCCTTGCTTTAACTCCCAATAAGTATAAAGCCACCAGGGGTCGCGTACCAGAAGGACCATCCTATCCTGCTCATACTGAGAGGGCAGCTCAGGAGAGAAAGTTTTCACTATACGGGATATCTCAGGCTGGGAGAATTTGGCTGTTTCTACGGCAATTTCCTGGGCCCGGATCCCGGCGGCTTGTTTAGCCTGCGGCTTGGGGGCCGTTTTGATTTTTTTTATTCGCGGCTGCCTCTTCCTCGAGATAGGTTTTTTGGAAACGACTTTCTTTATTTTTTTTGCCCTAACCATACCTCACCTCCGTGTTCTAAGAATAAAAAAGGGGAAAATCTCCCCTTTTTAAGAACTGTAAGGACTGTTCTTTTGCCCCCCCTAGTTCATTTCTTAGCCTTTTTATTGAACGATGATTTTTTCTGCAATTTTTCTTCCAGGGCTTCTTTAAGCTTAGTTACCTTATCCAACTCAACTTTAAGGCTTGCGCTTACCAGTTGCTCCTGCACTAATGTTTTTTTTAATGCCTCAAAGTTTGCCTTTTCCTCAGCCAGTTCTTTATCCCTGGCTTCTATCTTTTCAGCAAGGCCCGTCTGCTCCTGAATGGCCTTACCCGCTTTTTCTTCCAGATTCATCCTCTGGAGCATTTCTTTTTTACGCAGGGAATTCTGATTATAAGCGCCGATACATGAACCTATATTAAGGACAAAAAGCAGCAGGGTTGCTACTGCCAAGGTAACTATAATTTTATCCTTATTCATCCTTTGCGTCTATTTTTAAAACCGCGTTCGGCTGAAACCCTATTTAAGGTTCTCTTTTGGCTCGCGCAGCAGCGGCTCTTCTATTTGGCCCTTATCCTCTTTAACCTTAGTCACTTTAGGCTGGATGACAATTTCAACTCTGCGGTTAAGCTTACGGCCTTCCTTGGTATTATTAGAAGCGACCGGACGATACTCGCCAAAACCAATTGCCGAGAGGCGCTCCGGAGAAACACCTTTTTCATTGACTAAGAAATGCAAAACACTCAAAGACCGGGCAGTAGATAGTTCCCAATTCGATTTCCAGCCTGAATGCCTGATCGGAACATTATCCGTATATCCTTCTATGCCGATGTTGAAGCCGGCCATATTATCTTTTAAGACTCTAGCGACTTTATCCAAAAGCGGATAGGCTTCACGCCTGATTTTGGCTTTTCCGGAATCAAAAAGCAGGTCTCCCACTACGGTAATAACCAGGCCCTTCTCCATCATCTGTAACTTTACCTGCTTGTCGGTAATCTCCTGGCCTAATCTTTCTTCCAGGAGTTTTTTGGCCTGAGCCAAATCGTCTAACTGCTGCGAGAGTTCGTCAATCTTCTGTTTATCCGAACTCCTGCCGCTCTGAAAAATAAAGGTACACCCGGCTAAAGCTAAGCCCATAAAAACGACCATTCCGAATTTCAATAATTTTTTCATATTTCACCTCTCCTTTTTGTCTACCTAGACAACGCCAACGCAATTTTCGCCACCAGGCGAACGCTGGCCCAATTCCAATAAGGGCCAGGCGCCTAATCAGCGTTGGGCGCCTTGAAAATTAATAATAACACAGGCACAAAACCTAGTCAAGGGAAATAGTATCCTTCCTGTCCGAACCAAACGAAACCAGCGCAATTTTAGCCTTAACCATATCCGAAAGCCTCTTCAGATAACTCCTGGCATTAGGATGTAAGTCCCGTAAACACCTCGGCTTAAACCGCATCTTAGGCCATCCGGCTAATGTTTTATATACCGGCTTAAGGTTAGTCAACACCTCCAAATCGTGAGGGAATTCCTTGAAGAGCTTACCTTTATATTTATAAGCAGTGCAGACCTTGACCTCTTTTAGGCCATCCAGTATATCTATCTTCATGATGGCTAATTCGGATATCCCGTTTAACATAACCGCCTCTTTTACCGCTACGCCGTCAAACCAACCGCACCTTCTTGGCCTGCCGGTGGTTGCTCCGAATTCATGGCCCCTTTCGCGCATAAATTTTCCGAAACCCGCGCTAAATTCCGTCGGAAAAGGGCCTTCTCCGACTCTGGTAGTATAAGCCTTGGCCACGCCGATAACTTTGTCTATTTTTACCGGAGATACGCCTGCGCCTATGCAGGCGCCGCCGGAGGTAGTCGAAGAAGAAGTAACAAAAGGATAAGTCCCGAAATCTATGTCCAGAAATGTCCCTTGCGCGCCCTCGAAAAGGATATCTTTTTTATCTATAATCGCCTGATTTAATAAATGAGCGGTGTTGGAAACGTAAGGAGAAAATAATTTCCCATAATTCAAATATTCCTTATAAATGGGGTTAAAATCATACCCGCTGTGCCGGTAGACCTTTTTAAAAATCTCATTCTTCTCTTTCAGGTTATCCTTTAATTTCTCGCTTAAGACCTCCGGGTTAAGCAGGTCAACCATCCTGATGCCGCAGCGGATAATCTTGTCCGCATAGCATGGCCCGATGCCCCTGCCGGTAGTCCCGATTTTATTCTTCCTTTTGGATTCACGCAAACAGTCCAGGATCCTATGGTACGGCAGGATTACATGAGCTAGTGTGGAAATCTTCAAGCGCCCTTTAATATCGATACCCGCTTTTTTGATTGCTTTTATTTCGCTCAGGAGCACTAAAGGGTCAATAACTACGCCGTTACCGATACAACAGATTTTTTTCTTATGTAAGATCCCCGAAGGCATAAGATGGAATATGTATTCTCTATCCCCCACCACTACCGTATGCCCGGCGTTGTTGCCGCCCTGATAACGCACGATATAATCTACTTGAGCGGATAAGATATCGATTATCTTGCCCTTGCCTTCATCGCCCCATTGCGTCCCTACCAGGATTATATTCATTATTCTTTTTTCCTCACGGCGTCATGGTAAATATCTTACGCGCGATATCCGGATATTTCGCCACAAATTTCAATTCTTCGTCTATCAGCGGCTTCTGGTTATGCACATTGGCGTAGCGGACTAATTCCAGGACTTCGGTTGCCTCACTATCGTCTTTAAAAGCGACTTCCAACTTGTCATAGACGTTCCGGAAACCCTTTATCCCGGAATATTCACCGGCAGTAATCTTACGGCCCGTATCAATTATCTCCGGCTCTCCCCGGCCTAACTCTTCATAATCGTAAAGCTCGTAATTACGCCTGTCTTTAAGCGCGCCATCCGCGTGGATCCCGGATTCATGGGCAAAGGCATTCGCGCCTACTCCCGGCTGATTTATCGGGATAGGCACGCCAAAGGCATAAGAGGCATATTTGCAGATCTTCCAGGCGGTCTTAAGGGTTACCCGGTCGTCGAGCAAATAATTTTTCATATCGTTTCCGTATTTTATAGCCAGGATTACGGAAACTAAATCCGCGTTCCCAGCGCGTTCGCCCATTCCGTTGACACAGGTATTGATATAGGCGTCGCATCCGGCGTCATTGGCTGCTTTTGCCCCGGCAATGGAATTGGCCACGACCAGCCCTAAATCATTATGACAGTGCACCTCAATAGGTATATTGACCGCTTCAGCCAATAGCTTTATCCTTGCATAGATTGAAAACGGGGTATCGCAACCTAATGTATCACAGTAGCGGATCCTGCTGGCGCCGGCGGCTTTGGCTGCCTGGGCAAACTTAACCAGGTAGTCTATTTCAGTGCGCGAGGCGTCTTCCGCGTTAACGCCGACAGACTCTACCCCTAAATGCCCGGCTTCCTTAACGGCTTCAGCCATCTCTTTTATTACCGACTGGTGGTCCAGTTTACCCTTAAATTTATGGACGATCATCTGGTCGGAAGTGGATATGGAAAGGTTCACATGTTTTAAATGCGGAACGAGCTTAAGGGCATTCTTTACGTCATCCTGCGTCGCCCTGAGCCATCCTCCTAACCTTATCGGGACAAGCACGCCTTTTTTAACCAGCTCAAGGTTGGCATTAAGATAATTTGTTTCATGGCGGGTCAGAGGAAAACCAAATTCAGACTGAAATACCCCCATTTCATTTAGATAAAGATTAATCATGGTCTTCTGCAGCTTAGACAGGCATATGCGCGATGTCTGCACGCCGTCACGGTTAGTAACGTCAATAAGGTAGATTTTTGGTTTAACCATAGCCAGCTCCTTCTTCATTTTTTAATCTTCTTCTTCAATTCCTCTTTGGGCAACGCGCCTCTGGAAGAAAAAATTTCGCGGTTGTCCAGGAGATACGTCGGCCCGAACATAATTTTGAGTTCCTGGCCCAGGCTGCAATTTTTTTTCAATAAAACTTGCCCTTCCGGCCCGCGGCTGCAGGATTTTATTTTTTTAAAATCCATGCCGCTAGCGCAATCCTCCCACCAGGAACTATTTATATTCTTAGCCCGGCAGGCTAAATAATCCCAGAAACCCTGAGGATAATATTTCTGCACGCACACCGCGCGTAAATCCTCTTCAGCCTCGGCATTACCGTGCCGCGTATCTATTTTATCGCCCTGTATAGCAGCTAAAAGATGCAGCGTAGGATTGAATTCCCTAATGATATTCAGCACCCAAAAAGCATCTTTATCAAAAAGGCTTATAAATAAATCCAGTTGACCTTTACGCAACTTACGGCCAAGAAAATAGCCTATGCCGCTAACCTGGGGTTTTAACATATAAAAATCGCCCTTCTGCTCTAAAGAAACTTTAAAATTAGCAAAATTCTTATCCCGGGCTGCTTCCTTACCTAAAAGATATAACGGCAAGCTGGACACCTTTAGGTCTTTAACCAGCTTCTCCGCTTTTTTATCCGGGTAATAAATATAGGAAACTTTTAACCCCGGAAATTGCTTTTTAAGAAAATCAATCACCTCTCCCGGGTTACAGCTGGAACATTCCCGGGGATTAACCACCGTAAGGTTAATCCTGGTTGCTTTACTGAAGACACAGCCGGCATTAACACTACCGGCGTTCTGGCAGGCACCCACCAGGCCTTCTTTTTTACAGTCATTATCCGAAAAACAAGGCGGCAAGATAGAAAGGATACCCGGATCAGCGCTGACTTTATCCGAAACCCTTATATCTTCCACGTTGACTCTATCTATCTTATTACCTTTAATATTTAAGACAGCTTTATTCAGCCTGCGGCCCTGCCAGGATGGCCTTAAAATTACCGCGCTTTTTGTCTTGGCAAATAATTCCTTGCCCTTACGGTTATGCCCGTCGATAACAACGGAAATCTCCGGGATGTTCTCGATAATTTTCAAGTCCTCGTTTTCTCCGAGGTTGCTCAAAAGGATAATCAGTGAAGCGCCTTTTGATTTTAACTCTTTTACCGCTGTTTCTACGGCTGTCCTCGGTTCAATAAACTTTATCCCTGCCGCTTTCTGTTTTACGCCGTAATTAGTCAGCCCGATTATACCCACTCTCAGGCCGCTTATTTCTTTGATGATATACGGGGCGATATTCTTAAGCTTTAAATTAGCAGAAACAAAATTTAATTTTGTCTTGCTTATATTTTCTTTTAAGAAATCTTCTCCGAAATTAAACTCATCGTCGCTGATAGCCAAAGCATCGTATTGCATCAATCCCATAGCCGCCAGGTTAATCCTGGAACGCTGCATATCTAACTGCGTATTCTGGGTGTTTTGGTCAAGAAGGCCGCCGCCAAAAAAATTCCCCGAATCTAAAACCAGAGAATCGGGATATTTTTTTCTCAACTGGTTAATTAAAGTTGCCCTGCGGCTTACTCCCCCATCATCCTCAACCGGGCAATTACAGGGATAGAGCGCTCCGTGCGTCTCGCCCGTATAAATAAGCGTCAATTCTTTATCTTGCGCATAAGCCTCCAGGCTAGCCATCGAAAATAAACCGTAAACTAGCGCACACGCAACCGCTATAATTATTTTTTTCATACCTTAATACCTTTTACGGTTAAAATATTCTCCATTTTTTTAAGCTTATCCGCCAGTCCTGCCGATACCGGGCTATCCACGTTTAAAACACTGATGGCCTTACCTGCCGGCTTGTCCCGGCCAAAAGTCATCGCCGCAATATTAACATTATGCTTGCCCAAAACAGTACCCAGGCTTCCGATTAAGCCAGGCCTGTCCCAGTTCTCGATATAGATCATTTCGCCGACGGGATAAAGCTCCACGTAATATTCGTCTATTTTAACAATCCTAGCCTGTTTATTCCCGGAAAGCGTGCCCCAGATTGTCCGCGTCCCCTTATCCGTTTTTAAAGCCAGCTTGATAAGATTAACAAACTCTTCTTCTTTGGAGGACTTGGCTTCTTTAATCTTAATCCCTCTTTCTTTAGCCAAAGAAACCGCGTTAATGAAATTAACGGTTTCTTTTAATATCGGGGATAACAATCCCTTACAGAGCGTCATAGTCAGCGGGCTCAAGTCATACGCGGCAATCTCTCCGCTATAACTTATATCCAATTCCTGGAACCTGCCTTCAACCAGCTGGGCGGCGAATGCCCCTACTTTTTCAGCCAAAGCAATATAAGGATTAAGCATCTTGCAGACTTCCGCTTCCAGGCAGGGGTAGTTGGCGGCATTGCGTATTCCTCTGCCCAAAAGAGCGTCGCGTACAATTTCAGCTACTTCAATGGCGACATTAACCTGAGCTTCTTCAGTAGAAGCGCCCAGGTGCGGGGTAACAATAACATTATCCAGTTTTGCAAGCTCGGAGTCGGCAGGCAAAGGCTCCTTTTCAAAAACATCTAAAGCCGCTCCGGCGACCTTGCCTTCTTTTATGGCGGCGACCAGCGCCTGCTCATCAACAATGCCGCCCCTGGCGCAATTAATAATGCGCACTCCTTTTTTCATCAACGCAAATTGCGCGGTGGATATCATATGCCGGGTCTCGTCGGTTAAAGGGGTATGCACCGTGATATAATCGGATTGCTCAAACAGCTCTTTTAATTCCACTACTTTAATCCCCAGGGATTCGGCGACATCCCGCGATAAAAACGGGTCATACGCCAAAACCCGCATGCCAAAAGATAAAGCCCTCTTGGCCACTTCCCGGCCTATCCTGCCAAAACCGACTATCCCTAAGGCTTTGCCATAAAGCTCAACACCCATAAACCTGGAACGTTTCCATTCGCCTTTCCGGGTAGAGGCATTTGCCTGGGGAATATTCCTGGAAAGAGAAAGGATCATACTGACTGCATGCTCCGCCGTAGAAATAGTATTTCCCGCGGGAGTATTCATGACAATAATGCCTTTTTGCGTCGCGGCATTCAAATCTACATTATCCAGCCCTACGCCTGCGCGGCCGACTACTTTAAGCTTGGCCGCAGCTTTAATTATATCCTCGGTAACCTTGGTAGCGCTCCTGACTAAAAGGGCCTCGTAATCCTTGATAATTTTTTTTAACTCTCCGGGTTTTAAATCCGTTTTCACATCAACCTGAAATTCTTTAACTTCTTTGAGGATATTTAAACCCTCATCCGATAACGGATCGCTGACTAAGATTTTAATCATTATATTATCTCCTTCGACTCGCTTCGCTCGCTTTAGGATGCTTCGGCTTGAAGTATTAAGCGTAAACGAAGCACTTATTTCAAAAATATTTCCTCTGCCGCCTTAACCCCCGCGCCCATCGGAAATTCATACCCCATCTGGGCGAGGACCTTTTCTAAACAGGAGATGCCTATAATAATATCAAACTCTTCGATAAAACCCATATGCGCAAACCTGAAAATCTTGCCTTTTAATTCTGCCTGGCCGCCGGCTATAGTTACGCCGTAAGTATCCCGCATAGTTTTAACCAGCTTTTCTCCATCTAGCCCTGAAGGGACTTTAACCGAAGTCACTACATCTGAACCGGCCAATGGAGCAAATAATTCCAGGCCCAGGGCTTTGGCCGCTGCCCTGGTTGCATCCGCCAGTTTTCTGTGCCGGGCAAAAACCGCATCCAACCCATCCTGTTTGATCATTTTAAGCGCTTCATTAAGGGCGATAATTAAAGTGATCGCCGGAGTAAACGGGGTATCTGTCTTATCCAAAGCTTTTTTGGCTTTCCTCAAATCAAAATAATAGCGCGGGCTTTTGGAAACCTCGATAAATTTCGCCGCCTTGGGGCTGACGGATATAAAACCTAAACCCGGAGGAAGCATAAGCCCTTTCTGCGAGCCTGAAACAACGACATCGCAGAACCAATCGTCAGTTTTTAAATCAATCGCTCCCAAACCGCTGATGGCGTCAACTACCAGTAGCGCCGGGGTATCTTTAATCAGGCGTCCGCAGGCAGCAATATCATTAACTACACCGGTAGAAGTCTCGCAAAGAGTAACAAATACCGCTTTTATCTTAGGATTGGCCTTTAACCTTTTCTCCAACTCCGCTGGGCTAACTGCCTTGCCCCATTCTACATCCAGGACTTCAGGCGTAACCCCATAAGCTTTGCATATTTCGGTCCATCTCTCGCCGAATTTTCCGCCCTGGACAACCAGGGCTGTATCGCCGCAGGAAAGGATATTTATTACCGCCGCTTCCATCGCGCCGGTACCTGAAGAAGCCAAAATAAAAATATCATTTTTAGTCTGAAATACGAACTTTAATCCTTCGGCAGCCTCCTTTAAAACTGCCTGGAATTGCGGGGTGCGGTGATGAATAATCGGGCGCGCCATGGCCGCGCGAACCTCAGGCGGTAAAGGCGTAGGCCCCGGTGTTAATAAATAATTCTTCCTCATTTGTAAATCCTCCTCAATGTCTTAGTCTTAGGGAAACGGTCCCTATTTATTTTTTCTTCTGCGGCATAATAACTTCGTCAACCAAACCATAGGTTTTGGCCTCTTCGGCAGACATAAAATAATCTCTGTCTGAGTCCTTTTTCACCTTCTCCAGCGCCTGTCCCGTATGGTGCGCGATTATCTCGTTAATATTATCGCGCATTTTTAAAATTTCCTGGGCATGGCGCGATATATCTTCAGCCTGACCCTGGACTCCGCCCCAGGGCTGATGGATCATAATCCTGGAGTTCGGCAGAGCCTGGCGCTTGCCTTTGGCGCCGGCGCAAAGAAGCAGCGCGCCCATACTGGAGGCCTGGCCCACGCAATAAGTAGCTATGTCACATTTTACAAACTGCATAGTATCATAAATGGCTAACCCGGCGGTAACCGAGCCGCCCGGAGAATTAATATAGACATTTATATCCTTGCCCACGTCTTCCATCTGCAGGAATAATATCTGGGCGATGATTAAATTCGCTACATAGTCATCAATGGGCGTACCGATAAAGACTATCCGGTCCTTAAGCAGGCGGGAGTAAATATCATAGGCCCTTTCGTAACCTCTTGAGGTCTGCTCAATAACCATGGGAACCAAAGTCTGCATTTTCGTCTCCATTATACCCTCCTTTATCGCGTTAGGCATTCTCTACCTTCCAATCGGCCTCTCTAAATAAAAATTCCATTACCCGGCGCGGCATATGGTCATCAAGCGCGACATTCTCTTTCTTGGCTATCGCGCTTAAAATCAGGTAAATCCTGACCTGCTTTTGCGCCTCAGGGTCCAGTTCCTTACGCATCTTTTCATCCTGTTCTTCTATCTTTTCACGCGCTACCCCTTTTAAGGCCAAATCCACTTTTGCCTGCCGGAGCATATCTTCCAGCTGGCGCTTAACCAGGCCTTGCGGTAATTTAAAATCTACCTTCTTAATCAAATCTTCAATAATTTGGCTCTCTATTTTCTGGCGTTCGGCGTTTTCCTTCTGGATAAAAATCTGCTTATCCAGGACTTTTTCCAGCTCGCTAAGGCTTGGATAGCCTAAAGATTTAGCGAGCGCCTCATCCACTTTATCCAACTTACGCGATTCCTTTAAAGAATCAATGGCGCGTTTTACTTCGTCGCCGGCAACACTAACGGACTTATAATCAATTTTAATCCCTTTATAATCCTTAACGTCAATCTCCGGGCTGACCTCCACCTTAGCTTTAAAAGAAAGCGAGGAACGGTCTAACTTTACTTCGGATATCTCGGGCAGCTCTATTACGTCCAGGCCCTCTTTATTAACCGCTTCGTTATAAATATCCGGAACTAATTCCCTGAGCACCTGTTCATGGGCCGTGCCGGCATAATTTTTTTCCAGGATATCCCGCGGGGCATGGCCCGGCCGGAATCCCGGGATTTTAGCTTCTCCGGAAATACGCTTAAAGACATCTTCAAATTTGTTTTTTACCACCTCGCCGCTTATTTCAACATTGAGTTCCCTGATATTGCTATCCACCTTCTTCACTTCTGTTTTCATTTCTCCCTTTCGTTGATGAGACCCCTCGCTACAACAAATTCATAAAGGTAGCTCGGGATAAGTCATGGCTTCACTTACATTCTGAATTTTTCCCCCAGGTAGATCTGGCGCGCCTGAGGATTGTTAATCAACTCCTCCGCTGTCCCTGAAATAAGGATCCGGCCTTCGGCAATTAAATAGGCCCGGTCCGTTATCGAAAGCGTCTCTCTTACATTATGGTCAGTAAGCAAAATTCCCAATCCCTTCTCCTTTAATTCCTTAATAATCTCCTGTGCCTCATTGACGACGATCGGGTCAATCCCGGAAAACGGCTCATCCAGGAGTATGAAAGAAGGGTTGGTGACCAGGGCCCGGGTAATCTCCAGGCGCCTGCGCTCTCCGCCGGACAAGGTAAAAGCCTTATTTCTGGCTAGATGCGCTATATTCAGTTCGTTGAGCAGGCTCTCCAGGCGCCTTTTACGCTCGGGCCGGCCCAGGGGAAGCGTCTCCAAAATAGCCATAATATTTTCTTCCACGGTAAGTTTGCGGAAAATGGATGCCTCCTGCGAGAGATAGCCGATACCAAAGTGCGCCCGCTCATGAATGGATAAATTAGTTATATCATTATTATCAAAGACGATCTTACCGCGGTTAGGAGGAATAATCCCTACCACCATGTAGAAGGTAGTAGTTTTACCCGCGCCATTGGGGCCAAGTAGCCCGACGATTTCTGAGCGCTTGACCATAATGTCAACACCCTTGACGACTTGTCTTCCGTTATAAGATTTACTTAATCCTTGTATTTCCAAAAGATGCATTTTCCAAACCCTCTGTAGAATAGAAAACCAGCTTTGGCCTGCCGCTTAGGACTACCCGGCTATCGGCAGCAGTATACACCGCTTCTTCGCTATACGAAGTATCCTCTCCCCGGACAATTCTGACATTACCCCGCGCGACTATCTTATCAATCTTATTATTGCCCATGATCTGGGAAGTTTTGTTTTCCTGGCGGTTATCTTTTCCGGCGCTAAAATAAAGGTCCATCCTGTCGCTATAAATCGTTAAATCCGGCCTCTCTACTTTGACATCCTTATTAAAGGTAGCAATGTTTTTCTCATAATCTATTTCCAACGACCCTTCGCAGGTAATCATAGTCTTTTCTTTTACGCCCAGGCCGCCAGGATCAGCCGCGGCTTTAAGGGAAGGGTTAATATCTACCCGGACATCTTTATTTAAGGCAATTTTTTTTAGGTTCGGTTCGCCGTGCGCCCCGATAGCGGTGATATTTATATTATCTTTTTCTATATTTACCCTGTCCTTGGTGGTGACCAGTTGGTTCTTTCTATCCCAATCCATGGAGTCGGTCGTAAGTTTGGCTCCCTTAGACGTAGTAATTACTACGTTTTTCTCCAAATGCACTTTGCCGTTTGCCTTATTAAAATCGCCGGTTTTGGCGGTAAGATTTATGTCTTCATCTTTACCGTATAAATTACCGTTTACATCTTTTAATTTGACTTCATCCGTGAATATATCCGCGGACTTACCGGCCAGGTCCCAACTCTTTTTGCCTTTTTCGCCGTAACCCGATAGGGAAAAATCGCCGATTTGCTGTTCTGATTTCTGGCTATCCGCAGTAGCGCCAAAGGCAAGGCTGAAAAATAAAAAAAATATGAAAACAAGCGCCGTTCCCTTAAACTTCATAAAATCTAACAATCTCTTCCCATTTACCTTGGCTTTTGAGGATTAATTCGGCAATCTCACGCACGGCGCCCCGGCCGCCGTGATTGATAGTGATGTAGCCGGCAACCTGTTTGATCTCGGGACAGGCATTAAATACGGCGATAGGTAAACCCACTTTCTTCATCAACCCCAGGTCTACCAGGTCATCTCCCACAAAACAAACCTCATCTTTGGTTACGCGGTATTTCTTTAAAATTTTAGCCAATATCGCGCTTTTAGGAGAGATGTCTACGAAGACTTCGGCTACGTGCATATCGCGCGCCCTGGGCTTAATCGCCATTGAACTCTTGGCGGTAACGATAATAGTTTTAATCCCTGCCTTATACAAGGCATAAGCCCCCAGGCCGTCGTGCACATCAAAAAATTTTGAATCCCTGCCCTTGGAATCGTAGATAATCCGTCCGTCGGTCAAAACGCCGTCCACGTCCAGAAGCAGGATTTTTATTTTTCTGGCGCGCTCTCTTAATTCTTCTTTAAATGTATTCTCGGGCATTTCTCTAGACCAATCCTGCCTTTAAAAGGTCCTGCACATCCAAAAGCCCTACCGGATGTTTATTTTTATCTACTACGGGCAATTCATCAATCTTTTTTTCCCGTAATATGCCTAAAGCCTCCAGAGCCAGCATATCCTGATAAACAACAGTAGGGTCTTTAGTCATGACCTCTTTTATCCGGCGTAAGGCCAAATTCCTGTCTATCTCAACATGGCGGCGTAGGTCGCCGTCGGTAAATATCCCTTTTAATTTTCCTTTTGCGTCCACGACAGTAGCCGAACCCGCACGGGCCTGGGTAATTTTAAGGAGCACTTTGGAAACTTTTTCATCCTCTTTGACTATGGGGTTAGCCGGACCTGAGCGCATGATATCTCCTACGCTTAAGAGTAAACGCCTGCCTAAAGCCCCTCCGGGATGAAAAAAGGCAAAATCTTTTTCTTTAAAACCTTTTAATTCCAACAGGCACACAGCCAAAGCATCGGCCATAGCCAGGGCTGCCGTAGTAGAAGCGGTAGGAGCCAGGCCTAACGGACAGGCTTCTTTTTTTACCGAGATATCCAAAACTACATCGCTGTATTTCGCTAGAATAGATTTGATGTTGCCGGTAAGGGCAATTATCTTACAGCCTATCTTCTTCAATAAAGGTACGAGTTGCTTCATCTCCTCGGTTGAGCCGCTGTTAGAAAGTATAATTACTACGTCGTCAGCTGTCACCTTACCCAGGTCTCCGTGAATGGCCTCGGCAGTATGTAAAAATAAACTTGGGGTTCCGGTTGAAGCCAGGGTCGCGGAAAATTTCTGGGCGATGATCCCGGTTTTACCCATACCGCTGACAATGGCCCGGCCTTTTGTTTTAAGGATGATATTGACGGCGTTTTTAAAATTATTGCCTATGTGCGTCTTTAAGTTTTTTATCGCTTGAGCCTCAATATCCAGGACTTCTTTTGCCCTCTTAAGCACATTTATCTTCATAGCGCTTCCTCGATCGACTTAACCTGCTTTAAGAGCTTTTCCAGGTCTTTCAGATTAATCATATTCGGGCCATCGCAAAGAGCGCTCCCGGGTTGAGGATGTACTTCTAAAAATAAGCCGTCGCAGCCAAAGGCAATTGCCGCTCGGGAAAGTCCTTCGACAAACTGGCGCTCTCCCCCCGAAGAGGTACCCTTGCCTCCGGGGACTTGTATGCTGTGCGTAGCGTCGTAAATTACGGGATACCCGAATTCACGCATAATCTGTAAAGCCCGGAAATCCGAAACCAGGTTATTATAACCAAAACTCACTCCCCGCTCGGTAATGATAATCTTTTTATTGCCTACGGATTCAACCTTGCGGATAATCGGCAGGATATCCCAGGGGGCTAAGAATTGCCCTTTCTTGATATTGACTACTTTACCGGTGCGGGCAGCGGCGAGCACGATATCTGTCTGCCGCGATAAAAATGCGGGTATCTGGATAATATCCAAAACTTTGGCTGCCTCGGCCATATCTTTAGCGCAATGCACATCGCTTAATACCGGGACTTTGACCTGCTGCTTAACCTTATTTAAGATTTCTAAACCCTTTTTTATCCCCGGCCCGCGAAAAGAACCTATAGACATGCGGTTAGCCTTATCAAAGCTGGATTTAAAAATATAGGGGATGCCGAGTTTATACGCGATATCCTTGATTCTCTTGGCAGTATCCAGGCAGAGCGCCTGAGATTCGATCACGCAAGGCCCGGCTATAAGCACGGATGGCCTTTTTTCGCCTATGCGGATATTCCTTACGATTATCTCCTGCATTATATTTTATCCCTGCCTGCCGTCAGGCAAGCTTTTGTAAGATAAGCTTAACTCTTTCCAGGTCCTCCGGCGTATCTACGCCTATCGTATCAAAATTAGTCTCAATGACCTTGATCCGAAAACCTTCTTCCAGGGCCCGCAGCTGCTCCAGGCGCTCGGTCTTCTCTAAATCAGAAACCGGCAGGTTCTTATAAGTGAAAAGAAAATCTTTAGTATAACCGTAGAGCCCGATATGCTTAAAATAGGCCGGCTGTTTGACCTCGGCGTTAAGCGCTAAATACGGAATAGCGGCGCGTGAAAAATAGAGCGCGAAATTATTCTTATCCACTACTACCTTGACTACATTCGGGTCATCGACCAAGGCAGGGTCTTCTATCCTTTTCATCAACGTAGCCATGTTAAGATTCTTATCGTCTAAAAGCGCGGCTGCCACGCTATCGATCATACTCGGGTGGATTAACGGTTCATCTGCCTGGATATTTACTACTATTTTTACATCCAGCGGATTGACCACTTCGCTGATCCTGTCGGTGCCTGAAATGTGGCTCTTAGAAGTCATAATCACTTTAGCCCCGAACTCCCGGGCAGTGTCCGCTACCAACTCATGGTCGCAGGCAATAATGACATCTTCCAGCAGCCTGGCCTGTTTTGCCCGCTCATAAACCAACTGGAGCATCGGTTGGCCGGATATCTTGGCTAAAATTTTTCCCTCAAACCTGGTGGAAGAAAACCTGGCCGGAATAACTCCGATTACGTCCATTTTAACCTAACCTCTTTAAAAGTTCGGCGCGGGTGGTTGTGGCTGTGCCGATTTTACCTACGACAATACCCGCGGCGAAATTTGCGATATGCGCGGCTTCCAACTTAGCCGCCCCGGCACAAAGCCCGAGGGTAAAAGTGGATATTACCGTATCGCCGGCGCCGGAGACATCAAATACCTCCTGCGTTACAGTCGGTATATGCGTAGGGGTTTTACCCTTTTCAAACAATTTCATCCCTTGTTCACCCAAAGTAACCAGCAAAGAATCCAGGCCTAAATATTCTAAGATCTGCCGGCCGGCCAGGTCAATATCTTTATCCGTAAATAATTTATCGCTCTCCAGCTTGAGCTTATTTTTATTATCCTTAATCTTTAAATTCCTCACCGCATTCTCCAGCTCTTTGCGATTGGGGGTAATAGCAGTTACCTGGCGGTAGTATTGAAAATGGTCTTCTTTCGGGTCAATCGTGATAATCTTTTTATGGGACTGGGCAAGTAAAATCACGCCCTCTAATAACTGGGCATTAATTACGCCCTTACCGTAATCCTCGATAATGATAGCGTCAAAATCATCGATATTATTTTTAATAAAATTAAAAATTTTGCGCGTGGTCTCCCGGCGCAGGGCCTCGGTATGCTCCCAGTCCACCCTGACTACCTGCTGGTGGCCGGAGATAATCCGGGTCTTGACTGTCGTGTACCTGTCCGGCTCCATACAGATACCTCTGGTATCTATCTTGTTTTTCTTTAATTCCGACAGGAGTATCCGGGCATTAGGGTCGTTGCCGATAACGCCGGCCAAATAAACCTTGGCCTCAAATGACCGGATATTGTTGGCGACGTTCGCCGCGCCCCCGGGCACATGCGTGCGTTTATTGGCCCAGACTACCGGCACAGGCGCTTCCGGCGAAATCCTCTCTACCTTGCCCCAAACATACTCATCCAGGATTAAATCGCCGATAACCAGTACCCTGGCTTTATTGAGCCTGTGGATTATATCTTTAAGATTTTTCATAGATTTTCGATTACTGCCTGCGCTAAAAGCGGCAACATTATTTCATGATGGCCGATTATATAATGGCCTTTAGCGCTTGATTCCGTCGGGCGGCTGACTACGTTTTGCAGCGCCCGGTATTGATAAATCATATCAAAATTCGCGCTGGTAAAGTCTCTGACTTTATTACCCAGGTTGCGCGCCAGATTCAGGGCCTTTAAAAATACTTCCGGAAGGACCACGCTTGAACCGAAATTTAAAACTACGCCCCCTTTATTCAGGGAACGGATATTTTCCGTTAAGGTGCAAAAATCCCGGTGGCTAGCCTGGCCGGTTAAACCGGCGTTAAACGAAGGGTGTTGATGGATAATATCCGTGCCAATACCGACGAAAACGCAAACCGGGACTTTATATTTATAAGCATTGTATAAAAGGCTCAAACTTTTATGGCGCAAAGCACAAGCAGCTATCTTTTTGGCTACCGAAAGCCCTAAGCCCAGGCCTTTTCCAGCGCCTTCTTTTACCGCGGCATTAATAAATTCCGCGGTCTCCCGGCCCATGCCGAATTTTCCGGTTTTGAGATTCTCGGCGACATCTTCGGAAGTTTTTCCCTGCAAGGCGATTTCAAAATCGTGGATTATACCTGCTCCGTTTAAAGCGATACAGGTAATTACCTTCTTTTTAATCAACTCAATTAATACCGGATTAAGCCCGCATTTTATAACGTGCGCGCCGGCCATGAATATAACTGCTTTACCCTTTTTACGGGCCCGCACTAAGTCGCTCGCCACACTGCGTAACTCCTTTGCCTTTAAGATATTAGGCAAAGAATTATAGAAGCGCGAGAAGCTCTTATGCTTAGCCGGTATCCGGGCAAAATCCGCCAGGTTCACCTTACTTGCGCGCTCTCTAACCGAATATGTCTTAACCTTATTTATATTAATCATGGCGAAGTAATAATTTTAGCACAATCTGGCGCTAAATCAACTAGATATTTAGGATATTTATTCTCTAAATTATGATTTTACGATTATAACCTTACGCGGATCCTGTCTTGGCTTGTTTCTCGCTGGGACACTTGCTTACTGGACTTCACATGCCCTGCTCGAAACCAAACCAAGCCACCCGCTAAAAGACAACGATAAATTATGCTTATAAATGACGCGGGCAAGTTACGCGGATGGAGATTCTATAAAAAGATAGGTCAGAATTATATTTATATAAAATAAACCTGACCCCGTTTCTTAGGCTACGGCGTACATGTTTGCAATGTTTTCCCACTTATGTATAGTTGATAGAAACAAGAGGGCGTCCTGTCTGAAAAGTACACCCAACAGCCATCACCAGGACTTGAGCCGCCTCCCACGCCGTTCTGGTGATAATAACTTCGTGATGCAGTGCTAGGATTACTTACACTCATAATAGTCTCTCCATCAATAGTTACTACAATGGGCCAGACATTATTTATAGGATAAGTTCCATAAACCGCATAATAGCCCAATAATGCTTGTCTTATAACATCTAGAGTGGTATATGCTTGTGATTTTTGAGCTTTGGCTACATTAGCAAAATAGCGCGGTATGGCAATAAGGGCGAGTATACCGATGATTACTACGACAATGATCAGTTCAATTAAGGTAAAAGCTTTCCTGGGCAGATTCATTTTAAAATTGTATCCACGGCAGAGACTACGTCTTCAACAGTGATTGCCTTCAGGCAGGCGAATTGTTTCTGGCAATTATGCGCCAGGCATTCAATACAGCCGGCTTCTTTATGCAGAATTTTATCCTTAAGCCCGACCGGTCCCCAGCGTCTGGGGCTTAGGCCTGCCTGGTTCCGGCCGAATATGGAAATTACCGGTGTACCCAGGCTTGAAGCAATATGTACCGGCCCGGAATCATTGGAGATAAATAACGCGCACCTTTTTAACAGGCTGGCTAATTGCGAAACGGAAGTTTTACCCGCCAGGTTAATTACGCCTGAACGCATCTGTTTAGCCACAGCCTCGGCTGCTTTTAGGTCTTTTGGCCCGGCCACAATGAAGACTTTAAATCCGTAACTCTGGGCCAGCTTATCCGCTGCCTGGGCAAAACGTTCAGGAGGCCAAATTTTAGAGGGACAGCTTGCCGCAGGATGGATAGCCAAAAGTCTATCTGCTTCATGTATATTCTCCTGCTTAAACAATTCCTTTACCCACTTCTCAGATTCAGGTTTAATCGGCATATATAAATCTTTTTCCTGCGCATCAATATCCAGATACTTTAATAAATCCAGGTTATACTCCAGTTCATGTTTCTCGCCCAGTTGCTTCGTATGCCTGATCCTGTCCGTCAGCAAAAAGCCCAGCTTACGGTCATAGCCTATTCTTTTGGGTATACCGGCTAAAAAACTAACCAGGTGCGCGCGGTTAACCGGATGCAGAATAAGCGCCAGATCAAATTTCTTTTTCTTTAAGCCCTGAGCAAACCTGAGAGAATTCAGCCAGCTTTTATGCGCTCCATCTTTGTCATAAATAATTACTTTATCTAAATAAGGGTTACCTTCAACAATATCTTTTGCATAAGGAGAAACCATCATAGCGATATAGGCCTGCGGATACTTATCCCTTAACGCCTTAATTACCGGCGTGGACAGGAGCACATCGCCTATCCTGTCTGTGCGCGCAATCAATATGCGCTTAAAATCCTGCTCCCCGCGGGCCTTAAAGGGCAAAGCACAGCCCGTTAAGATAACCTTAGCTGCCCTGAACACATCGTCTGCCTTAACTAAAGACATACATTCTAATGTCCCGAATTTACATTGCGGTTTTTGGCAGGGCCGGCAGGGTATTTCTTTTTTTACTGCGTAAGAAACTTTTGACCACGGACCGTATTTCTCGTCATCGGTTATCCCGAATATAGCGATTACCGGAATATCCAGATAACTGGCCATATGCAGGTTAGCGCTATCATTAGTAATTAAAAGGCTGGCCTTCCTTAATAAACAGGCCAGCTCCCGCAATGTTGTTTTTCCGCTTAAGTCTAAAATAGGGAGCCCGGTATCTTTAGTTATATATTTATTGTTTTCAACGTCCTCTCTATCTCCAATCAGGATTATCTTTACCGGGAATTCTTCCCTTAATTTTTTGACTAACTCGGCGAACCTTTCTTTCGGCCATCTCTTGGTGTGGCTGCGGCTGCCCGGCGAGAGCACGACTATCCTGTCGTCTTTGCCGATATTATTTTCCTTTAATAACCTTTCCATCCGCTCATTGTCCTCCGGGGCACAATAGAGCGATTTAGCCAAAACAGGCAAAATATTGATCTTGGTTATATCTTTAATCCTGTAAAGATGCCTGTCTTTCATGTGTTTGAGGTGAGCGGGGATTTTTAAGAAAGCCGATGTTCTATACCTGGCCGGAAGGATCGCGCCCAGGAAACTATTGCGCAGATCCACGATTAAATCGAATTTCTCTTTCCTTAAACAATTAAATAATTTGATATTTTTACCCGCTGTATTCTTTTTATCGAATAAGATAAACCTATGCACGGAAGGGTTAGCTTCAAATATTTCCCTGGGCCGCTCTCCGGCTAACACCGTGATTTGCGCTGCGGGGAAATTCACGCGTAAATGATCCAATACCGGCAGGCTAAGCAGCGCGTCGCCGATATTGCTTAAGGAAATAAATAAAATTTTATTTACCATTTTATACGTTCGCCGCCTGAACTCCCCAGTCTTAAGGCCGGGAATGAAAGCGGCTCAGTATCAACCTTTGACAAACCCCGAACCTAAAGTCCGGGGTAACCGTAGGTTGATTTTTTTATTTCTCTGAGCACGTCGGTTGGTTTAATTGCCTTCATACAGCGGTTATCTTTACAGTGCACCTCATAACAGGGGATAACGCAACCGACATCTTTTTGCAAGATCCTGACATTTTTTGCTGGATACGGCCCGGTTATTTCTGGTGTAGTGGGGCCAAAGAGGGCGATTATTTTTTTGGCGCCTATACTATTAGCAATATGCAAAGGGCCGGTATCGGCAGTAATAAATAAATCCGCTCTTTTCGCCAAGGCCCCCAGTTGCTTGAGGTTAAAGACGCCGCAGGCGATGAGCGGTTTATGCAGCATTCTTCCCTGGATATCCCTACAGAGCGACAAATCATTATGCGAACCGGTGATAATCACTTTTGCGCCAAATTCCTCAATTAATTTATCCGCCAGCTCTGCCCAGTATTCTTTGGGCCAGCGCTTGGGCATCCAGTTCCCCCCGGGGTTGATTACCGCGATAGAATCGCCTTTAGCCACCGAATTTTTATCCAGGAAATTTTCAACGTAAGCAGTATCTTCCTCGCTTACGAAAAATTCTGTATAGCGGTCTTCAACTTTTAATCCGGCCTTTTCGATTACGCTTAGATAATAGTCTATGCGGTGCAGCGAATCCCTCCTGGGAGGCATAATTTTTTTGGTCAACAAAAATCCCCTCTTCTTGGTATGATGCCCTATTCTTTCGGGTATGCCGGCGAGGCGGCAGATAAGCGCACGGCTAAAGGAGCGGTGCAAAAGAAAAACTACATCAAATCTTTTTTCTTTAAGCACGCGCACAAAATCCAATTGCTGGAAAATCCCTTTATGACGGTCTTTTTCGTCAAAGATGATAATTTCATCTAGATGTGGGTTTCCTTTCAGGACCGGATAGCACCTGCTGGGAACGATGCAGGCGATAAAGCTCCCCGGAAAGTTGCGCCGGACATTCCGGATTACCGCCGTAGAAAAAAGCACATCTCCCAGCCAATTGACGTTAAAAATAAGTACTCTCTTGTTTTCCGGCATTATTTCTTGCGTTTAAGTTCCCGTATAAAATTATAATAACCGCTTGTCTCTACCCAAAAAATAAATAAATTGGAGCAATTCCGGGAAATTCTCAATCTCTTGAGGGCAAATACATCCCTGTCGGAGAAGGCCTTACCCGGGTTACTCGCTACAGCCAGCCGATAACCGGCATCAATAACCTCCTGCCTGCTCCTTGAGTCAAACCGGCCTACCGGATAAGCAAAACTATCCACCTTCCTCCCTAGTTTCTTTTCTAATATTTTTTTGGAATCCCGGATTTCTTTTTTAAGGCTTCCCGGCGAAACTTCCTTCGAAAAATAAGGATGCGTAAGGGTATGGCTGCCAAAGGTAACCAGTCCCGATTCCTGCATAAGCGCTATCTCATCCCAGGAAATCCTGTCCTGGGCGGGTCTGCCGATTTCATTGATGATAACAAATACCGTCGCCGGAAAGTTATATTCCTTAAGTATCGGGAAGGCGTAAGTGTAGTTATCCTTATATCCGTCGTCAAAAGTTATGGCTATTGTTCGGGGAGGAATCTTCTTATTATCCCTGATTAAATCGGCGACTGAGCTTAAAGGCACGACATTATAATGATGCTTTTTTAAAAAACGCATCTGCCGCCGGAATATTTCGGGCTTAACTATCAAAAGCTCGATAGAAGAGTTTGGTTTGGGGCTTATAGAATGGTACATAAGTATAGGTACGTTATAGCGGCTGCGTAAAAACGCAGCGCTTAAGAATATGCCAATAAGAAATACTATCCCGAGAAAAACTAATCTTCTGCGTTTAAGCACCTTAAGTACTCCTTTTCGGTCTCCCGGACCATTTTCTCTTGAGAGAAATTATTTTGGATGAAAACCTGCGCTTGTTTACCCAGCTCCGCCCTTTTTAAAGGGTCGCTAAGCAATGTTAACACTGCGGCAGCCAATTCTTCGCTGTCAGCCGGGCTGGCTAATAAACCGTTCTGCCCGGGCTGGATCAGAGTTCTAATCCCACCGACATTTGAACCGATGACCGCCAGGCCCCCGGCCATTGCCTCCATCAGCGCCAGGCCCAATCCCTCCTGGAGCGAAGGCATAACAAATATATCTATCGCGGCTAACGCCTCTATTGTATCCGAAATTTCCGGAATAAAAAATACGCTTTTACCTATCCCTAAGCTGCCGGCTAACCCGGTTAAATCCCCCTGCGTTTTTCCCGTACCCACAATGAGTAACTGGGCCGCGGGGTATTTTTCCAGGACTTTTTTCATAGCGGTAATAAGATATTTATGCCCTTTCACATCCGAAAGCCGGGCAATGATCCCTATTACCGGCCCGTCGCTTAACCCCAGGTTTTTCTTCATCTGGATTTTTGGTTTTGAGGCTACCGCTTTAAACCTATCCAGGTCTATCCCGTTATTTATTACAACAATATCCTTATCCGGAACTTTAAAATCCTTAACCAGATGTTCTTTTACCTGCCCGCTTATAGCGATTATACCCTCTCCCCAGCAGGGAAAAATCCTGCGCAAGAGCCTGCGCTTAAAGAACCCGTGGCAGGTGAAAATACGCATTCGCCCGGTAAATTTATGCAAGAGACAGCCTAAGACCTGAGTGGTCCGGCTATGCGTATGGATTATATCAATTTTATATTTTCTTATTATACCAGATAATTTAATGGCGCTAGAAATTATCCCGGGGCTTAACTCCTTCTTTGTCTTTATCGCTATGGGGATATAAATTACCCCGGCTTCTTTAAATTTAAAGGCCAACTCTCCCCCCGAAGAAGCGACATATACGTTATGCCCTCTTTTCTTCAAGCCGCCTGCCAGAGTCAATACGTAGCTGGTTATACCGCCGACATCAAGATGATTGGTTATATGGAGAATATTCATTTCAACATTTTGTCTATACCGGCTAATACTTCCTCAACCCTGATCAGATTCATACATCTCTTATGCCGGCATTTTGGCTTATAACAAGGGCTGCAGGTCAGGTCTCTTTTGATAACCAGGGAATTTCTTACCGGAGGCATATGCCTTGCCGGATCAGTGGGCCCGAAAAACGCGATTACCGGCACACCCATTGCCGCGGCTATATGTAAAGGCGAAGAATCCGCCGAGATATATAAAGAACAATGTTTAATCAGGCAAGCTAACTGGTTAATGGTAGTCTTGGCGCAGGCATTGATAATTTTAGTATTCTTCACCATGGAAATCAGGGCACTTGCCTCGGCTGTATCATCATGCGTGCCGGTAATGACCACGCGCATATTTCTTAAGCCCAGCTCTTCGCATAATTTAGCGATATGCCCTTGAGGCCAGCATTTCGTGAGCCAGCGTTTACTGGCGCTAATGTTTATCCCGATAATCTTCTGGTCGGCGCTCAACCACTCCGTATTCAACAGGCTCTCCACATACTCATCATCACTCTTGCCCGGCCACAGCTCCAAATGGCTGTCTTTTAAATCTATCCCCAGCATCCTTAGGAGCCGGAATTGATGCGTTACCGGGTCAATAGCGGGTTTATCGTCCTTAATCCGATGATTGAGCAGAAAAGCGAACTTCTTGTTATCGTAACCGTAACGCTCAATGCTTAAAGACAGGAAAGAAAGCCAGTGGCTCGCCCGGTTATTCTGCAGGTCAATAACTAGATCAAAATTCTTCTTTCTTAATACCCGGCCGATACCCAGCAGCCCCTTTAACCCCTTATCTTTATTTTTAAGGTCAACGACCAGCAACTCATCTATATAAGGGCAGCGCAGCAACGCTTCCTTAGCTTCCTCTCCCACTAAAAAACTGATCTTATGGCGCGGGAACTTTTCTCTGATCGCCCGCAGGCCCGGAGTAGATAAAATTATATCCCCCAAAGAACTTAGCTTGATGATTAAAAGCTTAAAATTACTGAGCGCCTCCGTGTAAACGTCCAGCGTATTTTTTACCATCAACTCAACATTATATTTTTCCTTTACCTTTTTATAGGCCTCCTCGGCAAGTTCGGCCGCCAGGCGAGGGTCCTTAAATATCTTGACCACCGCTTCAGCCATACTCTGCGGGTCGCTCGGAGGGACCATTAATCCGGTGCGGCCATTTTCAATGATATCCACTACCCCGCCCACCTCGGTAGCCACTACCGGCACTCCGGCAGCCTGCGCCTCCACGATTACCCTGCCAAACGCCTCATGAGTAGTAGTCGCCAGGACCACCAAATCTAAATTCAGTAATAGTTCGGGTATGTTCCTCTGCGTCCCCAGGAATTCCGTGCAGTGGCCCAGCCCCAGCCTCCTGACCAAAACCTCTATCTGTTCTTTATAAGCCTGGCGGGAACTCGGCGCATCCCCGACTACCCAAATCTTTAAATAGGGAATAGCCCTGGCTGCTTTAGCCATGGCCTTGATAAAATAAAGGTGGCCTTTTAACGGAGTAATCCTTCCGATAATACCGACATTGAATTCCCGGCCGCGTTTTTTATCGGGGCTTAAATATTTGAATTTTTCCAGGTCCACGCTGCGCGGAATAAGCCTTATCCGTTCATGCGGGACAGTAAAATCCTCGATCATATGCCGGGCAATGACGTTACTTAAGACAATCACTTTTTTTCCCCAGCCCATCACATAACTAAAAGGGTGTTTTTTATAATAACCGTGGCAAGTAGTAATAAAGACGGCTTTTGTCTGGCGGCAGGCAAAATAGGCGATCCAGGCAGGGACGCGCGAACGCGCGTGCACGATATCTATTTTTTCTTTTCTAATAATCTCCGCCAGAAGCGGAACCGTTTTTATAATTGAAAAAATAGATTTTTTGTGCACCGGCAGATGATAGTGGACAGCACCCAATTCCTCTAAATCCTTGACCAGTGAGCCGCCGGCAGAAACCACCACTGCCTTATGTCCCAAACGCATCAAATATTTGGCTAGGTCCAGCGTCCCGGTTTCTACGCCGCCGACATTAAGCTCAGGCAATACCTGCAAAATATTCATAATCTCCTCAGAACACCTTTTCTATCGCCTTACTAACCGTCTCCCTGTCTGCTAAAACTTTTACCGGCTCTTTATTCTGCCGGATATCCGCAATTGTCCGGTCTAACCTATCTATCTCGCTTAAATATATGTAATTGTTCAGCGCAAGGCCCTTAAGGAAATTTGCGTGTTTACGGCTCAAGCCCGCGGATTTAAAAACTACTACAAATTTAGCACTGCTGGCTGCTTCAGAAATCATGGATATGCTTTCCGGAGAGGTTATGACGAACTGGCTTAAGGCCAAAATACCGCCCACAGCCTGCGGGATATTCTTTTCATTAGCGATAACCATAAGTTTACAGCGCGGATATTCCTTAAACTCTTGTTTTAGCAAGCCTTCCACTTCTGCCGAAGTACGCCGCGAGGTAGTTATGAGAATAGAGGCATCCATCTTTTCGGCGGCTGCCTTGACCTGGCCGGCTAACCTGGCGGCTAAAGCTTTGTCCAAAATAAATTTTTTGCTATTGCCGCCTAACAGTAATCCGATATAAAAAACCCGGGGATCTAAATTATACCTTTTAACTAACTCCGCGGATTGTTCCTCAAGGTACCTTGGGGTTATCAAATTGAGCGCTCCTTTAGTTACCACTATGTTCCTTTTTTTGGGCGGACGGTCATGCTGGGGCATAACCACTAAATCAAATTTTTTCAGACTCAAGAATGACGGCCGCATTATCGCGATAGACCTGGCTTGCGCCTGGCGCGAGATAATAAAGTTAACCGGAGCGCTGCCGGAACCGCAGGAGATAACGATATCGGACCGGGAATGCGCAAGCGCCGCATAGGTATCCGCCTGGAGAAACTTTCTCAAGTGCCAAAGGCAGCTTGGGCAAGGATACTTGCCTGATAAAAGGCTGCTTAAGGAAAAAACTAATTTAGCTAATTTATTTTGGAACTTTATCTCCACGGCACTGGCCCTTACCCGGATACCTTTATTTTCCAGGCGCTGCGTAATTATACGGCTCAAGGCCTCTGATTGGCGCAGGTGCCCGGGCTTACCATCATTTAGGATAAGAATATCTTTTTCGTCCGAATATTTCCAGATTCTATAAGTCCAAAGGTATTCCTTAGGGTAGGCCCGGATAAAATCTTCGAACACCCGGGTGACTTTCTTTAAATTATCCTGGAGGTCTTGCGCTGCGTCTGCGGTTTTAACCAGCTCCAATTCCTTACCCACCAGGACTTTTATCTTCGGGCCCTTGGTTCTTGTAAAATATACCGGGATAATCGCGGTATCATATTTTAAAGCTATTTTTATCCCTCCGGTAGACATAGAAGCGCTCTGACCGAAGAATTCAACCAGATCTCCGCTTTTACCTCCCTGGTCCAGGGTTATGCCGACCGCGGAATTGTTTTTAAGCGCTGCGATCAATTGCTTCAAGCCGCCTTCTTTAGTAATTATCCGGCAGCCTTTTTTCTGACGATAGCTGTTCAGCAGTTTATTTAAACGGGGAAACCCCTGGTCCTTGACAAAAAGGTAAAAAGGGAAACCGCAGTTAGCGCAGATAATATTGGCGAGTTCCCAGCTCCCGGCGTGCACTGAAATAAGGACCGCGCCTTTTCCCTTTTTTAGCCCGCTATAAATATTTTCTAATCCCTCTATTTCAATATATTTCTCCATATAGGCCTTATCTACCTTGGGGATTAAAAATATTTCGATTATGCTCTGGCCGAACGACCGGTAGAATTCCCGGGTAACCCGGCAAATAGTTTCCAGGGTTAAACTTTCTCTCAGGGCGTTTTTTATATTAGCGTAACTCCTGGCGCGGTGCTTAGCGTCAAAATAGTAAAGCCAGTCCCCCAGCCTCCGTCCCAGGAAAAGAGTTACCCCTACCGGCAGGAACCTGAATAACGCCCCTAATGCCTTAAAGAGAATACAGGCTAAGTAATCTAGTAATAAGCTGTTCTTCATTTTTAGTAATTTTTAGCGCGATACGTAAAACTAATAACTTATGCTTCCCGAATATCCCAATGTCCGCGTCGGACAACCGGGAAGCATCTTTTACCGTCGTAACAATTATGCCTAAATCCGCTTTTCTTGCCTTAGCGCAGATATCCTCCAGCTCTTCCTCGCTGTAATTATGATGGTCGGCAAACCTTAAATCCAGGCCGATATGCACGCCAAGGGAGCGCATTAAACCGCTAAACGCCTCTGGCTCGCCTATTCCGGAAAATAAAGCCGCCGGCTTAGCTTTCAAATAATCCGGTTTCAATAATTCTTCCGGCTTATCGATAGCGTAAAATCCTAACGGAACATGCGTAGACTCCAGAATTTGCGCCGCGGGATTAATTTTGTTAAGGTCGCTTCGGATTGTCTTTAAATCGCCGGTAAAGCCGGTTTTGGTTAAAATAAAAATATCCGCGCGCCTAAGTGCGCGAAGCGGTTCGCGCAATATCCCCCGCGGCAGCATGTGGCGGTTACCCAACCCCTGCGCCGCGCTAACCGTCACAATCTCTAAATCCTTTTTAAGGCGCCATTGCTGCAAACCGTCATCAAGAATAACCGTATCTACCCCATATTCTTTTATGGCTCTCTTTGCGGCACGCACCCTGTCTTTATCTACAATTACCGGGATATCGCCTAAATGCTTAAGCAGCATGGCCGGCTCATCCCCCATTTCCCCGTCAATTTTCTTATACCCCCGGCTTAATACCGCTAACCTATGCCCCTTATCCCTAAGGTAGCGGCTGATAAACTCAACTAGGGAAGTTTTACCTGTGCCGCCGAGGGTAATATTGCCGATACTAATGACTCTGCAATTTAACCTGGCTGGCTTGAATGAAAAAAACAGGATTAATCCTCTGATCAGTGCCCCATAGATAAAAGAAGCCAAAAGCAGCAGGAATTTGACTAAAAACGCAAAAAATCCCTTCTCTTTGTCCGTCGCCAGATTGTAAAGATATCTCTTCATATTAGTTTATTATGATAGCACAGGAAAAAACAAGAAGCAACAGCTTTATCAGGAAGAAAAGCCTTTTAAATACAACAAGATAGGAGATTTATCTCTTAGCGGCAACCTTCTTGCAGGACGGCTCAATCAAACCCGGGATATCCTGCAGTTTATCAACAATAATGTCTGCTTTCTTAAGGTATTCCTTAGGCAGGCTCGTGGTAACGGCAACGCAAAACATCCCTGCCCTTTTAGCGGATTCTATGCCCAGGGGCGCGTTTTCCACAACCAGGCACTGGCTGGGCCTGCATTTAAGCAAACGGCTGGCTTTTAAATAGGGAGCAGGGTCCGGCTTACCCCTTTTTACCTGGTCACCGGCTACGATAGCTTTAAATAAAGAGATAATCTCCCGCGGGAGTATTTTATTTACCTCTTTAAGCGGGCTTCCGGTGACCAGGCCCAGGGAATAACCTTTCCGGTAGAGACATAGTATAAATTCTTTTGCTCCCTTAAAGAGAAAACGCCGGAAAAATTTTTTGAATATCCTCTGGCGGCTGGAAAATATCTCGGCTAAAAGTTGAGGAGCAGGTTTTATACCCGAGCGCGCCAGTAAATCCCTAAGTGTCTTTTCCCATTTCTCGCCTTCCTTGGAATAGACCTCAAAACAACTCACCCGCACGCCATACGGCCTTAACGCCTCATACCAGGCCAAAAAATGATACGGCATGGAATCAATAATTACGCCGTCCATATCAAAAATAACTGCCTTAGGAATAAATTCGGAATTAAGCATTTTTAGCGGTTTAATCCGTAGACATAAAGGAAAAGTTTCTTTCAATAAAATCAATAAGTTTCTGCTGGAGGCCCGGGGAGATATTGATAAATTCTATTCCTACGCCGGGGTAAGAATGCGGCTGGACCTGCTTATCAGGAATCCAGACGACCTTGGCTTCTAACTCCAAGGCCTCGCGCTTGGGAGGAAGTTTCATTTTAAGGATTACTTCATCGCCAAGCTTAAATTTATTGCAACCGAAAATGAAGGCGCCGATAGCGCTTAAATTCAACAGGTCAAGCTTCAAGCACACGGGATTTCTGGCATACTTGGCCTTTAGCTCTACCTTTATATCAATAGGCAGGCGTTTAAACCTGCGGCGCAGCTGCATCTTCTGTATATCTTCAATAACCTTGTCTTCTTTAAAACTATTTAAAGCCAGCTCCTCGTCCGGGTAGATCTCAATGACCCGGTCCATCCCGGCGATGCAAAGAATATTCCTGATATGCACCGGCACATTGCAGAATTTCATCCTTCCCTGGTTATTCATTACCTCTTTATAGGCAATGACAACCACGGAAGTACCCATGTAATCAATAAAATCCACATCCTCCAGGTTGCAGAGTATATCGTTATAACCGTCACGGACACATTGCCCGACTACTTCCACCAGGTTGGCGGAGTCTACGTCAATACGCCCGGTTAAATCTAAAATTATAATACCGTTATTCTGCCTGGCTTTAATTTCCATTTGCTAATCCTATCGCGCCAAGCGCCTGGCTGTTTTTTCTCGTCGCGCCCTGATTTTTTGCTATGACGCTTACGGCGTTAGCCTTGAGTTGAACAACCAGGGAGCTGTCTTTTAAAAGTCGCGTTAAAACCGATAATAAATCATCTCCGTCTTTTATCATTATAGCAGCATTATCCTTTAAAAACATCTCCGCTATATCGCGGAAATTAAACATGTGCGGGCCGAAGATAACGGGCTTACCCAAGGCCGCCGGCTCTAAAATATTATGCCCGCCTTTTTTGATTAAACTTCCGCCCACAAAAACTGCGTCCGCCGCCGTATAAAAATTAGCCAGCTCCCCGATAGTATCCAGGACGAAAACCGGATTAGTTATTCCGGATAAACTCCGGGAACCCAGCTTAGAGATTTCCAGGCCGTTGAACCCAAACCCGGATATAGTTTTCAGGAGGTGGACTAACCTCTGGGGATGGCGCGGGGCAATGAGAAGCTTCAAGGAAGGAAAATTATCCAACAGGCTCTTGTAGGCGCTCAATATTATTTCCTCTTCTCCCTCGTGGGTAGAACCGGCGATGAAAAGCTTCTCGCCGGGCCTGAGGCCCAATTTCTCCCTGTAGCCGGCTGCCTGGACAGGAATTAACTGATCAAATTTCATATTCCCGGTTACCTTTATCTTCGCAGGCGCAACCCCCAGCTTCTCCAATCTTGCGGCGTCAGATTCAGTCTGGCAGCAGAATAAACTTATCCTGTTTAAAATGGGTTTAATCAAAAACTTAATTGCGAAGTATCCGTTGAAAGAAGCGTCGGATATCCTGGCGTTAACCGTAACAATAGGGATACCTTTCTTATAAAGACAAGCTACCAGATTCGGCCAGATTTCGGTTTCGGCAATAATAAACAGGGACGGATTAATCCGTTTAATCACCCTGTTTACTACAAAACTAAAATCCAGCGGCAGATACGTAACCAGGTCGCCGGGTTTCTTTAAATCCCGGGCAATCTTGTTCCCGGTAGGAGTAACGGTAGAAATGACAAATTTCTTGGCCGGATAAATTTTACGCAGCTCTTCAACCAAGCCGCGGATGGATTTTGCTTCTCCTACGCTTACGGCATGCACCCAGATCGGCCTGTCCAATAATAAATTCCCGGGTAAAACTCCCAGGCGCGCTAAAAACCCGCGATGAAATTTGCCTTTAAATAAATATACCGGCAGGCAGATTAAAATAAAGGTTAAAAATATTAAATCATACAATATAAGCATATTCTCCTTTTAGGCGTGGGGATGCGCCTTGTCGTACACGTTCTTCAGCTTATCGGTTGTCAGGTGCGTGTAAATCTGCGTAGTGGATAAATTCGCGTGGCCCAATAATTCCTGGACCGTACGCAGGTCAGCTCCCCGGTTCAATAAATGCGTGGCAAAAGAATGCCGGAAAGTATGCGGGGATACCCCCCGCTGGATACCCGCGCTTTTCAAATATTTCCCTACCGCATCGCGCACGCCCCTTGTAGAAATGCGCTTACCATTCTTATTTAAGAATACCGCGTTACTCTGTTTTTTGCGTTTATCCAGGTATTTTCTTATCGCTGTTAATGCCGCATCCCCTATCGGCACAACCCGCTCTTTTTTACCTTTACCTTTAGCCTTGACTATCCCCGCGATAAAATCTACGTCATCAAGGCTCAAGGCTACTAATTCGGAGATCCTTAGGCCGCTGGAATAAAAAGTTTCTAATATCGCCCGGTTACGTAAACCCAATTCATCATTATTATCTTTGGGCAGGGCGGATTCGATTAATTTAAACACCTCTTCTTCCGTCATAAAAGAAGGCAGGTGCTTATCCAGCCTGGGGCTGGAGAGCATAAGGATGGGGTTAGCCTTTAGATAGCCCTCGCGGCAAAGGAACCGGAAAAAACTGCGTAACGCCGAAAGGTGCCGGCCAACCGTCCTGTTCCCCAAATTTTTTTCCTTTAAAACCGCCAGATATTTTCTTAAAAGCAAATAATCTATTTTTTCAAGGTTAAGCTCCCCGCAGAATTTATTGAAATCTTTTAAATCCAGCTTATAATTTGTCAAGGTATGTTCCGAATAATTTTTCTCGATCTCCATATACCGCATGAATTTTTCAATATATTTATCCATAATACGCATAGGGACCGTTTCCCTATCCCTATAGGGAAACGGTCCCTAACCCCTATTTTATTCTTTATCCTCGGGTAAAGTACGCGAAGTAAACCTGCACTGCGGGAAATTAGAACATCCGTAGAAAAATCCGCGCTTGGAGCGGCGCTCGATTAATTCTCCGCCGCAATCGGCTTGCGGGCATTTAACTCCCGAGGTAATGGACTTGGAATTTTTACACTCCGGGAACCCGGAACAACTTAAAAACTTTCCCCGCCTGCCCCACTTGACAATCATGGGCTTACCGCATTTAGCGCAGACCTCATCCGTAGTAATAACTTCCTTCTTGATATTTCCTTGAGCAAAATCCAGGCTCTCTTTAAAAGGCACATAAAAATCCTGTAGGACCTTAATCCGCCCCAAGCTGCCTTCTTCAATCTGGTCAAGTTTATCCTCCAGGGCAGCCGTAAAATTTACATCTATAATTTTAGGAAAATATTCAACCAACAGTTCGCAGACCATAAAACCCAGCTCCGTCGGGTTAAGGTACCCTTTAATCCGGCGCACGTAATCGCGCAAGATCAAAGTATAGATTATCGGCGCATAGGTTGAGGGCCGGCCGATTCCATCTTCTTCCAGCGCCTTAATCAAGGAACTATCAGAATAACGCGGCGCAGACTTGGTAAAATGCTGCGAAGGCAGGAGATTCAATAACTCCAGACTATCTCCTTTTTCCAGGGGAGGTATTATATTTTTCTTCTCCTTATCTTTCTCTGACTCTTCATCTTCGCCATTCCTGTTATAAGCTGCCATAAAACCGCTAAAAGTAAGCGTGCTTCCCGATGCGTTAAATTGATACCTGCCTGCTTCTATAATTACGGAGGTTACGGCATAGACAGCAGGCTTCATTTGGCTGGCCACAAAACGGTTATAAATAAGCTCATATAATTTTTGCTGGTCAGGAGTCAAGAAAGTTTTCAGGCTATCCGGATGGCGCGATACAAAAGTAGGCCGGATAGCTTCATGCGCTTCCTGAGCGAGCTTTTTCACTTTGTAATAGTTTGGAGTTTCCGGGACAAATTCCTGGCCAAAGCTCCTGGAGATAAAACTGCGCACTTCATTAATGGCCTCGGGAGCTACGCGCGGAGAATCCGTACGCATATAGGTAATTAAGCCCACCGGATTATCCGCACCCGTATCAATGCCTTCATAGAGGCCTTGCGCAACGAACATGGTTTTATTCGCGTTGAACCTTAATTTGTTAAAAGCGTCCTGCTGCAGGGTACTGGTGATAAACGGCGGCTCGGCGTAACGTTTTTTTTCGCTCTTCTTAATCTCCGAGACCACAAATTTATTCTGCCTGATTTCGCCGCAGAGATTATCCGCTTCTTCTTTTTTAGCAATTTGCGCTTTTTGGGCATCTACCTTGTCCAGCTTGGCGGAGAATTCACTCTCTCCTTTTGCCAGCTTAGCTTCAATCTCCCAATATTCGCGGGGGACGAATTTTTGGATCTCCCGCTCGCGCTCGACAATTAAGCGTAAGGCCACTGACTGGACGCGCCCGGCGCTTAAGCCCCGGGCAATTTTTTTCCAGAGCAGCGGGCTTAAAAAATAACCCATGATCCTGTCTAAGACCCTGCGGCCGACCTGCGCCTCGACCATTTTAGCGTCAAACTCCCGCGGGTGTTTGAACGCCTCTTTGACCGCAGCCGGCGTAATTTCATGGAAAGTGACTCTTAATATATTTGCTCCTTTTAGGATGCGTTCTTTTATCTGCCAGCCGATGGCCTCGCCTTCGCGGTCAGGATCAGTCGCAACATAAACAATAGCTTTACCCTTAGCCTCTTTTTTAATTTCCGTCAAAACCTTCTGCCTGCCGGTTAGCGTCACATATTCCGGTTCAAAATCTTTTTCTATCACCACCCCGAGCTTTTTCTGCGGAAGGTCAATAATATGGCCCATGGAAGAGACTACGCTAAAACCTTCTCCCAGGATCCGGCCGATGGTCTTGGCCTTGGTCGGCGACTCGACGATCACCAAACTTTTCTTCTTCATTAAGCGCTCCTTACGAATTGTTTGCCCGGAAGTTGTCTGACTAGTTTTCTTAGCTGTAAAGCCAGAAGTATAGCAGAAATTTCAGGAATATCCATATTTGCCTTTTCAATTAATTCGTCCAGCAAAATACCTCTGTTAGTGATTAATCCATAAAGCCTGTTTTCATTTTCATTCTCTAAATTATATTTTGGCACTGCGTCCTCTTTTTTAGGAAAGGCGCGCGTAAGATTAAATTCCTCTAATATATCCTCAACTTCGGTTACCAGCTTCGCCCCCTGCTTAATCAGCGCGTTGGTGCCGCAGGAGTTGTTAGAATCAATCTTCCCGGGAATGGCGAATACCTCCCTGCCTTGCTCAAGCGCAAAGTCCGCCGTAATCAATGCGCCGCTGTTCCGGGCTGCCTCGGCAACTAATAACCCTAAGCCTAATCCGCTGATAATGCGGTTACGACGGGGAAAATTTTCTTTTAGAGGCGGTGCATTTAAAGGGAATTCGGAGATGGCCGCTCCCGAACGGCAGATCTCTTCGGCTAATTCTTTATTCTCTTGGGGATAAATATGCTTAAAACCGCTGCCCATCACTGCCAGCGTGCGGCCGCCGGCTTTTAATGCGCTGCGATGGCTGGCGGTATCTATGCCGCGGGCCATACCCGAAACAATCGTAAAACCTGCGGCGGCTAATTCCGAGGCGAATTTTTCTGCCGCCCTTAATCCGTAAAAAGAAGCCTGGCGCGAACCGACAACGCCTATAGCCAGATTATCTTCTTGTTTTATCTCTCCTTTTACATAAAGTACGATCGGCGAACCCGGAATATTCTTTAAGTTCTCCGGATAGCCCTCGCCTGTAATCGGGATAATCTTTAAACCAAGCCTAGCGGCTTCTTGCAGTTCTTCTGCTAAATCTTCTTTTTTAAAAGAATGGATACGGCCGGCTAAATTTTCTCCGATTCCGGATACTTTAATCAATTCAGCGGCAGGAGCGCTGAATATATCCTGGGGCCGGCCAAAATACTCCAGCAGCTTATTTAACCGGCTGCTTCCCAGGCTACCCGCCATATTCAAAGCCACCAGTGCTTCAAGGCTTGTCATATTTTAAGATATTGCTTTTTATTCCTGCCGGATGATACTTTTAATATTTTAGCAACTACTTCTTTTATTGAAAGCCTGGAAGTATCTATGCATTTATGGGCCTTGGCGTAATAAGGCGAGCGCAGCTTAAGCAGCAGTTCTATTCTTTCTTTAGGGTTCGGCACATTAAGCAACGGCCGGTGCAGAGCTCCGGAAACCCTCTCTAATATCTTCCCGGGGCTGGCCTTAAGGCAAATGATTATGCCGGTATCCTTCATAATCCTTATATTCCCTTCATCAATAACAATGCCGCCGCCGCAGGCAACCACAAACTTTTTCTCTTTAGCTACTTCTTTTAAGGTTTTCTTTTCCAGGCGCCGGAAATACGCTTCGCCTTCTTTGGCAAAAATGTCAGTTATGGGCCTCTTTTCTCTTAACTCAATAAGCCCGTCCAGGTCAATAAATTGCCACTTCTTCTTTCTGGCTAATGCGCTTCCTACCGCGCTCTTACCTGTCCCCATAAATCCCACTAAATAAATATTTTTCATCTTTGATTCAGGGACGGCCCTTACTAGGGCCGCCCCTGGCCCTTATTCTTTATAAGCTGTCAAAACCGCTGCGCAAAGCTGCGCTTTAAGCTCTTTGGTCGCCGGATAGACTGTGTCGTACCATTTCCCGTCTTTCCCTTGGTGCCGCGGCATGCTCACAAACAAACCCTTGCTGCCGTCAACAATACTAAAACCCTTGACGACTATTCCCGCCAAAGTTACGTCAGCAAAAGCCTTTAGTTTTGATTCGCCGTCCACGCGGTAGATACGGCTGACTTGAATCGCATTCTCCTCCATAAAAATCACCCCCCTTCTAATGCAATAGACGCGGGGGATGAAATTTTCTAACGGATTCTTTTTAAATAATTTCTATGATTCTCTTTAATATCTCTCAGGGAATCCTGGCCGAATTTCTCCAAAAACGCATCGGCTAATACAAAAGCTGCGGCAGATTCTGCCACTACGGCGGCGGCGCTGACTACCGACGTATCTGAACGTTCAACCGCGGCGAGAGCGGCCTTAGCGGTATGGACATTAACCGAAGCCAAAGGACGCATCAAAGTGCAGATCGGTTTCATGCAGGCGCGTAAAATTATATCCTCGCCGTTTGAAATCCCGCCTTCAATGCCGCCGGCATTATTCGTTTTACGAAAATACCCTTTGTCTCTAGAGTGATAAATTGCATCATGCACTTCAGAGCCAAAACTTATCGCATAGCCATACCCTAAGCCGATCTCTATCGCCTTAATCCCGGGGATAGACATTACTGCCTGGGCCAACCTTCCATCCAGGCGCTTGTCCGGCTGGACATAACTACCCAAGCCAACCGGCACACCCTTGATTGCCACTTCCAATACTCCGCCTACGGTATCTTTATTCTTGATCGCTTCGCTTATTTTTGCCTGCCTAGCCAAAGGGCTGTTTTCTCCGCCTACCAATAAAACTCTGCTGTTAATTTTCACCTTGAATTCATTCAGGAAAATCTTGCATAATGCGCCTACAGCCACTGTTGCCGCCGTGCTTCTGGCTGAAGCGCGCTCTAAAACTTCTCTTATATCGCTAAAGCCGTATTTTAAAAAACCGGCTAAATCCGCATGTCCCGGCCGCGGAGATAAAACCTTAGGCAGTCTTTCAATACTGGAATCCTTATTCTGGATAAGCAGGGTAATCGGGCTGCCTAAAGTCGTATTATTTTTAAGGCCCGAGAGTAATTGCGCACGGTCATTTTCAATCTGCATACGTTTACCGCGGCCAAACCCGGATTGCCGGCGTTTTAATTCTTTATTCACAAAATCCAATCCTACCCTCAGGCCTGCCGGCAGGCCTTCCAGGATAGCCACTATTGCCTTGCCATGCGATTCACCTGCGCTTAATTGGCGTAACATAATTACCTCCTTGCACAATAAGTGCACACCGGCCTATCCGATAAGGCCGGGTGTGTTATTTCCAAAGGCCGCGCTGGTTCCGGCGCGCCT